>JAGQYJ010000062.1 GCA_020436145.1 Cyclobacteriaceae bacterium | reverse complement strand
CAATTCAGGAATAATGCAGTAATGTCATCATTGGGTATTGTACAGGTTGCTGCAATTATGGGAAGCTGCGTGGCGGGTGGGGCTTATTTGCCGATAATGTCAGATGAGGCCTTAATAGTTGATAAAACAGGCTCAATTTTCCTTGCAGGTTCGTATCTGGTAAAAGCGGCCATAGGTGAAGTTATTGAAAACGAAGAGTTAGGCGGGGCTACTACACACTGTGAGATTTCAGGAGTAACAGATAATAAATTTCCTAACGATGAAACAGCATTGGATTATATTAAAGATATTTTCAGCAAAATGGGAGATACCTTCAATGCCGGATTCAATAGAGAAAAATCTGAGCCTCCCAGGCAGGATGAAAAAGAGATTTATGGCATTTTCCCTAGTGACAGGGCCAAGCCATACGATGCCAGGGAGATTATCAAGCGGTTGGTAGATAAGTCTCAATTTACTGAATACAAAGCCGATTACGGTAAAACATTGATATGCGCAACCGCCCGCATTGACGGGTGGGCCGTAGGTATAGTAGCCAATCAGCGCCAGGTAGTAAAGACCAAGAAAGGTGAAATGCAAATGGGCGGTGTTATCTATTCCGACTCAGCAGATAAGGCTGCACGATTTATAATGAATTGCAACCAACGCAAAATACCATTGGTTTTTCTTCAGGATGTGAGTGGATTTATGGTGGGCAGCAAGGCCGAACATGGGGGCATCATAAAGGATGGAGCTAAAATGGTAAATGCCATGGCTAATTCTGTGGTTCCAAAATTCACTATCATTACGGGCAACTCCTATGGAGCAGGTAATTATGCCATGTGTGGAAAGGCATATGATCCCAGGCTTATTTATTCATGGCCAACTGCCCGCATGGCGGTAATGAGCGGTGCATCTGCAGCAAATACACTACTTCAGATAAACATTTCAGCCGCAAAAGCAAAAGGGCAAGAACTAACGCAGGAAGAAAAAGATAAACAGTTAAAGGAAATTACAGATCGATATAATAACCAATTAAGCCCATATTATGCAGCAGCACGGCTATGGGTGGATGGAATCATTGATCCATTGGAAACAAGAAAAGTGATTTCAATGGGTATAGAGGCAGCCAATCATGCACCTATAGAAAAACAATATAACGTAGGAGTTATTCAAACCTAAGATGGAGAATAAGGAACTAAAGGCTTTGGTATCCCTGTTAGAGGATGATGAGTTGCGCCCCGAGATTGAACGCAAAATATACTCCTTAGGTAATGAGATTATCCCTTTTCTTGAGGAAGAGTGGGAGACAAGTTTTGATGCCTCTGTTCAGGAGCGGATTGAAGGTATTATCCATACGCTTCAATTTGATCTGCTGAAGGAACGCCTGGTGGAATGGAAAAGTGAGGAACAGGATGACCTGCTCAAGGGGCTTTGGTTGATAGCTACGTATCAATATCCGGATCTGAGCCTTGAAAAACTTCGCCAGGACTTTGAACAACTCTACTACGAGGTATGGCCGGAATTTAATCCCGATGCCCATCCTTATGATCAGGTTAAGATTGTAAGCGGGTCTTTATTTGGCCGGCTCCGGTTTAAAGCCAACACCAAGAATTTCCATTCACCAGCTAATTCAATGATAAATTCTGTGCTGGAATCAAAACGAGGTAATCCAATAGCTCTGGGCACCATATATATGCTTATTGCGCAAAAGCTGGGAATGCCCGTCTATGGTGTTAATTTACCCAACTTCTTTATTCTCACTTATCATGATAAGGAAAGAGATGTGCAGTTTTATATTAATGCCTTTAATAGGGGGTTAATTTTTACAAAACAGGATATAGACCATTATCTTGCACAAATCAATATTAACCCTCATCCAAAGTTTTATAAGGCCTGTAGTCATGTTGAAATTGTTGCACGGGTTTTAAGAAACCTGAGTGTTAGTTATGAAAAACTGGATGAACATGAAAAGGCTGATGAAGTAAAACAGTTGCTAGTCCTTTTTGAAAAATAACTATAAAGCCTGTAGATCAATTTCGTACGTTAATTCTGCAGCCTTTGCCAGCATAAAGCTTACCCCACAATAACGCTCCTGTGAGTAGTTTACAGCTTTTTCAACCTTTGCCCTGTCTTCCTCATTAGCTCTAATAGAGTAAATCAGATGGATTTTGTTGTAATATTTGGGATGCTCATCTGTAAGGTTAGCTTCAATTTTAATAGAGAGATCGGAAAATTCGACCCTCATTTTTTTGAGAAGTGAAACCACGTCCATTCCGGTACACCCGGTTAAAGCATTGAGCAGCAGAGGTTTGGGTAACGGGCCCTTTTCTTCTCCACCAAACTGAGGGTCGGCATCAACCACAAGAGTGTGATTTCCTAATTGCGTTTCGAAGGCCATGCCTCCTATATAATTGGTTGTATATGTTTGATTCGCCATATTGTTTCAATAAGATAAAGTTCAAAATTACATCGTAAGTATTAGACTTTTGTGACTTATAATACACAATCAAAATCAGCAGTTAGATTGTATATACCAGCACATGATTTTGGAACTGTTCAAACTGCATTGGTATAATTTTCTCTTTGTTATCTAACCTTAAAATACAAGACATAATTCCATGTCCCCATTGAGTATGTAACTCAGGCAGAAATATGTTCTCTTTAAAAATAAGCTGCTTACGGCCATACATTTTATAAACAGCTTCCTTTGCTCCCCATGCCAAGGCCAGTTTGTCCAGGCTGCCACCAGATAGTTCCATTTCGGATTCGGTAAGAAATTTGGAAGCAAGGCGTTCAAGCTTGTCTTTCTTTTCTTCAATATCTACTCCACAGGAATGTTTTTTATGAACCAATACGGCTACGTATGGGCTTGCATGAGAAATGGATATCTGTAGAGATGAGTTTTTAAAATGAGGTTTATTATGTGTATCACTCCAAATTCCCTCGCAATTACCTTGAATTTCTGAAGCTATTTGCCATCCAATAAAGCGGCTGGCCAGCCATTCCCTTCTCCGTTGCGGAAAGTGTACCTCATCCAGTTTCTGTGGTTCCGAAGAGAAATGGTGAATGTCGGGTAAGAAAAACTCTTCTTCCTCGGTAAGATGCCAAACTACCAGTGTATAGTTTTCTTCAATTATCTCCTTAAACAATGGCATGAGGTTCAAAGTTGATTTATTTTTAAACCACAACCAATTTTTGTTTAGATTAACATTGGTAATGCGGTTTGAATCTTTCTTCACAGGTCATAAAGCATCGGTTCTTGCCTTGGCAGGCAACCCAAAAGAACCTTTTTTCTTTTCTGTTGGCGCAGACGGCCTGGTAGTTCGCTGGAATGTCCACAATCCTGATGAAGGAGATGTTATTATTAGGCTAAATGGGATTGTTCCATCAATGACCTATGATAAGCAATCCAACTGCTTATATGCTGTGCTTAATCAAAAGGGCATCCTGGAAATCGATCATACAAAGCGTAAAAGCGAGCTGATTGTACCCTTGCCGTCCACTTCCTTCAATAAACTTGTTGTTTCAGGTAGGTATGGAATTGCTTCAGCAAAGGGAGGAGAACTTATCCTATTTGAGCTAAAAGAAAAGAAAATTATTGACCGCATTCAGACCGGGCTGGAAAGCACTCCCCAGTTCATTTTGGATGAAGCCAAACTGTGGCATTATGGAACCCAAGGGTTTGACACAATTAGTTGGGATGAAAATGGATTTAAGCGTTCTGATTCTATTCATTTTAAGGAAGACGTTTGTATAACTTCTGTGGGCAAATACATTTGGGCATCTGAAGAGGATTTTTTGCACATGGTGGATATGAAAAAGCAAGGCAAAATCTTTACCATAGAAACAAAGCATGGGCATTTCATAAAACTATTGGGAAGTAAAGAGTCTGGTTTTATGGTAGCCCTTTTGAAAAGTGGAGATTTGGTTACAATAGAGACGAGTAAAAAAAACGCTTTAGTTGGCCAACCGGTACAAAAGGAACACAACGGAGCAATAAACGATTTACTTTGGTCTGAAAATTATACATTTGTAATAACAGCCGGTAGAGATAAGAAAATCGGAGTTTGGCGTTTTAACTAGAACTATTCTAATCTTATGAAAATCACTCCATTAGAGATCCGTAAAAAAGTATTTGAAAAACAGCTTAGAGGTTACGATAAAGAGGAGGTAAATGCATTTTTACTGAGCCTTTCACATGAATGGGAAAATGCATTGGAGCAAATTAAAACTTTTGAGACCCAGTTAAAGAAATCCCAGGAAGAGGTAGATAAGCTGCGAGATGTGGAAGCATCTCTATACAAAACATTGAAAACTGCGGAAGATACGGGTGCCAATATGATTGACCAGGCCAAACGTGCAGCTGATCTCCACCTAAAGGAAACGCAAATGAATGCGGATGCCCTGCTGAATGAGTCTAAATCTAAAGCAAGAAATATTATAGAAGATGCAGAAGTAAGGGCCAAACAAATTCTGGAAAGCATGGAAGATGAGCTAAAAGAACTTGCCAGAGTGTATCATATGTTGGAGGATCATAGAGATGGTGTGTTGAACGAACTAACCAATCTTTCTACTGTAACACTTCAGCGTGTGCAAAAAGTAAGCGACAACCTCAAGCATTTTGATATTGAAGCCAGGTTAAAGGAAATAAGGAAGAGTTCCGATGAGGACTTGAATAGTAAAAAGAAAATAGATATAAAACCCACTTCCCAACCTCCAAAACCCAAACCGGAAGAGATGATTGAAGACAATGAAATTATGGAAGAGGAATCCACCGGGCCTTCTTCTGCCGGAACAGATGGTTCTTTCTTTGATGAATTAGACTAATGGCAATTATTTCTTTAAAGGGGCTGGAGTTTTTTGCCTATCATGGTGTCCACAACTTTGAGAAGGAACAGGGTAATAGCTTTGTAGTTGATGTGGATGTGGAGGTAGATGTGCATGA
This sequence comes from Cyclobacteriaceae bacterium, assembly GCA_020436145.1. Lineage (GTDB taxonomy): Bacteria > Bacteroidota > Bacteroidia > Cytophagales > Cyclobacteriaceae > JAKISE01. The sequence goes on along the minus strand of JAGQYJ010000062.1, from coordinate 10,235 downwards.
AGCAGAGGAATCGGATGAACTGGAAGGCACTGTGGATTATGAAGAACTTTTTGATCTTGTGGCTAAAGAAATGGCAATAAGGTCCAAATTACTTGAACATGTATCTTCCCGCATTTGCAATGCTATCCTGAAGAGATGGGTTAATGTTGACCGCGTTAGGGTAGAGCTGGGAAAGCTAAATCCGCCTATAGGAGCGGTTTGCAAAATGTCCGGAGTTACCCTTGAAAGAACCCGATAACTGTTTATTTATTAAACCGAAATCCTGATACTTCTCCTTCTTCAAAATCAAGGGTTAAATCCATTAAGAACAAAAGCTCCTTCTTATTCACCAGAACATCAATATCATCCACTTTAAAGACATCGTCTGAAGATTTTGGAATATCAAAACCCAATGTGAAAGAGGTTGTTCCGCAAGAGTTTGAATTACCCGTACCAATTCTAAGACCGTACCCCACAGGTACCTGTTTAGTCTGCATTATGCGTTTAATATTATCAAGAGCTTTCTTGGTTATATATACGGGGAGTTCCATTAGCATAATGCAAATATAATTGAGCGTTTACATAGTTAAATGGTATAACCTACACATACCCGTGTTCGTATTATGGTTGCCAAACCTTAATTAATACTCCATATTTGTCAAAACAAAATTGCTATGGAATCATTTCTTGAAATACTAAAGATTGTTCTGCCAGCTGCCCTGGTCTTGTATGGCATGTTTATAGCCATTCGTACTATGGTAAACAAAGGCCTTATATCAAAACAGTTGGATATTAAAGCCAAAGCGATTGAAATTACTTTACCTGCACGGATGCAGGCCTTTGAGCGTATGACCTTGTTTTTGGAGCGTATTTCACCCGAAAATCTTCTGGTAAGATTAAACAGAAACGGGATGTCTGCAGGTGAGTTACATCATACGGTCGTTCAGGAAATACGAAACGAGTTTAATCATAATGTAGCGCAGCAGGTGTATTTGGATAAGGAGCTTTGGAGTATGATTTTGACTGCCAAAGAAGACCTGCTTACCCGCATTAATGCTACCTTTCAGGAAATGAATGTTGATGCCACGTCTATTGACTACGCCAAAAAACTTCTTTCCGAATATTCCTCAAGTGAAATTAATTCTATAGAGCTGGCACTTACATCTTTAAAAGAAGAGCTGGGTAAGTACTATCGGCTACCTTAGTTTACCTTTTTGTTAAGAACCCGTATATTTACGTATATGGCTCAGTTAAAACTCTCTGAAAACAAGTATTTTGATAAGGCAAAGGAAAGGGCCGGCAAAATACTATCAAATAAGGAAAAACTGGAAGAAGTACTATCGGCTACTAAAAACAGGCTGGGAGAAGTGCACCTTGAAAACTCCAAGTTGAGCAAGCTTGGAAATAATCTAAGAATTTTTTTGCGAATGGTTAGGGCATACGCCTCTGGTGTTTATAAAGAAATCCCATGGAAATCGATGGTAGCAATGGTAGCAGGTCTCGTGTACTTCCTTATGCCTTTGGATCTTGTACCCGATTTTATTCCCTTTACTGGTTTTATAGACGATTTCACGGTCATTATGCTTATTACAAATGCCATACATCAGGATATAGAGCTTTACCTCGAATGGGAGGAAACAAAAAAACACTGAACATAGTGTATCCGCCTTTCTCATTTTTTCTATTTTTCAATCTAATTTTTTCTAAATGAAAGTAGTAATTCAACGAGTTTTAGAGTCCAGTGTTCATATTAATGGTGAAATAGCAGGGGAGATTGGCAAAGGCATGCTCGTTTTGCTGGGCATTGAAGATGAAGATACCATGGAAGATATTGAGTGGCTGGTGGGTAAAATAGTAAACCTTAGAATTTTTGATGATTCAGAAGGAATAATGAACCTGAGCATTAACCAGGTTGAAGGTGATATTTTAGCAATCAGCCAATTTACATTGCATGCCAGTACTAAAAAGGGTAACAGGCCATCTTACATTAAAGCCGCAAAGCCTGATGTAGCTATTCCTTTGTACGACCAGTTTTTAAAGGTTTTGGGTCATGCATTAAATGGTAAACTGGCTATGGGCGAGTTTGGAGCCGATATGAAGGTCGCGTTAATCAATGATGGACCGGTAACCATTATCATCGATTCAAAAAACAAAGTATGAGTATAGAAGAAGCACAAAAACAGGTTGATGATTGGATAAAAACACATGGCGTGCGTTATTTCAATGAACTCACCAATATGGCTATTCTCACGGAAGAAGTGGGAGAATTAGCCCGCATTATGGCTCGTACCTATGGAGAGCAGTCGTTTAAGGTTTCGGATAAGGAACACAATATGGCTGATGAAATGGCCGATATTCTTTGGGTGCTCATATGCCTGGCTAACCAAACAGGGGTTAACTTAACCGGAGCGTTTCAGAAAAATTTGAAAAAAAAGACGGATAGGGATAAAATAAGACATAAATCCAATCCTAAATTAAAGTGAGTTCAAGCTCACTTAATTCGTTAAAAATCATATTATTTTCTATCTTTGCACTCCGTTCAAAATGGACGGCCCCAAAAGGGGTTTGTGTAATTTAAAACGGTCCACCCGCTCGTTGGGCCAATCAATTAAAAACGAGCATTTAACTATGAGTGAATCTCAAAAGAAAGCAGCTGAAGCTAAAGCCGAAACTGCAAAACAAGAAGAAGCAGTTGTAGATGTAGAAGTTAGCGTAGAAGAGGTCAAGGAAGAAAAAAAACCTAAAAAAGCCACTTCAAAAACTGCAGAAAAAGCTCCAGCCAAGTCTAAAGCAAAGAAAGAAGAAGCCAAGGCAGAACCTGTTGCCGAAGTGAAGGAAGAAGCAACTTCAGAAGAAGTAGTTGCTGAGGTAGAAGCTAAAGACGAAACTCAAAAAGCTAAAAAAGCTGCTTCTAAGCCTAAAAAGGAAATAGAAGAGGTTGAAGAATTTGACTGGGAGGCTGTGGATACAAAAGGGTTTGGCGATGGCTATTCCAATAAGCAAAGAGAGGAAATGGTTAAGCTTTACGAAGATACTCTTAACACGGTCACAGAACGTGAGGTGGTTAAGGCAACTGTTGTAAGCGTTAGCCCCAGAGACGTAATCCTTAATATTGGCTTCAAATCTGATGGATTGGTTTCTGCGTCAGAATTCAGGGATATGCCTGAATTGAAAGCAGGAGATGTTGTTGAGGTGTATGTTGAGGAGCAGGAAGATGCCAAAGGACAACTGATTCTTTCCAGAAGAAAAGCAAAAATTGTGAGTGCATGGGAGAATATTCAGGCATCTCATGATAAGGATAAAGTAATTGAAGGTTTTGTTAAGCGCAGAACCAAAGGTGGTCTTATTGTTGACATCTTTGGAGTTGAAGCTTTCTTGCCAGGTTCTCAAATTGATGTGAAACCAATTCGTGACTTCGATATATTCGTTGGCAAGTCAATGGAGGTAAAGGTTGTAAAAATCAACTATACCAATGATAACGTAGTGGTTTCTCATAAAGTACTTATTGAAAAAGATCTGGAAGAGCAAAGAGTTGAAATACTTAATAACCTTGAAAAAGGACAAGTGCTTGAAGGTGTGATCAAGAACATGACCAACTTCGGTGTATTTATCGATTTGGGTGGTGTTGACGGATTGCTTCACATTACAGATATTTCTTGGGGTAGAATCAATCATCCGGAAGAAGTACTTAAGCTTGATGAAACGGTAAAAGTGGTTGTTCTTGACTTTGACGAAGACAAGAAACGTATTTCGTTGGGTATGAAGCAACTTACTTCTCATCCATGGGATGCACTTGCCAATGACCTTGAAGTAGGTTCAAAAGTGAAAGGTACAATCGTAAATGTTGCCGATTACGGTGCATTCCTTGAAATCCAACCTGGTGTTGAAGGCTTGATCCACGTTTCTGAAATGTCATGGTCACAGCACTTGCGTAACCCATCTGATTTCATGACTGTAGGTGATCAAATGGAAGCTGTAGTTCTTACGTTAGATCGTGATGAGCGCAAAATGTCCCTGGGCATTAAGCAACTTACAGAAGATCCATGGTTGAAAAACAATGTGGTTGCCAAATATGCCGTAGGTACACAACATAAAGGAGTAGTTCGTAACCTTACCAACTTTGGCTTGTTCATAGAGCTTGAAGAAGGTATTGACGGACTGGTTCACGTGTCTGATCTTTCATGGACTAAGAAAATCAAGCACCCATCTGAGTTTGTTTCAGTTGGTGATGAGTTGGAAGTTCAGGTTCTTGAATTGGATGTTGAAAACAGAAGATTGGCATTGGGTCACAAACAATTAGAAGAGAATCCTTGGGATACTTTTGAAACTGTTTTTGAACCAGGTACTTCACATAAATGTACAATTGTTAACAAAACAGATAAGGGCGCCACGCTGGAACTGCCTTACGGTATAGAAGGCTTTGCTAATGCTAAGAACCTTACCAAAGAAGATGGTTCTAAACCAGAAGTAGGCGAATCTCTTGAGTTCAAAGTAGTAGAGTTTTCTAAAGGGGATAAGCGAATAGTGCTTTCGCACACCGCTACCTATAAAGAGGATGAAATGCCTGCTGGTAAGAAAAAAGGTACAGGTAAGAAGAAAGTAGCTGCTTCCAATAACCAGGAAGCCACTTCGAGCTTGGGCGATTTAGCTGCACTTTCTGCTTTGAAAGAGCAAATGGAAGAAAAGCCGGCTAAAGCTGCCAAAAAACCTGCTGCTAAGAAAAAAGAAGAACCTGAAGTTGAAGAGGTTAATGTAGAGGAGCCAAAGGCGGAGGAAGCGGAAGGAGAAAGTAAAGAGTAAATTGATCTTGCCGGAGGTTTTGCCTTCGGCAATTATTTTTGAAATAATTAATGTTCTACTTTTGTGGCACAACTGCGAAAGTAGATGGCGTTGTGGCCGAGTGGCTAGGCAGAGGTCTGCAAAACCTTTTACAGCGGTTCGAATCCGCTCAGCGCCTCAACAAAAGCCCTTCGATTTTCGAAGGGTTTTTTTATGTCCAAATTCTGATGAACAACAGTTTAAGAGGAATTTGGTATAAAAGGCTTTGATTCCGATCAGGAATCAAATGGCTTTTGTTGTTTAACCCACTATCGGATCAGTGAAACTAATCCCTGCCTGTCCGGCTAGGCAGGCGCTCAGCGCCTCTAAATAAAAAAAGCACCGATAAGGTGCTTTTTTGTTTAATAGAATATAGATTGTTTTCTAGAATCTCCAACGGGCATTTAAACCCCATCCATTCCCGAAATGACTTCCTTCAGTAAAAAAGATGGTAGGCCTGTAATCAACTCCCAGCGTTAGGGGAAATGGAAACTGATATTCCACTCCTACATCCCCTGCAATACCAAGCTCGAAAACACTACCTAAGAGCGCGGTGGCACCAACTCCAGGATAAAACATAAAACCCTCGGCAAATGGGAACTGCCAATCATAAAGAGCAGTAGCACCAACTCCAAAATTACCAAAATCAACAGTAGCATGTAGCCTGTTGCTAGACAATGGCATGGCAAACTCAATACCCACATTATTGCCCAGGTTGTCGCCAAATCTAAGACCTAATTCTATACCTTCGGTTTGGGCTTGCGCATTTTGGGTAGCAAAGAATACAAGCCCGGCCATAGCGAATACAGATATTATTTTTTTCATAGTTTTGATTTTAAATTTAGGCTAAGATAAAAAGAAATGAATTGTTTATACAATGTTGTTAATCGAAAGCTTCGTTTAATAATTGTTATTGTTTTTCCTGTTTTTTTGTTTGGTTGCAGCAACACGGATCCTGAATATGAGAAGTCGATTCTTGAATGGCATCAGCTGCGAATCAAATCACTTAAGTCTAAGACAGGATTTTTGAATCTGGCGGGCCTATATTGGCTGGAGCAAGGTGTAAATAGCTTTGGCAGTGACAGTGCTAATGCCCTGGTTTTTCCAGAAAAGGCAAGTCAACAAATGGGTGCATTCCTCCTCAAAGATTCAAGCGTTTACTTAGTGCCATCTTCTGAAATTCTTGTACAAAATAAGTTAGTAGAAGACACCCTTCTGGTGTATAATGACTCTGTTAATTTGCAAATGCAATACGACAGCTTGTTATGGTATATTATTAAAAGAGGTAAAGATTTTGGTATCAGGTTACGCGATTTTGAAAATCCTGTACTTACTTCATTCGATTCCATTGACTATTTCCCAATTAATGCAGACTGGGTGGTGAAAGCAAAATGGAAACCCTATGATCAGCCCAAAAATGTTGATTTTCAGAATATGGTGGGAATGACTATTAACTATCCGGTTTATGGAGAGTTTCTATTTACAATTAATGGTAATGGGTACAGTCTTGAGCCTTTAGGCGAGCCTGAAGAGGACGAATACTTTATCATGTTTTATGATAACACCAGCGGGCATACCACTTATGGTAGTGGCAGATATCTTTATGTTGCAGTTCCGGATGAGTCAGGTTATACCACAATAGATTTTAACAAAGCGTACAATCCACCCTGTGCTTTTACCGAGTTTGCCACCTGCCTGTTCCCTCACAAGAAAAACCGGTTGCCAATTTTTGTTAATGCCGGGGAAAAATTTTCCGGGCATTAGTACATTTGAATATTCATTGAACATTTAAAAACTAACAAAATGAAAAAGATCATTATACCCATTAGTTTTATTTTTTTAATAGCATGTAATTCACCTCAGGATCAAACCACTGTAAGTGACGATGACCTACTTATTGGGGCTGTAGAAACACCCTTTGAAGATGAGCCAGGAATGTCTTTTGTGACAACTAATGATTCACAGGGGAACATATCAACTTCTGGCATTTATGTAGATGGGATACGGGAAGGTTCTTGGGTAGAATACCATCCTAATGGTTTAGCTAAAACTATTGTAGGCTACGAAAATGGAATGAGAGAAGGGCAAGGTATTGAGCTTGACAACCGTGGACAAATGCTTGAGCGATTTACATATCATAAGGATAAGCTGGATGGGCCTTACACCAAGTACAACCGTACGCGGGTCAAAGAGGAGAACAATTACAAAAACGGTAAACTGGAAGGGGAATCCAAGGTGTATTACGACAATGGTAAGATAATGGAGGAAAGCACCTATAAAGACGGGAAACGAGATGGAATTGCTCGCTGGTATGATCAGGAAGGCAATATGACCATTGAATATATGTACAAGGATGGCGAGTGGATTAAAGATGAAGAATAATTCATAAATGTATTAAATAGAATTAAGCCATAAGCAAAAAATAAAAACGGTAATTATGGAAAGGGGGCTACTTATGCAGCCCCCTTTTTATCTTACCTGAATTTGGACTAGCTATTTAATTTTACTTCCAGCATTCCTTGCGTTCCAAAGGCAGAGTAAATACCGTTCGTCACTGCATGAAGCTTTTCATTGTATCCCTTTATATGGTCACCCATACCCATGTAATCTACAATAGTCCGGAAGGGCCTTTCGCCAAAAGGTTGTTCCAGCAGGTCTGCTAAGGCATCTGCCACCTTTTGAGGGCGTTGCTCCTTATTGTTTTCCAATGCCTCCCCAAAAGCTTGCCCTGCGGCAATAGGCGCTTGCATGAAATCACCATATGCTTCATTTCTACTATCATCGCTAGGGGTAACAAGGTTTGCATTGAACGTTGTTGGGAAACCACCCGGTTCCACAATGCATGATTCAATTCCAAAGCCCGAAAGCTCAGTTCTATAGTTTTCAGCCAAAGCTTCCAATGCCCATTTTGATGCATTATACACTCCGTAGAAGGGCAATGTAAAACGGCCTAACAAACTTGAGATATAAATGATTGTTCCCTTACCTTGTTTACGAAGAAATGGCAGAGCGGCACGGTTGACACGTTGAACACCAACCACATTTATGTCAAAAATTTTCTGCATATCTTCAGGAGTAAAATGCTCAACCATTCCACTTACACCAACACCTGCATTGTTAATAACTACATCCAGACCGCCTAGTAATTCGATCGCTTTGTGCACACCTGCTTCTACACTTTGGTTGCTTGTCACATCCATTTCAATAAGTTGAGCTCCAGCATTTGTTAGTTCATTCGCTACTTTCTGGTTTCTACCAGTAGTAGTTCGCATGGTACCTACAACTTTGTGACCACTTTTTAAGAGTGTTTCTACTGTAAGTTTTCCAAAACCGCCACTGGCTCCGGTTATTAAAATTTTCTTTTCCATCATTTTAAGATTTTAGTTGTCAATTGTATGAATCAAAAGTAGATGGACAGCCAATGGCTTTTATGACCTCATTTCCAGATAAGATGACCAATTTCAAAGAAAGAGTACGAAACTTACGATTTACGGTAGTCGCCTGGTGATAAGTGGGTATGCTTTTTAAAAAAGCGGCTAAAATGTGTGGCTTCACTGTATCCCATTCTGTATCCAATTTCTTTGGAAGACAAGCTGGTATTTTTTAATAATGCCTTTGCTGTTGAGATCATTCTTTCAGAAATCCAGTCATTTACGGTTTTGCCGGTTTTGCTTTTAATTACATTATTCAGATAACCAGGGTGAAGGTTCATATCGTTCGCATAATCCTGTACTCTGTACGTATATTCGTTTCCAGGATTAGTGAGGCCTTTAAATTGTTCTTCGAGCAAATGTTTGAAAGACTTAACTATTTGCGAATTCCTATCACCTTCTTCTAACGGGTTGTATGATTGCCAGAACCGCTCTTTGATTTTTAAAAGCAACACGACAAAAAGATTGCCAAGTATCCGGTTTTTATAATTGGATGCTTTCTGGAATTCATTATAAATCTGAAGATAGATGTCTTCAAACTCTTTAAACCCCTCTGGGTTCAATGTTATGGGAGGTACTGTTTCTGCAAGTAAAAAAGGAAATTCATCAAAAATATCGGGGTACACATTTTCGCGCAAAAAAGTTTCAGTCAATGTAATGATATAAGAATCTTTTGCTTCTTCAATTTCAAATGCCTTAATATGGCCAGGATTGGTAAAATAAATGGTTCCGGAATCATAAGAAAAGGTATGGGCATCTGTTGTGTATTTGCCCTTACCATCTTTCACAAAAACAAATGAAAAGTACTCTGCCCTGAAAACAGGAGACTTGAAAGGAAAGTTTTTATGAATGCCCGGAAGAAAATGTATCGTAAAATCAAGTTCCTGTTCAATTGGCAGGTTCAATGAACGGTAGAGATCAGATATCGTATGATGAACAATTAAGGACAATACCTAAAATGGTTAGAACTCCTAAGATAACGAGGTTCTTTCTTTTACCTAGGAGAGGTAATGGTTTTCGCCATAATAGTAATTTTTCAGAATCGATTCCATTTCCTTTTCCCTTTTCGAGATGGCCATTATTTCCTCCCATAGTTTCTCAGAAATCAATTGTCTCAAAGGTTGCCCCAAGTGTGGTATTTTGTTAAAAACACGCAAAAGTTTTTTGTCCCATATCTTGTAATATTTTAGCAGATCATCTGGGTACACCACTTTTCTTCTTGTATTTTCATCAATGCCTCTGAACGGCTGAGCAATGTTGAGGTAGCCGTAGTCATCTGTTAGCTGCTCTCCAGGATGAATATCGCGAATGGCAATTTCAAAATCGTAGGCTGTGGTCAGGCAATTGGAGTTGAAACTATGGTTGACGTATCGGCCATTGTCCCAGCAAAGAATAAATTGTCCCCTGTTATCTCTAAAGGTATAGGTATCCAGGATGTCCTGGTAAATAGGTTCCATGTGCTGGAACTCATCTGTGCTGAACTGCCTGTCCAGCTTGTCTAATACCCAGGTAATTGTACCTGCCGGAATAAATTCCGTTGCAACAACTCCGTATCCTACTTCGTTGCTGATGAACCTAAGTTCGGTTTTGGGATGTATCATTTTACGCTTCTATAAACGCAAGGTATAATATCGCGAAAGACGACAAAAGATAGGAAAAAGTTATGTTTTGATGCCGATAATTTAAATTGGTTTTTTTAGCTGGGCCGAATCTTTTTTGCCAAAAATTATAGATGCAATAACACCAATAGCTAATGAAACCAATATGAACGCAAGCGACACATAACTAGGGAATTTATAATGATTCACCAACATCATTTTAACACCAACAAAAACCAGGATGAAAACCAGGCTGAATTTCATGTACCTGAACTTATCCATCATATTGGCAAGGAAGAAGTAAAGACTTCTGAGGCCCAATATGGCAAAAATATTAGATGAGAAAACAATAAATGGATTCAGGGTAACTGCAAAAATGGCGGGTATGGAATCTACAGCGAACAAAACA
>JAGQYJ010000061.1 GCA_020436145.1 Cyclobacteriaceae bacterium | reverse complement strand
AAAATTATTGGAAAAAACATGCCATAGCAAGACTAAAAAATGCCTATGGGAAAGCAAATTATCTTAAATTTGCCAACCTTAAATCTGATAGGGGAAGACCTGTTGGAAATGTAAATTGAAATATATAGGATCTTCAAACGCCAATAGTTTGAGGAGCAGTTCATAACAAATTAAACCAATTCATATGGCCTTTGATATTGACATGATTAAAGCTGTATATGCCAGATATCCTGAACGTATAGCAGCCGCTCGTAAAGTAGTAAATAAACCTCTCACCTTAGCAGAAAAAATATTGTATGCTCATCTTACGGAAGGAAATGCAACCACTGCCTACGAAAGAGGTGTTTCTTATGTGGATTTTGCTCCCGACCGTATTGCTTGTCAAGATGCTACAGCCCAAATGGCCCTTTTGCAGTTTATGCAAGCTGGCAAAAGCAAAGCAGCAGTGCCTACAACCGTACATTGCGACCATTTGATATTGGCTAAGGAAGGAGCTCAAGCCGATTTGGCAAATGCCAAAACTGCTTCTGGTGAGGTTTTCAACTTTCTGGAAACGGTTTCGAATAAATATGGTATAGGTTTCTGGAAACCTGGTGCTGGCATTATCCATCAAGTGGTGCTAGAGAATTACGCATTCCCTGGTGGTATGATGATAGGCACGGATTCTCATACAGTAAATGCAGGTGGTTTGGGTATGGTAGCTATAGGTGTTGGAGGCGCTGATGCGGTTGACGTTATGGCTGATATGCCCTGGGAATTAAAAATGCCAAAACTTATTGGAGTTAAACTTACCGGTAAATTGAATGGCTGGACGGCTCCTAAAGATGTAATACTGAAAGTAGCAGGCATACTCACCGTTAAAGGAGGAACGGGAGCTATAGTTGAATATTTTGGTGAGGGTGCTCAATCGATTTCGTGTACAGGTAAAGGTACCATTTGCAACATGGGTGCAGAAATTGGTGCAACTACTTCTACTTTTGGTTATGATAATTCAATGGAACGTTATTTACGTGCTACAGGTCGTGATGATGTAGCTGATGCTGCTAATGCTATAAAAGAACACCTGACAGCAGACCCCGAGGTTTATGCAGAGCCTGAAAAGTACTTTGACCAGTTAATTGAAATTAATTTATCTGAGCTTTCTCCTCATTTAAATGGCCCCTTCACCCCAGACAGAGCTACTCCGGTGGCAGAAATGAAAGAAGCTGCTAAAGCTAATGATTGGCCGACCGACATTGAGTGGGCATTAATTGGCTCTTGCACTAATTCATCGTACGAGGACCTCACACGTGCTGCCTCAATTGTAGAGGATGCTGTAAACAAAGGCATTAAGCCAAAAGCCGCTTTAGGGATCAACCCGGGTTCTGAACAAGTACGCTACACAGCTGAACGTGATGGGCTGCTGGCTACATTCAACAAGTTTGAATCGGCAAGAATATTCACCAATGCATGTGGCCCTTGTATCGGGCAATGGGATCGAGCAGGAGCCGATAAGCAGGAAAAAAACTCCATCGTTCATTCATTTAACAGAAACTTTGCCAAGCGTGCAGATGGCAACCCCAATACGCATGCCTTCGTGACCTCACCTGAAATGGTTGCTGCTGTAGCAATATCTGGCAGGCTCGATTTCAACCCAATTACAGATACACTTACTAATGAGTCTGGCGAACAGGTGAAATTAGCGGAACCTACAGGTATTGAGCTACCACCTAAGGGCTTTGATGTAGAAGATGCCGGGTATCAGGCACCGGCTGAAGATGGAAGTAGCGTGGTAATTAAAGTTGACCCGGACTCAAAAAGGCTTCAACTACTTGAACCATTTGCTTCCTGGAATGGCAGCGAATACACAGGTATGAAACTATTAATTAAAGCCAAAGGAAAATGTACCACAGACCATATTTCAATGGCTGGTCCGTGGTTGCGGTACAGGGGACATTTGGACAATATCTCGAACAACATGCTTATTGGAGCAGTTAACTACTTTAACGATGCTACTAACCAGGTAAAAAATCAATTAACAGGTGAATACGGTCCCGTTCCTGAAACACAAAGAGCATACAAAGCACAAGGAATAGGCTCTATTGTAGTGGGTGATGAAAACTATGGTGAAGGCTCTTCAAGGGAGCATGCCGCCATGGAACCCCGTCACCTGGGCGTAAAAATTGTTTTGGTTAAGTCTTTTGCTCGCATTCACGAAACAAATCTTAAAAAGCAAGGAATGCTGGCATTAACGTTTGCCAACAAAAGTGACTATGATAAATTTCAGGAGGACGATACTATCGAAACCCTTAATCTGTCTGGCTTTGCTCCTGATAAACCTATTGAATTAAAACTGACTCATACGGATGGTTCATCCGATATCATTCAATGTAATCATTCATATAATGAGAATCAGATTTCCTGGTTCAGAGCCGGTTCTGCGTTGAATTTAATTAAACAACAAAATAATTAATATAAAACATGGCAACAATTACACTTAAAGGAAATGAAATACACACTGCTGGTTCATTGCCTGCAGTCGGGCAAGAAGCCCCACTTTTTACACTGACCAAATCGGATTTATCCAATGCCAGTCTTTCTGAGTTTAAGGGCAAAAAAGTGATTCTGAATATTTTTCCATCACTTGATACTGGTATATGTGCTGCTTCGGTTAGAAAATTTAACGAACTGGCCAGCAAAATGGATGCTACTGTTTTATGTATTTCCAAAGACCTACCTTTTGCACATAAAAGATTTTGTGAAACAGAGGGTATTGAAAATGTTGTTAATCTTTCTGATTTTAAGAACACAGATTTTGCAGATGCTTATAACACACTCATAGTTGACGGGCCTATGGCGGGACTTCACTCAAGATCTGTAGTAGTAATAGGCGAAAATGGAAAGGTTACCTATTCAGAACAAGTTCCTGAAATTGTGCAGGAACCCGATTACGACAAAGCTTTAGCTGCTCTTTAAAAGAACTTAATTTATATTAAAGCTGTTTATTATGGTGTTAATACGCACGATAATAAACGGCTTTTTAAATTTTAACCTATGAAAATAGTTACCAGGTACGTTGAGGACGAACTGTATATTGCGGAAAATGAAAATGGCAATTCGATTTATATTGATATGAGGAACCCCTCTGATAAAAAAAGCCTGGGCCCGGTTGAAATGATGGTTGCTTCTATTGCCGGATGTGCTGCAGTGGATATTGTTTCTATGATTAAGAAAAAACGCAAAACCTTTCTGGACCTTACTATTGAAACCTATGGAACCCGTAAAGAGGATCACCCCCGGGCCTTAACACATGTTAAGTCAAAATACACATTGTATTCACCAGATACCTCGCTTGAAACATTTGAAAAAGTAGCAAAGCTGGCTACAGAAAAGTATTGTTCTGCAGCGGCATCTGTCAAAGCTGAAATTGAAGTGATTTGTGAGGTAAAATCAAGGAAGCCCTAATAGCCTCCATAAAATTTTCTTAAAAACCATTCCGAAAAAACCAATAGAAACAATAGAACCAAGACCCACTTAATATTTATCAACAGGTTTTCCTTTTCACTTGAATGCAATGTTGAAACAGGATCGAAGCCTTCTACTTCATTTATAAAACTCTCTATTTTATTATAAGGTGTAAAAGTTGCATTGGTTTTGGCGGCAAGCCTTTGCAATACATCAAAATCGGCTACCGGATTCAAGGCTTCCTTGTTCAATTTCTTTACAATAAACTGCCCTTGGGAAGTGTAATCAACAGAATCAATTTGTGATTCAGCTCTATAGGAATATACGCCTTCTTTAAGATCACTAACCTTAAAATCATAATTTTCTGTTAAGGGAACATACGAGTGCATTAATGATCCGCCATTTTCTTTTCTAATTGACAGGATTACTTTATTGCCTATAATTCGTTCGAACAAAGCGTTGTATTGTTCTGTCAAAAAATCCACTTCTTCTCCTTCTTCATAAACATCTTTTTGGGGAGCCACATAAAATCTCTTTTGGGTTGCGTCTGAACTTAAATATTGAACTGTCCTGGATATTAATTCATTAAAGTTCTTTTGCGTCTGTCCCTGGCGATATTCATCCAGTTTCCATTTCCATATTCCTGTCCCCATTAATACACTAAGATTCTGTTCATTATTTTTTGAAAACAATAACAATGGCTCAGTAGTAACAACATTACCTATTTGGCGATAAAGCATTGTTTGGCCATTAATTAAGTTATATGAAAGTCCATATGGAGTTGTAATTGGAGGAAGGTCAGAAATCCATTCAAGGAAGTCTTCCTCAACCCCAAATAGATTGAAACCAGAGCTCCAGACAGGTCTTACAAAATCATCCTTCCCTGAGAAATTATCCTTAGATATAATATTGAATGCCCTATCAAGGTATCTGAAATCAGAAGCTCTTCCAGCGATTATCCACTGTGGTATTTTGGCATCCAAAAGTCTTTGCTCATCCAATCTTCTGCTGAATTGTGATGGGAATTGATGCGTAATAATCAATTCATAATCAAGCTTCTGAGGCAGCTCATACGCAAGCTCTACTTCGTAGTACTCGTTTTGTTCGATAGAGTTTTTAATTGCCTTAATATCTGGGTGGGGTGCAGAGGCAAGTATTAAAATGCGCTTTCGTGCATTGATTACCTCAAAATATATAGTTGAGGCATTATTAAGCTGCGTATATTCACCATCAACAGGTTCCAATTCTACTTTTAAAGATTGTTTTCCACTTCCTGTGATAGGAATGGTAAATATCTGTTTCAGTAATGATTGTCTGTCATCAAACGATATCGTATTTGAATCCACTACCTTACCATTCTGATATATTTTAACCTTGGTAGAAACCTTGCCCATATGTGTATTTAGAGCCTGGACTTCCAATTGAAGACTATTCCCTTCATAAACTGTCGAATTGTGCACCACATCTTTCAGCGATAGGTCTTTAATTGAAGTTGTATCCCCCAGGCCAATGGTATATACTGGAATAGTACCCGGAATAGCCAGCGGAGAATACCCTTCGTTGAAAATACCATCCGAAAAGAGTACTACACCGGCCAGATTTCTTTCCAGGTAAGAGTCCCTAATTTTGCTTAGTTGCTCGGAAAGATTGGTGGTACTTGCCAAAAAAGACATTGAATCAAGCCGAACAATGGGTGATGCCTTTCCATCCACCATTTTAAGTTCATATCCCCTTTTTCCCAGCACATCCCCTACCTGACCAATATTTGTTTTAAGCTTTGTCAGCTCAGCATCAGAATAATTAAGCGATATTGACTCAGAGTTGTCAATGGCCAACACTATTAAGGGTTTCTCTGAATAGTTCTCAATTGTTTGAACAACGGGTTCCAGCATCAAAAAGCATGCAATACTTACCGCCAAAAACCTTAAAGCCGTTAACAGATAATTGAGCCGCTTATTCCACGGTCCTTGCCTGGAATATTGCAGCCATGCATAACCAGCGCCAACTAAAATGCAAATGAATACCCACCAAAATGAATACGTAGTGGAAAAATTAGTCATATATACTATTATCCTCCAAAGGTGAGCACAGATTTTCCAACCAGCTTACCGGTTTTCATTTCATCCAGTGCTTCAATAACTTCTTCAAAAGGGCGGACACTTCCAATAATAGGAATAATATGAAAAGACTGCACAAATTCAACCATACGTGCAAACTCCTTGTCGTTACCCATAGTTGAACCTACAATCGATAGCTGCCTCCAAAACATAGTATAAAGATCAATGGTAGCAGGCAAACCATTTGTTGCCCCATAAAATACCAGTCGGCCTTTAGGGTTCAATAATTTGATTAACTGACCAAACTGATTTCCACCAGCGCTATCAATAATAACATCAAAGCCGCCCTGTCTCCGTTTAGCTGTTACATACCAATCAGGTGCTGTATAATTATAACCACCTAACGCACCTTTCTCTTTGGCCATCTGTATGTTTTCCTCCGAATGCGAAGTAATATAGGTATCAGCACCTACTGTAATGGAAAAAAGAGTAGCCATTTGGGCAACCCCTCCTCCAAATCCGGAAATGAGAACCTTAGAACCCTTTTGAACAGAACCTTTGGTAAAACAGGCACGATAAGCAGAAAGTGCAGACAAAGGCAAAGCCGCTGCTTCTGAATCTGAAAGATGAGCAGGTTTCTCAATCAAACGATCAAGGTTAGCAACTACATATTCTGCAAGAGTGCCATCTGAAGGCATGCCCAGCACATGGTAAGATTGCTGCTGAACAGCGTCATCATTGCCCCAGTTTATGTTAGGGTTGATAATTACTTTTTTACCTAACCATGGCGATTCTGCAACCCCACCTACCTCAACCACTTCACCTGCGCCATCGGAACCCAAAATAACCCCTGGTTTAATACCAGGATATTTGCCCTCTCTTATCCACTGATCACGCCTGTTAATACTGGCAGCTGTAAGTTTGATAAGCGCTTCGCCTTCCTTAGGTACCGGCACATCTTTCTCCTGAATTTTTACCGATAAGTCTGATTGAACTACTAATGCCTTCATACAACCAAAATGGTAAATTGCGGTTAAATAAGCAACTTTTTTCTATTCATTAAAATGGTGGAGGAGTGTCCTCCGCAGGTTCATCCGGCAAATCCGGCTGATCACTTTCTGAGTTCAATCCACTGGGAAGAGTAACGGTACTTTGGAAACCTGCACCTGCATTAGATGGGAAAGAACCTGTTCCGTATCCACTATGAAAATCCATATCTGTAAACTTGGTAAACTTACCAATAAATTTAAGTTTCACATTGTCGAGCGATCCGTTTCTATGCTTGGCTATTATCACTTCACCCATGCCTGTTGTAGGCATGCCTTCTGCATCTTCGTTGAGTCCATAATACTCCGGTCTGTAAAGGAACATAACCATATCCGCATCCTGCTCAATAGAACCGGACTCCCTCAAATCAGATAGCTGAGGGCGCTTATCTCCTCCCCTGGTTTCCACTGCGCGGCTCAATTGAGAGAGTGCAATCACAGGAACATTAAGCTCTTTGGCAAGCCCCTTCAATGCACGTGATATGGATGCAATTTCCTGTTCACGGTTACCTCCGGATCTGCTGTCGGCCGACATCAGTTGCAAGTAGTCAATAATAATGAGCTGCACATCGTGCTGAGATTTTAACCTTCTACATTTGGCTCTAAGCTCCAGGATTGTAAGCGCTGGTGTATCATCAATAAAGATGGGAGATTTACTTATTTTTTCCGTTTTATGAAGCAGTTGCTGCCACTCATAGTCCGCCAGGTTGCCTTTTTTAATCTTCTCACTTTCCAGCTCCGACTCGGCACTTATCAAACGATTGACCAATTGAACTGAAGACATTTCAAGTGAAAATATAGCTACAGGTTTGCCAAAATCGACAGCAGCATTTCGCATGGCAGAGACCACAAACGCTGTTTTACCCATACCGGGCCGGGCTGCAATGATAATAAGGTCAGAAGGCTGCCAACCTGATGTAACGCGATCCAGTTCTGAAAAACCAGAAGGAACTCCTGTTAGTCCATCCGTATGTTTCTGCCTAGCTTCCAATTCACCCAATGCCTCTGTCATTATAGTTCGCATATCCTGATAATTCTTGCGAATATTCTGCTCAGAAATCTCAAACAAAGAACCTTCTGTTTTATCAAGAAGGTCAAACACATCAGTAGTATCTTCAAAAGCTTCACGCTGGATTTCACCGGCAACCCGGATAAGCTCACGCTTAATGGCCATTTCGATGATAATACGAGCATGATACTCCACATTGGCGGCAGAGTTTACCTTTGTTGTAAGAGCGGTCACCGCATAGGCTCCTCCTACTGCTTCAAGCGTTCCATCTTTTCTAAGTTGATTTGTAACCGTAAGCAAATCAACTGGTTGCGAATCATTAAAAAGGTAAAGGATACCTTCATAGATTAACCTGTGGGCATCTTTATAGAAAACTTCAGGTTTAAGGATATCTGCTATGGAAGAAAGTGCATCTTTCTCAAGCATAAGTGCACCCAATACTGCTTCTTCGAGCTCTAGTGCCTGCGGTGGTACTTTACCGATTAGGTCTGATCCTGAACTCCTCTCTAACTGCTCTGACTTATATCCTAACCGGATGGGGGCACTACTTTTATCCATTAAATTTTAGATCGTTGGTTATAAAAAATTAAACGTTCAAAACTAAGGCTTTCGTGCCAGTGGTAAAACCTAATCGCAAATGACTTATTAACAGAACCTATTTCAATTATCCACAATCTTTTCACATTTCAAAATTTATTAGAGGTACAGAGTTAAAGTAATATTACATTTTTATTAAGCGGGCGCAGTTTATCGTTTAAATAGGTAATTTAACGATTGAATTTACCATTCATCTGATTGTGAGGTTACTATCATATATGATAAGATATATTTATAAACCGAACGAATAACTAACCTATGCCATTAACCACTTTTACAGGTACATTAGGACCTTCAAGAGCAGCGCATCTTTTGAGAAGGGCAACGTTTGGCCCTACTGCAGAACAAATAGAGCAGTTTGCTACTCTTACGCCCCAAGAGGCTGTAGCATTGCTTTTTGATGATATGGTACCTGATCCAATACAACCTATTAATCCGGAAACAGGTCAGGAATGGTTGCTCACCGGAGTTTTAGGTGAAGAGCTGGGTTTAGGAGGATTATCCGACCATTTTGCTATGTGGCTGATTGGGCTGGCTGTAGATCAGACTCAGCCCGTCAGTTTCTCTGCACGTGAAAAGATTGTGTTCTTTCTTCATTCCTATTTTACAACTCAGGCAGAAAAAGTAGGTAATAGCAGGTCACTGTACTATCAAAACGAGCTATTTAGGCAATTTGCCTTTGACAAAAACAAAACGGAAGAATTCAGTTTTAAATCGCTTATAAAAAAAATAAGTGTAGATAACGCCATGCTAAGATTTTTGGATGGAAGCCAAAATGTAAAAGGAAGCCCAAATGAAAACTATGGCCGTGAATTGATGGAGCTCTATTCTATTGGGCGCGGCCTGGAAGGAACTTTTCCTACAGACTTACCCCAAGGTGACTATTTAAATTATACAGAACAAGATGTGCAGGCAGCAGCCAGAGTGCTCTCCGGCATTAAGCTTGATGAAGATTTTGTAACCATAGACCTGGATACCGATCTTCCCAGGGGGCGTGTTGAACCGGGAGCACATGATAATGATGAAAAGCAGTTCAGTAACCGATTTAATGATGCGGTAATAAGCCCGGACCCCCTTTTATTGCAGAATGGCCAGCCAACAGAAGAGAGCGTGCTGGATGAAATCAGTCAACTGATAGAAATGATCACCTCCCAGCAGGAATCTGCCCTGTACATATGCCGGAAAATTTATCGGTTCTATGTGTATCATGAAATTACCGAAGAGTTACAAAACAATGTTATAACCGAAATGGCTTCCACATTTGCAACAAACAGCTATAAGTTACAGCCTGTAATTGAAGAGTTGTTGCAAAGCGAACATTTCTATGATGCAATTGCCATGTCGGTTGATGATGATAAATATGGCGCTATCATAAAATCACCTCTTGACCTCGTGACTGGCACCCTTCGATTTTTCAAAATTCAATTAGCAGATTTTGTCACAGATTTTGAACTGTTTTATGACCAGGCCGGTACTTTAAGGCAACTTATGCAAAGAATGGGAATGAATTACTATGAGCCATTTGAGGTAGCTGGCTATGGTGCATATCATCAATTTCCTGCGTATAACAGAAACTGGATTTCATCCAACTATCTAGCCAATCGCTATGATTTTATCAGTTATGTATTTATGATGAATACAGGAAATAACCTTATTCCTTCTCCTGATATCGTTCAGTTTACCAAAGATACTTTTGACAACGCAACAGGAGCGAATGCCCGAAACCTGATCATAGCATATATACAATACATGTTTCCATTACATTTTAATCTGACGTATGATACAGCCGCTGATGATGATTCAGGCTTGACTGCCGAACGCCTGAATTACTTCCTGCAGGCATTTCTTTATGAACCTCAATTGGATGCCGACCCCGAAGGTGAATGGACCAATCGATGGAATGCTAATTATGAAATGGATGTGGTTTATGGCCAACTTTTAAAACTTGCCAATGCGCTATTGCAAACACCTGAATACCAACTAATGTAATTATGAAAAGAAGACAATTCCTTAGAAATACATTGCTTACCGGGACCTCAATTACATTAGGTGGTTTCCCTCTCAATGTATTGGCAAGTGAAAGCCGTTTAAGTAAGCTGGCAGAACAAAGTGTAAACGACAGGGTATTGGTTATTCTTCAATTGCATGGGGGTAATGATGGGCTAAATAGTGTAATACCTATTGATGATTATGACCTCTATTATAGCAGGAGGGCCAATATTGCCATTCCAAAAACAGGTACTAACCGTGCGCTGATAGAACTTGACAGTACTCTCGCTTCCGGAGCCAGGGTGGGCCTTCACCCGGATATGGGTGATATGAAGAAATTGTATGATTATGGACGTTTAGGTATTGTTCAGGGGGTTTCGTACACAAATAACAATGGCTCTCATTTCAGAGGACGGGATATATGGTTTATGGGAGGCGGACCCAACGATTACTATTCATCTGGTTGGGTAGGGCGATACCTGCAACATGCGTATGAACCACTAAGCTACCCAGACGATTTTCCTAATAACGAAATGAAAGACCCTCTGGCAATTGAACTGGGAAGTGATGTTTCACTCATTTTCCACCAACAGGGCAATATACCTGCTTCCATTTCTTTAGGCGGAAATCCTGAAAGCTTTGCCAATCTGGTTGATTCGTTGGAAGGTTTTGTAGATGAGGGCGTAGACCCAAGGGGCAAGCCACCCATTGCACTTGACAATAGCCCATATGGTAAAGAGATGAACTGGATATTAGGCCTTGAGGATAAAACCGAAGATTATGCAGACCGCCTTAGGGAAGTATGGGATGCCTCCTCTCCTTCTACTGTTACCTATCCAGAAACCTATCCGTTCAATGCTCCCAAAAGTGCAAAAACCAATCCTCTTTCAGGCCAACTGCAGCTTATTGCCAGGTTGCTGGAGGGTGGTGGAGCAGGACAGGGCGTAAAGACAAAAGTATTCTTGCTTCGTATTGGAGGCTTTGACACTCATGCTGAGCAAGTAGAATCGTACGATCCAACCATGGGAGTGCATGCCACACAAATGTATCACATTGCCACTGCCATGAAGGCATTTCAGGACGACCTGAAAGCACGTGGGCTGGAAGATCGTGTACTTACCATGACTACTTCCGAATTTGGAAGAAGGATAGCTTCTAATGGGAGCTATGGCACAGACCACGGAACTGGTGGGCCAATGTTCCTTTTTGGACCATATGTGAAATCCGGTGTTTTAGGAAATGTGCCGGACTTGAACAAAAGCAATGTTGATATGCAGTACGATTTCAAGCAGATTTATTATGCTATTTTAAAGGACTGGTTTGAAGTGGAGGAGTCAATAATTCAAAACGATATTCTTTTTAGAAACTATTCTGACGGGCCCGATGATAGTGGTGGAAGCTATGAGCCTCTTCAGCTTTTTGATACTAACTATATAACCTCTGTTAATAATTTCATTGAAGATAAATTCAATATGAAAAGTTGTTACCCTAACCCAGCTAAAGATCGCGTTACCTTTTCCTATCGGGTAAATGCGTTCACTTCTGTTAGGCTTGTTTTAACTGACCTTCAGGGCAAAATACGTTCTACCATAGTAGACGAAATAAAACAGCCCGGGGAGCACCAGGTAACTTTTCCTGTTAATAATTTACCTGCAGGACAATATATTTACAGGCTTATTGCAGGCCCTATTAATGTTTCAGATAAGCTTACTATTGTAAAATAAATGCGTTATAACCTAGCCTTTTTCCTTATTTGCCTTTCTTCCATTGCCTTGGCACAGGGTAGAAATGCATACCTTGACCCTTTTCTAAAAACCCAGTGGTACCTGGGCTTCTTTGGGGGAGGTAATCTTACGGGTGCAAACCCAACGCAGACATTCTATGGATATTCGCCCTTAAATTACGATGTTACCGATACTGAAAAATCTTATAATAACTTTGCTCACCTGGGAGGACAAGCCGGTTTGGTTTTTATGTTTTATACAAAAGGAATTACTGTAGGTATCAAGCCGGGCATACATACCTATGCCTTTGATTATTCGACCAGCGCCAATTGGGTTGACACCAATAATGCATCGAATGAGCTGGAGATCAATTATAACCACCTTACAAGATTCAGTTATCTTGAATTTCCACTTACGGTGCAATACGATTTAATGAGCGAAAAAATAAGGCCCTATGTAGGACTTGGAGGGTACTACGGTATTTTACTAAACGCATCAAGAACGATTGAAAGATCCGGTACTGACTCTGCATCCGGTTCATCAGGAAGCTTTACAAATCAAAAGCAAACTATTGGCGTAAACGATTTGTTCATAACCTCTTCCATAGGGCTTATTGGGTTTATTGGAGCAAGCTACGACCCAGGCAATATTCGCATAACTCTTGATTTGGGTTATAAATACGGATTGAACAATATAACAAGTACAGAAAACAGGTTTTTGAATAATGAGCTTGCAGCAATTGGCGAAGCTACCGATGACATTAAGCTGCAAAACCTCTACCTCACACTTGGATTTGTCTTCCCTCTAAAATTTATCAGCAAACAATTTAACGCAGTGCATTAAACCATGAAGGCGAGCAAATTTTTATTCTCCGTTGTGCTTACAATTGTTGCTGCGTGCGACATAAGCAATAACAACGTAGAGCCTATGTCTACGTTTACCAAAATTTATGACGATAGCAGATTTGAACATGAATACTTTCCTTTAGATGTTATTCAGACAGCTGATGAAGGTTTTCTGATACTTTCTGAAAAGAAAATGGATCAATCGCTTTTCACAAATGTATTTGTGCTAAAAGCGGATGCAATGGGCAATGTAGTTTCCAACACCGAAATGGATGCCTCCTACGTGCATCCAGTGAACGGATGGCAATATATCGCAGGCAGCTACTACTTTATTTGCATGGATGCCAACACACTTACCGCCCAATTAGTGCCTGTAGATGAGTCAGGCGCATTAGGCGACCCTGTTTCGCTTGGGGTCTCCTATCCACTTGTTGCTACCCAGGATGGGGATAACATTGTACTTCTTTCCTTTGACAATGGTAATAATGAAACGGTAATTTCACTGGCAAATGCATCTGGCCAAATCTCTCAGCAAGCAAGCTATACCATCGGTGCCGGTGTAGATGTTGAAAAACCTATTATTGACCACCTAACCCGCAATGGAGATGAACTGCCATTTGCTGTGGGCAAATCATCAGATGGAACTTATTATTTCAATGGATTTTATAATTATACGTTCTCTCTGGTCTTTACCAGTTTTGGAGGTTCTCCTACGGGCGTTTGCCAGGGCCAGCTTAGTGAAGGTGGAATAAGTGCTGTTGCTCCTGTAAGTAATGGGGCTTTCAACGTTTCACGCTTCAATTTTGGAGCTAACTATCTCACTCCTTTAGCTAGTATTTCTACTAGTTCCACCACCTCAAGCGTTGATCTGGAAGGCAATATATTCCCGGAAATAGAATCGGGTGCACGAGTAAAAATTGGCCAAACAGAATCAGGTAACTGGTTGTATGCCACGCAAACGCAAAGCAAACAACTGGTTTTGTACAGTTTCGATGAATCAGGCACTATTCTGGGAACTCAATATATGGGAAGCGGCAACCCTTACTCGTTTGCTTCTTTTTGCTTTACCTCCGATGGAGGAATCGCTATTTTGGCTAAAACAGCTCTTGAAGGACGATTTCCCAGGATTGCGTTGTTAAAAAGAGATGGTGAGTTCTTGGAGGGCTTTTGATTAATTTTTCTTAAGGAAATCTTTTATAAATATCCTTCCGGTGCGCTATTATAATAAGCCGAATCGTTTGGCTATTCATTTGCTCAAATCCAAGCCTTAAGTTTCCAATTCGAATTCTATAGTATGTATTGAAACCTGTAAGTTTCTTTATGTTCTTAGCACGATTAAGGCTTTGGGATTCTTCAAGACTAAGTATTATTTCTTCTATCCTTTTAAGGCTCTTTTCGTCCTTAATTTTTGATAACGATTTTAAAAACGATTTATCGAACTCAACGTTCATTAACGTTTTAATTTCTTCATTATCTCCTCCCTGGACACCTTTTCTCCTGTTTTTTCCTTATCCATTAAAGCACCCAAAGCTATATCTTCATACTGTGTATCATCAATTGATACAACCTGACCACCAAGCTTTTTGGCAAGCTCTTTCAATATCTTATTACTCTTTGGATCGAGTTTAACTACTAATGCACCCATATACCAAATATAGAACTATCCGATTATAGTATTGAATTTCCCGATAAAATAATCAACGATTCAATAAAAGCTTAAATTAGATAAACCTATTTACTTTGAATCAATTGCAGCAATTGCTTAGCCTCCTCAGAATTAGGTTGCAGTTGAAGAGCGCTTTCAATAGCTTTTTTGGCTGGTGGAAGCTGTCCGGTTCTATAATATAAATTGGCAAGGTTATAAAAAGCCCTGAAGCGTTCAGGAGCTAGCCCTGTAGCTTTTTTGAGGTCCGATATAGCCATTTCATTATTGCCCATTTCTGCGTATAAAATTCCTCGTAAATAATACCCATGAGCCTGTTCAGGCGCATTGCCAATTAAAGAACCGAGGGTTGACAATGCGGCTTCATTATTGCCGGTTAAATTGTAAGCGGTGGCAAGATTACCATAAACCGGTGTAAGCAATGAGTCCATTTTCAAAGCCATTTTGTACTCTTTGATAGCAGCGGTCCAGTTATTTTTTCGTGCATAGTAATCTCCTGATCTCAAACGGCCTAATGGAAAGTCTGCATTGGCATGTAACATCTCCCTGAGTTCAGCATTGGCCCTCTGTAAACTACCCTGGTATTCCTGCGGCAAATTAGCCGGATCAACTTCAACAATAAGCCAGGCCGCTTCAGTTCGTACAAGTTTTGTGGAATCGTTAACTGCATGTAAGGCAATATCTATTCGTTGATCAACAGAAAACTCCAGAAGCCGGTTCAGCGCATGATAACGCACCAAACCGGAAGAGTCGATAAATGCCTTTATCAGTACTTCCAATTCTTGTTTGGTCGAAAACAATGGATAATATTCCAATGCAGTGGCTCGGGCAATAGATGGATAATTTAGATTATTAATAAATTGAAGCACCTCTCCTTTTGCTTCTTCTGAATAAGGTGGGGCACCTGCCAATAGCAAGTAATCTGAAAAGTGATTGGGGCGTTGCGTTCCATACCATTTAACCACCCAGTTTGCAGCCCATTTATCGGATTTATTCTTATGG
>JAGQYJ010000060.1:8626-15466 GCA_020436145.1 Cyclobacteriaceae bacterium | reverse complement strand
CTGGTTGGAATGGTGCTCCATATGTGTAACAAAAACCACAGGTTTTTCCACCGCTGGCATGTTGATCTGCCCACGATATTTTTCATGAACACGTAAGCCCAGAATACGCTGAAATTTATTGGCGACACCTGTCATGCCTGAGTTGGAAGAGATCATAATATCTTCTTCGGTCGCATTCACATGCCTCTTCACAATATTCATAGCCTTGTGGTAGGCAATAGTCATGGAAGAGCCGGTCACGTTGGTTTCTGTGTGGGTATTCCCCACCATTGGAAAAAACTGCTCACGGAGTTTATCTTCTATAGGACCGTAGATTCTGCCACTGGCCGTCCAGTCAGAATACACAATCTTTTTCTTTCCCAGGGGCCCTTCAAATGTCTTGCCTTCTCCAACAATGTTCTTGCGGTATTTGGCAAAATACTCTTCCAGCATAATCAATAAGTTTGAATGACACTGCAAATGTAGGTCAGAATCCAAGAATTTGTGTGATATGCACCACATGAAGAAGGTTTGGTTCAACGCCATAATCAGCTTTTATCTATATTTAGCACCTGATTCAATTGAATATGAAGAAGTTAATCCTTATATGTTTTATTGTGTTTCCCTCTGTCGTTTTTGCTCAAATAACATGGGGAGTTAAAGGAGGTGCCAATGCAACTACCCTTGGGGATTTTAGTTCGATTTATGCACCACAGTTGCGCCTTCATGCCGGGGTGTACTACCAGCAGAGACTGGAGCAGCAATACGGGCTTTCTGCTGAACTGCAGTTTTCTATGCAGGGAGCAAGGGCAAAATACGTAAGCCGGCAGTTTTTGGCCTACAATTATGCCCTGATGCCTATTTTATTGAAGTTTTACTTTGCGAACGATTTATACACAGAAATAGGCCCACAATTTGGCTACCTGCTTACAGCAAAATTTCATGATGATGGGCTCGTAGATAATATTTCGGATGATGTGAAACGTTTCGATTTTAGTGCATTGATTGGTGTTGGAAGAGAAGTGGACTTTGGAAATTTTGGAGCCAGATTTGGTTTTGGTTTAACCAATACATCAGGGGCTAGTGTTGGAAGCGATACCGTTTTCAGAAACCTGCTGTTGCAGATTTACGTTGCTTATAGAGTCAAAACACTCGAATAACAACTATGAGCACTATTGGAAATCTACTCTGGATGATTCTGGGGGGCTTTATTATCTTTTTACTTTACCTGTTTGGAAGCCTCATCCTCATCATTACTATTATTGGAATCCCCTTTGGGGTTGAGACGCTAAAAATGGCGGGTTTGGCACTGGCTCCCTTTGGCCGTGAACCGGTGCAGGGCGAACGTGCAGGTGGTTGCCTTTACATTATTATGAATGTGATATGGCTGCTTTTTGCAGGAATTGAGATCGCCATTGTGCACCTGGTACTAGCGTTAATTTTTGGTGTAACCATTATAGGAATACCTTTTGCACAGCAGCACGTTAAAATGGCCTATATTGCATTGGTGCCCTTTGGTATGGATATACGAACAACTTAATTGCAGAATAATAAGGATAATTTTCAACTCTATTTTGTGGCCATTGTGCCGGGTGAACCGCTTCGGTCTGAAATAACTAAGCTTAAGGAATGGATGTACGAGGAGTTTGCAACCAAAGCTGCGCTTCGTTCTCCTCCGCATATTACCCTGCACATGCCTTTTAAATGGAAGCCAGGGAAGGAGGAGGTCTTGAAAGAAAGTCTTGCATCGCTGGCTCCTCAGCTTCACACCTTTGAGGTAAAGCTTAAAAACTTCTCCTGTTTTGAACCACGCGTTATTTATATAGATGTTGTTGAGAATGAGAGCCTATCTCATGTTAAGGAAGTGGTAATGGAGGTTTCACGAAAGGTTTGGAAACTACAGATTCCCAGGGATATGCGAGGATTTCATCCTCATATAACCATTGGTTTCAGAGATTTAAAGAAGCCTCAGTTTTTTAAGGCATGGGATCAGCTGAAGGAAAGAACCTTCCATGCAAGTTTTGAAGCTGAAAGGATTACCCTGCTTAAGCATAATGGAAAGCACTGGGATGAACATTTAACTTTTGAACTCACAGCGAAAAAATAGATACATTCTAAATTGCCTTACTGTTTTTTTGAAGTTGCAGCAACGTCTTGAGCTTTCGGTATTATACCACTACTTTTGCTCGCTTAAAGAGAACACCTATGGGATTGATTTCGCAACGAATTGAGGCAATGGAAGAATCTGCAACCATTGCAATGGCACAAAAGGCTAGGGATTTAAAGGCTGAGGGTATTGATGTGATTAGCCTGAGTTTGGGAGAGCCCGATTTTAAAACACCGAAGCATATCCAGGAAGCTGCAAAAGAAGCGATTGATTCAGGCAAATACTTTGCCTATCCTCCTGTTCCGGGATATCCTGATTTGAGGGAAGCCATTGCCAAAAAATTCACGGAAGAAAACGGTATTCCAACCAAAGCAGCCAATGTAGTAGTTTCTACGGGGGCTAAGCAATCCCTGGCCAATATTTTTATGTCAATACTTGATCCGGAGGATGAAGTCATTGTTTTGAGCCCTTACTGGGTGAGTTACTCAGACATTATAAAAGTAGTTGGGGGTGTACCGGTATTTGTTAAAGGCACTATTGAAGATGACTTTAAGGCTTCGGCAGAACAGATAGCCAAAGCAATTACTCCTAAAACCAAAGCTCTTATATATTCGTCACCCTGCAATCCTACAGGTTCCGTTTTTACGCACGATGAATTAAAGGAAATTGCAAATGTGATCCTTCCCTATGAAAACATTTTGGTAATTGCGGATGAGATTTATGAACATATTAATTTCTCCGGAGATCATTCCAGCATGGGCTCCTTTCCTGAACTTGAAGGCAGGGTAATTACCGTGAATGGTGTAGCTAAAGGCTTTGCCATGACGGGCTGGAGAATTGGGTATATTTCAGCCCCTGAAGCTATTGCCAAGGCATGTTCCAAAATTCAGGGTCAATCCACCTCAGGAGCAAATACTATTGCGCAAAGGGCAACACTGGCAGCTTTAACGTCCAGCCTGGAACCGACCCAAAAAATGGCAGATAAATACTTCGAGAGGCGTCAACTGGTTCATGATTTATTGGTGGAAATACCAGGATTAAAAGTAAATATGCCCAAAGGGGCCTTCTATTTCTTTCCTGAAGTGACAACTTATTTTGGGAAATCAAATGGTGATGTAACGATAAATAATGCCGATGATTTGTGTATGTATCTGCTGGCTGATGCGCATGTTTCGCTGGTAACAGGTGATGCTTTTGGAGCACCCGAATGTATTCGCTTGTCTTATGCGGCATCGGAGGAGGATTTAAAGGAAGCAATAAACCGCATAAAGGTGGCTTTGGCAAAACTGACTTAAGTTATGATTTCAGCAAATCAGTGTTTTACTGTCTTTAATGAATGTATTGATCAATATCATATAAAGGATAGCGTTGACCAACCGCTGGTAAATCCTTACAACCAAGGAAGTGTGGAGGCTTTATTGTTTCACAAATGCTGGATCGATACGGTGCAATGGCATTATGAAGATTTGATTCGTGACCCCGGGATTGACCCTGTTGGAGGAATGGAGCTCAAACGTAAGATTGACAAGTCGAACCAAAAGCGCACAGATATGGTGGAGCAAATTGACGATTGGTTTTTGGAAGGATTTAAAGAGGTGAAGGCAAATCCGGATGCTAAGCTCAATACAGAAAGCCCTGCCTGGGTAGTAGACAGGCTGTCCATTCTTGCTCTGAAAATCTATCATATGCAGGAGCAGGCAAATAGAAATGATGTTTCAAGGGAACACCAGCAAAAAAGCCAGGCACGACTCCATGTGCTGCTGGAACAAAAAGTGGATCTATCCCAAAGCTTCGATCAATTATTGAAAGATATTGCCTCCGGAAATCGAAAAATGAAGGTATATCGCCAAATGAAGCTCTATAACGACCCAAGCACTAACCCTGTGCTTTACGGCAAGAAATTGTAATTTCGTAAGGTATGAACTGCCTTGTCTTCCGCTTTTCCGCTATGGGCGATGTTGCCCTTACGGTGCCTGTGCTCAGAAGCATGCTCGAAAGGCATGAAGATTTGCATTTAACGCTGGTTTCAAGTAAGTCGTTTGAGCCCTTTTTCTATGATCTCCCCCGATTTGAGTTTTATGGGATTGATTTCAAGGATCATAAGGGCTTCATGGGTTTATACAGGTTGTTTAGTACCCTGAAGGCATATCAAAAATGGGATTGTGTCCTTGATCTGCATAGTGTAATGCGTACATGGGTACTGGACCGTCTGTTTAAATGGAGCGGAATACCGGTGTATCAGATTGATAAGGGTAGAGCTGAAAAGAAGGCGCTTACCCGTAAGGGAAACAAAAAGCTTGCCCAATTACCACATACAACAGAAAGGTATGTACAGGTATTTAATTCGGCCGGATTAGGGGCAGAATTCAAAACGGACAAAGCTATACATTCCAACCCAGGGGCAACAATAGTGCTACCATTGGACACCAGCAAAAAGCGGATAGGTTTTGCTCCCTTTTCCAAGCATCGTGAAAAGGAATGGCCTTTGAAAAAGGTAGAACAATTGGTGAGTAGACTTGGCGAAACCGATAGATATGAGGTGCTGCTTATTGGAGGTAAAGGTGAAGAAGCTGACCTGTTGGAGGGCATGGCAACTTCTCATAAAAATACTCATTCAATAGCCGGCAAACTAAGTATGGAGCAGGAGATAACCTTGGTAGGTCAGTTAAGCCTCATGGTGTCTATGGATTCATTCAATATGCATTTGGCGGCCTTGTTAGGAGTGAAAGTGGTCTCTATTTGGGGTGCAACCCATAGTATGGCCGGCTTTGGCCCTGTAAACGGAAATGAAAAGTACAAAGTGGAAATATCTCCAGAAGAACTTACCTGTCGCCCATGCTCTGTTTTTGGCAGCAAGCCTTGCTATAGAGGCGATTTTGCCTGTATGAATAACATTTCTGTGGAAATGGTGGAAGAAAAGATCAACTTTGCACTTTCAGAGAATATTTAGCAACCGAAAATATAAGTAGAATGGCTTACCTGTTCGAAACATTTAAAGGGTGGAAAACCTATTGTGAGAGCAACGATGTTTCACTAGCCGAGTCAGTACTAGCGTACGAAATACAACAAAAGGGCTCTTCGAGTGAAAGTATTTATGCAGGGCTGACAAAGGCGTATAGCGTAATGAAGGAGGCAGTGGAAACAGGATTTTCGCAGGATATGACGTCCAATTCCGGCATGATCAACAATGGGGCAAAGAAGGTGTACAACTATGAAAAGCCGGTACTTTCCAAAGAGTTTCAGAATCTTATAGCACGTGCCCTTAGTGCAAAGGAAGTAAACTCTTGTATGGGTCGGGTGGTGGCTGCACCTACTGCTGGGGCATCAGGCATATTGCCGGGAGTGCTTTACACTTTGCAGGAATTGCATGGCCTCACCGACCAACAGGTGTATGATGGTATGCTGGTTGCTGCAGGCATTGCTTTAATCATTGAACATACATCCAGTCTGGCAGGAGCTGTTGGAGGGTGCCAGGCTGAAACGGGCAGTGCTGCGGCCATGGCTGCCGGAGCTATTGTGTACTGCCTTAAAGGCAGCCATGACCAGGTGTTTGATGCAGTGGGTATTACCATTCAATGTATGCTGGGCCTGGTTTGCGATCCTGTGGCTGGGTTGGTAGAGGTGCCATGCGTAGTGCGTAATGCAAGCGCAGCAGCAATTGCCAATAGCTCTGCTCAAATAGCTCTGGCAGGTTTGAATGCTGTAATTCCTGCCGATGAATGTGTACAGGCCATGGCTGAGGTGGCAGAGAGCATGGAAACCCGCTATAAGGAAACCGCTATGGGTGGATTGGCTGCTACTAAAACAGGCCAGGCAATCGCTAAACGCGTGCTTATTCAGGATATTGAAATATTACCTGATCAGGAAGAATAGCCTATTTTTCATATCCCAGTAGCCCGCGAACAGAGTCTCCTCCGTAGTAGAAGGCATAGGTTATTATAAAAGTCCAGATGACACTAAAGACAAACATATAAATAATCATCTGCCTTCTGGAACCCCCAAAGGCTACAGCCAGTATAGCGCCTCCAGGAGGAGACAATAAGATGGGTGTGAAAAAGGATATTCCTATGATCCCATACTTTTTCCATATTTTCACAAACCTTCTGCTTTTTTTAGAAAACACTTTTTTAAACTTAAAAAATCGTACAAACCTGGTATGACGTAACCGCTCGCCCAATAATCCAAAAATGGATATGGTGGTCATCATACCTGCAATAGTCAAAATGGTAGTAATTAAGGGGTTAATACCTTTGGAATACCCAATAATGGGTCCAAAAATAATTTTGAACATGCAGAGTACGTATATAGAGAAATATGTCAAAGCCTCATCAATCATTCGTAATTAAAAAAATCAGGAAATTACAGTGTACGTGTAGTAAACGTAAATTAAAAGCAAAATGATTCCCTCGGCTTTGCCAAGCTTTTTCTGTATGAGCATCATGGGCAAAATAAGAAGTGTAATGCCCAGCATCCAGAAAATATCAACGTTCAGAATGGTGTCGTTTATAGCAATAGGTTTAATTAGGCTTGTAATTCCAAGTATTGACAAAATATTAAAAATATTGGAACCCATCAGGTTTCCTAATGCAAGGTCCGTTTCTCTTTTAAAGGATGCAACAATGGCAGTAACCAGCTCTGGTAAGCTTGTACCCAATGCGAGCACTGTAATGCCAATAACACGCTGACTTACTCCCAGAAAAGTAGCAAGCTCTCTGGCTCCGCCTACAAACCATTCTGATCCGTAGAACAAACCA
>JAGQYJ010000060.1:0-8532 GCA_020436145.1 Cyclobacteriaceae bacterium | reverse complement strand
CTTTTACAGGACCAATGAGTACTGTCACACCAAGAACAAGGGCAAGGTTACAGATATTTGAACCAACAACATTACCCATGGCAAGGTCAGGGCTACCTGATATCGCTGCATTCAAACTAATAAGAAGTTCAGGAGCTGAGGTACCAAAGGCCACAATGGTGAGGCCTACCACCAGGGGGGAGATATGGGCTCTTAAGGCAATACTGGAAGCACCTCGTACCAGGAAATCGCCTCCTATGATCAGCACAAACAGCCCTAAAATTAACAAGCCAATGTTCAGTAACATATCTATATTTTCTCTCCGTATGCGAGATCTCCCGCATCTCCTAATCCTGGTACAATATAAGACTTTTCGTTTAATCCACTATCAATGGCCGCACACCAAAGTGCAGAGTTTTCAGGCAGATTTTTATTCAATGCTTCAACTCCTTCAGGAGCAGCAATAACTGATAGAATAATCCACTTTTCAGGTTTTCCTAAACTATCCAGTTTTGAGATCGCATCCAGAAGTGAATTACCCGTAGCCAACATGGGGTCAACCAATAGTACAGTTTTGCCTTCCAGGTTTCCGGAGGCTATGTAATTGGTGCTAATTGATTTTGTTTCCTGGAAATCAGGAGCACGATAGGCACCCACAAATCCAGAATCAGCCTGATCAAAAACAGATATCACGCCTTCAAAAAAAGGCAAAGCAGCTCGCATAATAGCGATTACAACGGGTTGCTCTTTTAGAAGGTTTACTTTGGCATTTCCTAGTGGGGTCTGTACGGCAGCAGATGTATAATCCAGTTTTTTAGACACCTCATAAGCCATTAATTCACCTAATCGCTTTAGGTTAAGTCTGAACTTAAACCTATCCTGTTGAATGGAAATATCTCGCAATGCCGCAAGATAAACACCTGCAATTGAGTTTGTTTGGCTAAGGTTGATGGTTAACACAATTGGCTAATAAATGGATTGAAATTCAATCCGTCAATGACTGCGCAAGATACTTCAATTAATGCGGCTTTGCAATATGCCCATGTTTGCATTATAAGAATAATCCTATGATTAATACCTGTCAACGTTGACTACATTTGCAGCATGAACATTAAGTTGTTAAAAGAGCTATGTGCCCTGCAGGCCACTTCCGGGGATGAAGCCGGAATGAAAAATTTCATTTTGGATTATGTAAAGACCCATTCAGGTAGCTGGAAAGTAGAGCCCACAATTTTAGAAGGAGATCATTTTCAGGATAACCTGATTTTGATTTTTGGTAGTCCAACTCTGGCTTTTTATTCTCATATGGATTCGGTAGGTTTTACAGTACGCTATCAGAATCAACTCGTTCCCATTGGAAGCCCTGAACCTGAATCCGGAGACATGCTGGTTGGAGAAGACTCCATGGGGCCTATTGAGTGTGCTCTTAGGGTGGAGAAGAAAGGCAATGTGTTTCATGAATTTGGCAGGACCATAAAGCCCGGTACCCCTTTAACATATAAGCCTGATTTCCGGCAAAATGGAGACACGATTACTTCATCATATCTTGATAACAGAGTTGGGATATTTTCTTTACTTGAGCTGGCAGTTACACTTGAAAATGGGGCACTGGTTTTTTCAACATACGAGGAGCATGGGGGCGGAAGTGCCGGATACCTTGGGAAATATCTGCACGAGAACCATGGAATAAGTCAAAGCCTGATTGTGGATGTTACCTGGGCAACAGATGGTGTTCATTTGGGTCATGGGCCTGTGGTTTCGCTTAGAGACGCGTATATACCACGCAGGCAATTTGTCCGGAATATTACTGATTTGCTGGATAATCACTCATTGATCTATCAAAAGGAGGTGGAAGGATCTGGTGGAAGTGATGGCTCTGAATTGCAGAAATCTGCGCTTCCTATCGACTGGTGTTTCCTGGGTGTGGCTTCAAATCACCCTCATTCGAGCCACGAAGAAGCCAGTTTATTGGATATCTCACGTTTAATAAGCTTACTTGAAATTATATCCGGTGCCCTTTAAACATAGATTTTAAGTTATTTGATCTAAATGGCAATCAATATCTTATATATGATATAGTTTTGCACCTCACTTGGCTTACCCATGAAAATCAAAGACAAAACCTTCACACCTCTTTTACCGGCTGAAGAAATTGCTGCGAAAGTTAACACTCTTGCCAGGCAGATCAATAAAGATTACAAAGGCACAAAGCCACTTTTTATAGCCATCCTTAATGGCTCCTTTATTTTTGCCGCTGACTTGCTTAAGGAAATTGACCTGGAGTGCGAGGTCTCTTTTGTTAAGCTTTCTTCCTACTCAGAAATGACAAGTTCAGGTACTGTTAAGGAGTTAATAGGTATTAATGAAAATATTTTTAACCGGGATGTGATCATCATTGAGGATATAGTTGATACAGGTAATACCATGAGGGTAGTATTGGACGAGTTTAGAGATAGAGGTGTTAAATCAGTCGAAATTGTTTCACTGTTGGTAAAGCCTGAGGCACTGGTCAACTCTATTGACATAAAGTATGTAGGATTTGAGATTCCAAATAAATTTGTGGTAGGCTATGGGCTTGATTATGATGGTTTTGGAAGAAACACAAAAGCCATTTATCAAATAAAAGCGTAGTTTTATTTTTTTAAATTTTATCTAGGGATATGTTAAATATTGTATTGTTTGGCCCTCCTGGTGCCGGTAAGGGTACCCAAAGTGAGAAACTCATTAATAAATATAACCTTACACATATTTCAACAGGCGATCTCTTTAGAAAGCATATTGGTGAAGGCACCGAGCTTGGAAGAACAGCCCAGAAGTTTATGGATGAAGGGAACCTTGTTCCGGATGAAATTGTGATTGGCATGGTGGACGATAAAATTCTTTCAACACCAGGTACGGCAGGATTTATCTTTGATGGCTTTCCAAGAACCATTGCCCAGGCAGAAGCACTGGATGCGCTGATGCAGAAAAACGGAACTCAAATTGATACAATGTTAGCTTTAGAGGTGCCTGAGGAAGAATTAATAAAACGCCTGTTGAACAGGGGAATTACTTCCGGCAGAACCGATGATCAAGACGAAGCTAAAATCAAAAACAGGCTAGGCGTGTACAACAAAGAAACTACTCCTGTTGCCAACTACTACAATAACCAGGGCAAGCTTAACCCCATTTACGGAGTTGGTTCCATTGACGAGATTTTTAATAATCTTTCGAACGTCATAGACAAGCACATCTAAAGCATGAATGGCCAGCTCTAACTTCATAGACCATGTAAGAATCTGTGCCCGTTCTGGAGCAGGTGGGGCTGGAGCTGTGCATTTCCGAAGAGAAAAACACGTGCCAAAGGGAGGGCCCGATGGTGGCAATGGTGGCCGTGGAGGCCATATTATCTTAAAGGGCAGCAGCCAAATGTGGACCCTGCTTCATCTTAGGTACAGAAAACACGTGATTGCCGGCAATGGGGGCAGAGGCGAAGGAGGGCGCAGGTCAGGCGCCCAGGGAGAAGATATTATCCTGGAAGTTCCTTTAGGTACGGTGGCCAAAAAAGCTGAAACAGAAGAAGTGCTGTTTGAGATTACCCAGGAAGGAGAGGAACAAATTCTTGCCCCGGGCGGTATGGGTGGCCTTGGAAACGAAAACTTTAAGACCGCCACTAACCAAACTCCACGTTATGCCCAGCCGGGTGAAGAAGGCATTGAAGAATGGTTTATTCTGGAACTCAAACTTCTGGCTGATGTAGGACTGGTTGGCTTCCCCAATGCAGGCAAATCCACCTTGCTTTCT
This sequence comes from Cyclobacteriaceae bacterium, assembly GCA_020436145.1. Taxonomy (GTDB): domain Bacteria; phylum Bacteroidota; class Bacteroidia; order Cytophagales; family Cyclobacteriaceae; genus JAKISE01. Next base: position 4,770 of record JAGQYJ010000060.1, on the reverse strand, counting down.
GTCGTTTCAGAGGCTAAACCTGAAATTGCTAATTATCCGTTTACAACACTTACGCCTAACCTTGGTGTCGTGGGCTACCGTGACCATAAATCGTTTGTGATGGCCGACATCCCCGGTATAATCGAAGGTGCTTCGGAAGGTAAAGGCCTTGGCCTTCGGTTCCTTCGTCATATCGAACGAAATTCCATTCTCCTTTTTATGGTACCTGCTGATGCTGATGATATCAATGAGTCGTACCAAATTTTGCTCAACGAGTTGAAAAAATATAACCCGGAGTTGTTGGATAAGCACCGGATTCTGGCGGTTACAAAATCAGATCTGCTGGATGAGGAACTAAGAAGTGAAATGGTTCCCTTATTGCCCAAAGAACTGCCTCATGTGTTTATTTCATCTGTTAGTCAGCAAGGGTTAGATGTGCTTAAAGACGAGCTTTGGAAGGCGCTAATCAGCAACAATAGATAGAGTTTATGCCAATTTGGCATCAAACCTCCTTTGGCAAACATATTGTTATCAAAAGGAACCGGTATTTTTGTGTTTTTAAAAATGGAAACAACCGGGTTAGCGCCCATTTTGAAATAAGAAAGCAACAATGACGAAAAATAAGAAAGAAGAGAAAGCCAGTGTGGCAGATGAGCAGGCTTCGAAAGTAGCCGAAGAGCAGGAAGCAGAGAATGCTGACACCGAGGAGAAGGGTCAGGAGGAATTAAAGGCTCAAGAAAACGAAGTGGACAGGCTAACTTCGGAACTCGAAGAATCGAAGGATAAGTACCTGAGACTGTATTCTGAGTTTGATAACTTCAGAAGAAGAACGGCCAAGGAAAAGCTGGATCTTATGCAGACAGCGGGGGAAAGAATTTTGATAGAGCTACTTCCTGTTTTAGATGATTTTGAACGTGCTGAACAGTCGGCTGATTCCAGTGATGAGTCGGTGCAGGAAGGCCTGAAGCTTATATCTCAGAAATTTGTTAACATTTTGCAGGCTCAGGGTTTGAAAGTAATGGAAACACCCGAAGGAACCGATTTTGATCCTGAATTGCATGAGGCGATCACACAGGTTCCTGCAGACAAAAAACTAAAAGGAAAAATTGTTGACACCATTGAGAAGGGATATTTCCTGGGTGAAAAGGTAATTCGGTTTGCCAAAGTAGTAACCGGTAGCTAAGCAAAATGACAAAAAGAGATTATTACGAAATTTTGGGTGTTTCCAAATCGGCTGATGGCACCGAGATAAAGAAGGCATACCGGAAAATTGCCCTCCAATATCACCCGGATAAAAACCCGGGCGATAAAGAAGCTGAAGAGAAGTTTAAAGAAGCAGCGGAAGCATACGAGGTTTTGAGTGATGCCCAGAAACGCCAGCGATACGACCAGTTCGGTCATCAGGGTGTGGGCGGTGCCGGGTTTGGTGGTGGCCATACCATGAATATGGAAGATATTTTCTCCCAGTTTGGAGATATTTTCGGTGGGCATAACCCTTTTGAAAGCTTCTTTGGTGGAGGAGGTGGTTCCAGGGGGAGAAGAGGCTCTAATCTTCGTATTAAGATTAAGCTCACGCTGGAAGAGGTCGCCAATGGTGTTGAGAAAAAAATAAAGGTAAAGCGATTAGTAGCAGCCGATGGAGTTACGTTTAAATCTTGTCCTACCTGTCATGGTCAGGGACAGGTGAAAAAGGTAATGAATACCATGCTGGGTCAGATGGTTTCTGCAAGCACATGCCCAACATGTTCGGGTTCCGGGCAGGTAATTGACCAGCGACCACATGGGGTGGATAGTTCAGGATTGGTGTCTAAGGAAGAAGTTATCTCCATAAAAATACCCGGTGGAGTAAGCGATGGAATGCAGCTTTCTATGGGAGGTAAAGGAAACGAGGCTCCCGGAGGAGGTATGCCCGGAGACCTGCTTATCCTGGTGGAAGAGAAGGAGGATGAAACATTAAAGCGCGATGGCATCAATATAGTTTATGACCTGTATTTAAACTTTGTGGATGCGGCTCTGGGAACGCAGGTTGAAGTGCCCACTATTGATGGAGCCGTAAAAATAAAAATTGAGCCCGGAACACAAAGCGGTAAAATATTAAGGCTTCGCAATAAGGGAATCAAAGACATTAACGGATATGGAAGGGGTGATCAGCTGATCCACGTGAATATATGGACTCCTAAAAACCTAAGCCACAGCGAAAAGCAAACACTCGAAGCGCTTCGAGAATCTGAGAATTTTGTTCCAAAGCCAGGAAAGAACGACAAAGGCTTTTTCGACAAAATGAGAGAATTTTTTAACCAATAAGTAGGGGTTTTTTGAGGCAGTACAAAATTTAATTATCTGTCTTACATATTTATTCTATATTATTGAAACCATATGCAGGATTGTACGTTTCTTAGAAGCATGTGGAGATACTGTTTTTTGTTGGGATTAGTGTGCCTGTACGGTACTTCTTCTGCACAGGTAAAAAAACATTTTAAAATAGAAAGTAACAGCCGTTACCAGGCAGTAACACTCAATTATACCTCATCATCAGGAGCATGTTATGTGGGGCCGGGCGAATCGGATGAACCCATTGCGGTGTATTCCGATCGTGATATTGATGAATTCAACCACTCATTTGATAAATCTACCTACAATAGCTCCCTTGAAATCAACCTCTCCATCGAAGCAAAAAACAAGCAAACGTTTAGCCAGTCCATTTCCAGCAAAGTATTTAAAAGCGAAAAACCGGAAGACAATACCTGGAAGGTATTTTTAACTGAAGACATACCCTATAACCTGAACCTTAACTATGGTATTGGTGAAGCCTATATCGACCTTTCAGATATTAAAGTGAACCGGTTCAATGTTAAAACGGGCAGCGCAGATGTAAATATTGGTTATTTAACCGACATGCCTAACCCTATAGTGATGGATACCTTTAATGTAAAGGTAGACCTGGGTAACGTGGTGGTAAGGAAATTGTACATGGCCCGTGCAGAAAATGTAAAGGCTGAGGTAGGTTTTGGAAGCATGTTGCTCGATTTATCCGAGGCCCCATCGGTTCCCAGCCACGTGCGTGCAAGTGTTGGTGCCGGCAGCATGGAAGTGCTTGTACCCAAGTCAGATTGTTCGATAGTTATTCGAATCAAGGACTCTATGCTTTGCGATGTTCGATTGACGAAGTCATTCAGGGAAATCAGCAGTAACGTGTATGTGAACGACTCCTATGATGAAGATTCGGACAACCAGCTTTCTTTTGATGTAGATGTTTCTCTGGGTAGCATTACGTTTAAGGAGAAACGGTAGGTTTTAATTTTAATTGATCTTTCCTTCAAATCAGTGCTGTTTTTGTAGATATTACTTCTGTACATAAAATGCTTGTATCCAAACTGTGTCACCATGAAAGGTTATCATAAAAGATTCAGAAGTAGGAATTTGCTTGGTGTAATAACTATAATCTGATTTTTCAACTTTATTCTTTCCATCATTGAAACTAATGTCAAAACCCTGATGATAAGAATTTGGAGTTACAGGGAAATTAATAACACCTTGAGAATATCCTTTGACATCGATTCTTTCAGATTCCCAATAGTCACCTGTATTTGTTGAAATATAAACATCTGTTAGGGTTTCAGGATTCTTGTTTTTAAAGACAAAAGCTGCCTCATAATTGCTATTACAGGAAACTAGGATTAAAAGAAAAAGTGTTTTTGAAAAATTCATTTGTGCAAAAATATTTATAAACCTAAGAAAAGCGCCATTCCTGCGGAAGGCAGGGGAACATTTTATCCCCCTTCGAAGGGGGATAAAAGGGGATGTGGAGATTTTACCGCCCACATATCGCCTTAAACTCACAATAGGAACAAATGTCCGTATCTCCTGTTTGGCAGAAGGGCCTGGAACTGTCCAGTATTTCTTCCAGCAATTGGTGCAATCGCTCTTCAAACAGGTCAAAGAGCTGGGGTGTAATAGGTTGGGGCTTATCGCCCACATAGTTGACCCCTTTACCCGATTCCTTTAAGGCATAGATGCCAGCCGTTACAGCCTTTTCAGGATGCTTGCGTTGGTAGATCAATGCATAGAAATACGATTGAAGCCCGGCCTTGTATTCAGGGTTTGTAAAGTAGTTGTTCACGTATGTGATAGGGTCAACGGGTTTGTATCGTATTGTAGGACTTTGAATCTTTACCTTGCCAGTTTTGTAATCGATAATCCGGGTAAGTGCTGCTCCTTCCTGGTCAATTTCATCCAGCCGGTCGATGATACCCCCCAGGTAAACAGGCTTCCCTTTTACAATAAGCTCCAGTTGAAAAGTCTCTTTGTTGAGCTTTAGCTCAAGCCCTTTGAAAACAATGGGAGCATCTTCTGCATCCTTATCCAAAAGACGCTGAAGGGTGTTTTCAATAATGTACCGCTGGTACTCATTCTTGCCCGTAAAGGAGATAAGTCCAACAACCACTTCAAATTCTTTATCAATTTGGGAGCGCAGCTTTTTAGTCTTTAGCTCCAGGACCGTTTCTTTGGTTAACTGCTTTTCCAGGTAAGGCTCATACAAATGCTGTAGCGTTTGGTGCACGATTAGGCCAAACTCTCGAGGATCGATCTCGTTGGTCACATCTTCTTCCATCCTCAATTTCCGGATTCTTCGAAGGTAGAATCTCAACGGGCATTCAATGTAGTCCTGCAATAAGGTAGGAGCAATGGGCGTTTCTTTCGATCGCTCAAAGAGCAATTGTTCAACTTGCTTCATTACCTCGGGTGACTTTTCAATAGTAATTTCCCTGTGCTGCAGCACATCGTTGGATA
>JAGQYJ010000059.1 GCA_020436145.1 Cyclobacteriaceae bacterium | reverse complement strand
ATTCAACGCTGCTATATCACCTATAATAGGCTGAAAATGTATAAAAAGTTTCTTTATGTCGTAGGGATCATCATAGCTAACGGTGTATTTCAATGCATTTGACTTGTCCTGGCCAAATGAGTTTACAGACACCATTAACATAATGCCTAAACCAAACAACAAAACATTTTTCAATCGCATATAAGTTTTCACCGTTTTTGATTTAAGCCTCAAATATACCTTTCCTGTCACGATATATAAAATCAGTATTTACTACTACTGTCTTCTCCTGCACCTGATTCTTCACTAATCCCAACATTTTGTATACGATTATCTACCATCCTGACGATGTAAATAGCTCCATTTTTGTTAGAATGAGCAAAATCCAGTGACTTATCAAAGTTTCCATGGGTTCTATATCCATTTTGAAAATAGGTTCCATAGGTTTTTAAAGACTCCGTTATAAACTTCATTCCGTAATACCCTCTGAAAAAATACTTACTAGGGGTTTTCCTGTATTTGGCAATGTACCTTTCAATCAACAGCGTATGTTCTGCTGAGGAAATGTCGTCAAGTGCAGAAATAGCCAGTGTAACTCCCAGCCCTTCCATGATACTTAAGCCTGCATTCTCAGATTCGAACCAGTTCCCAACGCCCATTATCTTTATGGAATCACCGCGGCTAATAATAGCCGACATTGCTTCCGTAGGCAGAGTTGGATCTGATGATGCAATAAAGATATGCCCGATGGAATCCAGCTGAATTAACAGGGAATCTCTCGTTGGCAGTTGAATAGCTCGGGCAATTTCTTCTTTTGTCATTTCAGAAAGCTTGTCCCTGTCAACCACCGTTTTTGAAGCAGTTAAGCCGTCATATACCTGTCTCCTGTTTTCAGTGCCTATTTTCTGCATGGAAATAACATGGAAAGAGTCTGCCTCCATCGAAGTTCTGTACACAAAAGCTGAAATTGAATCTACATCTGAAGTGCCGTAGTAGATAATTAGGTTTTTGTTGACCAGTTGTTTCTTCATATACCCGGCAGCGCTTTCGGCTAAATCATCAGCTCCGGCCCTTGACAAAAAAGAATATGGGCTACTTTCGGCTATTTCCGGGTTCGAAGAGGTTGGGTTTACAAAATTCACTTTATGTTCACTGGCGAACGATTCCATTTGCTTTATAGGAGTGGGATACAATGGTCCCAAAACTGCATCCATGTTTTTCATCCCTCCTTCGTTAAACAATCTTTCCATTTGTACCGAATCTTTTTTGGAATCGAATACATGCAGACTAAACAAAGTTGAGTCCACATCATGGGCAGCCATTTTAGCTCCTTCGTAAATATCAATGGCTAAAGATTTTTTTAAATACTGCCTGGTGGCTTCAATTCTATTAATGAACAAAGGCAATACAATACCTATATGGTACTTTTCCTTGAATTGGCTGGCAGGTATGCTATTGAACTGTTCCCTGTTCAACCCAAATTCATCGATTATTAGGTTAAGAAGTTCTGTGGTTTCGTAGGCGTTTGGCAATTTGCTTAAGGCAACTGCATACGCTTCAGCTACCTGTCTGTCATGCGGATATTGCTCATACAGGGAGGCCAGTATTTCAATTGGCGTATTTTTTAAGTAATACTCTATTAACTTTTTACTTTTTGCAAGATAGGGTTCTGAAGAAATCTTGCCGGCATAGAGCATTCCTTTAAAGGGGCCAGACTGCTCAAATCCAATTTTTGTAAGCCACAGATAAGCAGCATCCAATTTATTCCATGTATCGTATTTAACAGTCAGTTGCAAAAAAGCATCCCTGGAAAAAGTAATGTTTCCGGCCTGGTAAGCTGAAAAGGCCATATAGTATGTAGCATAAGGCACCAGGGCATTTTCTTCTTCCAAAGAAAGCAGTTTTTTAAACGATTGGGTGGCGAGGCCGTAGTTGCCCTGCTCCATAAGAAGTTTTGCGGTTGTATAACCTGTTTCAAACTCAGGTGTAGGGTTTTGAGCTAAAAGGTTTATGGAAGAAAGTAAAGCCAGAAGTACGAAAACCAGTTTCTGTTGCATGATAAGCGGTAAATTAATGAAAAAATTATTCCCACTCAATAGTTGCAGGCGGTTTAGAGCTAATATCGTACACTACGCGGTTAACTCCTTTTACCGTGTTGATGATTTTATTGGACACATTGGCAAGAAAATCATAAGGTAAATGAGACCAGTCGGCCGTCATGCCATCCACGCTGGTAACCGCACGTAAGCTTACAACCTGTTCATAGGTTCTTTCATCGCCCATAACACCTACAGACTGTATGGGTAACAGGATAACACCTGCCTGCCAAACCTCATGGTAAAGGTTATTATCTTTTAGTCCTTGTATGAAAATATGATCTACCTCCTGCAAAATGGCTACTTTCTCAGGGGTAATATCACCCAAAATACGAATGGCTAACCCCGGGCCCGGGAACGGGTGGCGGCCCAAAATAGCATCAGCGATTTCAAGAGATTTACCTACGCGCCTTACCTCATCTTTAAACAATGTGTTTAATGGTTCCACTACCTTTAACTTCATAAAATCGGGCAGCCCACCCACATTGTGATGTGATTTAATGGTAGCCGATGGCCCTTTTACAGAAACGGATTCAATGACGTCCGGATAGATTGTACCTTGGCCTAACCATTTTACCTCTTCAATTTTATGGGCCTCATCATCAAAAACCTCTATAAACGTTTTTCCAATTGCCTTGCGCTTAGCTTCTGGTTCTGTTAAGCCTTTTAGGGAATCGTAAAATTTTTGTTTAGCATCAACACCTTTCACATTTAGGCCCATTCCCTGGTAGGATTCCAAAACATTTTCAAATTCATTTTTACGGAGTAGACCATTGTCCACAAAAATGCAGTGCAACTGCTCTCCAATGGCTTTGTGAAGCAACATGGCGGCCACTGAAGAGTCTACCCCTCCTGAAAGGCCCAGAACTACTTTATCTTCACCTATTTTTTCTTTGAGCTCAGCTACAGTAGTTTCCACAAAATGAGCAGGTGTCCACTCCTGCCTACAGCCACAAATATCCACCACAAAATTTTTCAGTATTTGAAGTCCGTCAGTTGAGTGCGTAACTTCGGGATGGAACTGAATTCCATAGCGTTCTTCGCCCTTCACCTTATACCCAGCCACCTTAACCGAATCCGTAGAAGCAATTATCTCGAACGGTTCAGGCAAATTGGTGATCGTATCTGCATGTGACATCCACACCTGAGAGCCATCACTTACTCCTTTCAGTAGTTCACTGTCTAAATTGATATAATTCAAATTTGCTCTTCCATATTCCCGCGTGGTAGAAGCTTCCACATTTCCTCCTTCCGTTTGCGCCATTAACTGAGCTCCATAGCATACGCCCAAAACAGGAAGGTGTTTGAATTGAGATTGATCTAACCTGGGGCTACCCTCTTCACGCACAGAAAACGGGCTGCCGGAATAAATAATCCCTTTCACTTTTGACAAATCTTCGGGAATATGATTGAATGGATGAATCTCACAATAAACGTTTAATTCCCTTACTCTTCTGGCAATTAACTGAGTGTACTGAGACCCAAAATCAAGGATTAATATTTGCTGCTCTTCTAACATGGCGCAAAGGTAAAATAAATATAGTTTGATGCTAAAAGTTAAGAGTTAAGAGTTGACTTTAAACGAACTAATTCTCCAGAACACACTACTTTTGCAGTTCGTATGGCTAAACGTGTAGTAGTCGGTTTATCAGGAGGAGTGGACTCCAGTGTGGCGGCATATCTTTTGAAAGAACAAGGGTATGAGGTGATAGGTATATTTATGAAAAACTGGCACGATGACTCGGTAACCATTAGCGATGAATGCCCCTGGCTGGACGACTCCAATGATGCCATGATTGTAGCTGAAAAGCTGGAAATCCCTTTTCAGACCATTGATTTCAGCAAGGAGTACAAAAAGCAAATTGTTGACTACATGTTTGAGGAGTATCAACAAGGAAGAACACCCAACCCTGATGTGCTCTGCAATCGTGAAATAAAGTTCAGCCTGTTTCTGGATACAGCGCTTAAGTTAAAAGCCGATTATGTAGCCACAGGGCATTATTGCCGGAAAGATAGTTTTGAACAGGAAGGAAAAACGATATACCGTTTGCTCGCAGGTAAAGACAATAATAAGGACCAAAGCTATTTTCTTTGCCAGCTAAGTCAGGGACAGCTGGCTAAGTCGCTATTCCCCATTGGTGAGCTTACCAAACCGGAGGTTCGTAAGATTGCCAAGGAACAGGGACTTGTGACCGCAGACAAAAAGGACTCCCAGGGCCTATGCTTTATTGGCAAAGTACGCCTGCCAGATTTTCTTCAGCAGCAGCTAAAACCAAAAGCCGGTGAAGTTATAGAAATACCTGAATCGTTTGAACCTTATACTTCAGAATATGACAGGAAAGTCAAGCACCCTCTAACCCATTCCTTGCTTGAGGAGCTAAGTCAACCTTATTCATATAAAAAGTCGGATGGTATTGTAAAGGGAGAGCATTCAGGTGCCCACTATTTTACCATTGGCCAGCGTAAAGGGCTTAACATAGGAGGAACTCCAAAACCCCTGTTTGTTATAGAAACAGATACAAAAGAAAACATTATTTACACAGGTCAGGGCGAAAACCATCCTGGTTTATTACGCTATGGGCTTTATGTAAAAAGTACTGATATACATTGGGTAAGAGAAGACTTGAAGCTTACTCCTGGGGTCTCCCACAGGTACCTGGCACGCATCCGGTACCGCCAGCCGTTGGAGTGGGCCACTTTATATATGGAAGAGGACGGGCTCTATGTGATTTTTGACGACCCACAAAAAGCCATTGCCAGGGGGCAATTTGTTGCCTGGTATGATAATGAAGAACTAATTGGTTCTGGAGTGATAGACAAATAGTAAGTGCCTTGGTATTTTCTGCCTATATTTAAAGAAGCCGATCCATATAATGCCTGATAGAATACAGAAAATTGACAAGGACCTCCTAAGAAACCGGGAAGTCTTTAGGTACAGATTGCTGGACCAGCTTATTATCGTTGGGATTGCTTCTGCCATTCTGCAGTTCCTCATAGACATTTCCAGGGATTCTTTCCTGGGGGATCTCTCTGAACTTGTATTTGCAGGGGTTCTTGGTCTTCTTTTGGTTGCCAACAGAAAAGGGTACCATAAGTTCGCGCGGATAAGCACACTTATTGCCATTAATGCTGCAATTTTTGTTTTTAATGGTATGCTTACCACAGGTGGTATCCAGTACTACTATTTCCCTGTAATTCTTGTTGCTTTTATTTTGTACGACTGGAAAGAATGGTACAAATCGGTACTGTTTGCACTATTATCATTCATCTTGTTTTTTGTGAACACTACAGACCTCATTGGTTCAACCAATAATGCCATTGACTGGCGATTGAGTTCAATCTATATCAATTTCGGAACAGCTTCAGCGCTTTCTGCCATGGCCATTGTGTTTCTTGTAAAAACAAACAAAAAAAGTGAGCAGAGTTTGCGAGAAGCAAACAAAGAGCTTATTCGTTTAAGCAGTGAGCTGAATGAAAAAAACCAGGTGCTTGCCAAAACCAATGATGAACTTGATAAGTTTATGTACAGCTCCTCCCACGACCTGCGCGCTCCGCTCTCCTCTATTCTGGGGCTTGTAAATGTAGCTAAGCTTGATACTCCTGATAAACGGGAAACCTACCTCGAAATGATTCGTGACCGGGTGAATGGGCTGGATTACTTTATTAAGGAGATCATTGACTTTTCCAAAAACTCAAGAACCGAAGTCAATTATGAAAGTCTTGACGTTGAACAGCTTATTGAACAGGCGGTGGACCACAACCGGTATTTGCCTGGAGCAGAAAAAATTGATCTGGATTTGAAGATTGAATCCAAAACTATCGTTTCTGACTCCTACAGGATATCCAGTATACTGACAAGCCTTATTGCCAATGCAGTTAAATACCACAACCTGAATCAGGAAAGACCAATGTTATGGATAGCCGTAAAGGGCACTAACCCTGTAAAGTTCATTATCAAGGACAATGGCTCGGGTTTTAGTCATGACGTTAAAACAAAAATATTTGACATGTTTTATCGTGGTTCTGAGCGATCTACAGGTGCAGGGCTGGGGCTTTATATTGCCAAAGAAATGCTTGGTGCTTTGAAAGGTAAAATCGAAGTTGATTCGGAAGAGGGGGTTGGCTCCACCTTTTCTTTTTATGTGCCAGTTCCAGACTGATAACCAATCAACCGATTATTCTGAATTTATCTTTGCATAGAATCAAAAACCATTCAACTTTGGCCCTGCAAATGATATAACCGCTGCTATGAAAATTATTGGGAGAACATTACTTCTGTTGGCATTACTGCCAATCACAAAAACCATTGCTCAGGAATCTGATACCACGGTCACTAAACTTGATGAGGTAATAATTGCCGAGAACAGGATTCAGCTACCTTACAGTGAACAAAGCCGCAGCATTAGTTTGGTTCAAAATGAAGAAATCAAAAACTCACCGGCAATAAGTACTGCTGATCTTCTCCATTATGTAGGAGGCGTTGATGTGCGGACACGTGGCGCCAACGGGATACAATCGGATATTGGTATCCGTGGAGGAACCTTTGAGCAAACGTTGATCCTGGTGAACGGCATAAAGCTAAACGATCCGCAGACAGGGCATCACTCAATGAATTTGCCTATTAATCTTCAACAAATAGAGAGGATTGAGGTACTTAAAGGCCCAAGTGCACGTACGTTTGGGCAAAATGCTTTTGCGGGTGCTATCAATCTTGTTACTAAGGAACCGGAAAAATCATATGCAACCCTGGGGCTTCAGGGCGGTGATTTTAAGCTTTGGGGAGTAAATGCATCAGGGGGGTTGATAACAGGAAAGAATTCGCACCAGGTAGCTTTTAGCTATAATGCCTCTGATGGATATAAACACAATACAGATTATTCATTGCTCAATGCGTTTTATCAGGGAAGTATAGGAGTAGGTAATGGGAAGCTAAACCTTCTGGCCGGTTTTACTGATCGTGCCTTTGGTGCCAATGGCTTTTATGCAAGCCCTGCTTACACAGAACAGTACGAAACGGTTCAGACAGGCCTTGCTTCAATAAGCTATGAACTACCTATTGGAACAACGCGCCTTACTACAAGGGCCTATTACAGGCAAAATAATGATGAGTATATTTTTATCAGAGATGATCCTGAATACTATAAAAACAACCATACGGGCAAAACCATTGGCCTTGAAGCTAACTGGGTGATCCCTTTTGAAAATAGCACCACAGGAATAGGTGTTGACCTGAACTCAGTTAGCTTAAATAGCAATAACCTTGGTGAAAGAGAGCGATTTGTAAGCACTATGTTCCTGGAACATCATATGGAGTTTTTTAATGACAGACTTAGCATTACTCCAGGTGTTCAACTGAACAATTACTCTGATTTTGGATTTAATACGCTTCCGGGAGTAGATTTAGGCTATCACCTAAACCAAAGCTGGACTGTTTATGGAAATGTAGGATATACTTATCGGGTTCCTTCCTACACTGATATGTATTATTCTGACCCAGTGAACGAAGGCAACCCGGACCTTAAACCTGAATACGCATGGAATTATGAGGTAGGAATTAAAAACAGAAGAAATAATGTTTTTACAACTGAAGTAGGTTTGTTTATCAGAGATGGTAAAAATATGATTGATTGGGTTCGGGCATCAGATACAGACCCATGGAAGCCCGTTAACTTATTGGGGTTAAGAATGAGTGGTGTGGACATGCAATCCACTATTTCTCTGCATTCATTTTTGCCTGCTTTATTCGATCTGCTTTCCATAAAATACACCTACATTGATGCTCAGGTAAGTGATTATGAAAGTCTGCTATCCAGGTATGCATTAGAAAACCTGAAGCACCAGTTGAGAGTTGGACTGCAACTTAAATATGGAAATAACATTACGCATACCATTACAATAGGTTATTACGATCGCGTAAACCTTGAGGACTATATGGTTTGTGATACAAGATTAGCTTTTAGAGTTCCTAAATTCTCCGTTTTTGTAGATGTAACGAATGTTTTTGACGAAACGTACCAGGAAACCAATCTTGTTGTAATGCCAGGCAGATGGGCCAAGGCCGGTATAGCCTATTCATTTCTTTAATCAAGCCCGATCCAGATAGTGAGGTATAGGTAAATCTCTTATTTTTTTATTTGGGCATTTCGCTGATTTTAACCTGACAATTTGGGTTCAATTTTGCAATCCAAATAACACCAAACCCGTATGTCCGAAACCATTTATATCAGCGATTTCAAAAGCGAATGTGAAAAATTGAACCGATGCCTTGCTTTTGAAGAATCTGAATCAAACCTTAAATGCTCTACCTTTCATGTAGAAAACGGATGCCTTCGAATTCAGCTTGAAAAAGGGTGTAGCTTAAACCCTGTCACAATCAAAGACTTTCAGTTAACCTGTGTAGTACAGGATGAATTATTCAAAACAGTGTACATCAATGGAAACCGGGTATTCTGGTCCTCACTTCACAGTATGCAGCAATCTGCATCACCCTATTTTTTATAAACACCAAAGAGTCAATTCTTCAAAAGGTATTTAATCTTAAAAACAAAAAAGGGTGCCTGTAAGCACCCCCTTCTATTTTTTTTGCCAATAATTTAAATGGCTATACCTATAAACGACTTAAAGGCAATACCCATAAGCCCGGTAATGATCATTGTGATACCAAGTCCTTTCAAACCATCAGGAACATTGGAATACTTGAGTTTCTCTCTTACCGCTGCCAAGGCAACAATAGCAAACATCCAGCCTATGCCCGAACCTACTCCGTAAACAGAAGCCTCGGCAAGTGTGTAATCCCTTTGAACCATAAATAGCGAACCACCTAGAATGGCGCAGTTCACCGCAATCAATGGTAGGAATATACCCAGTGACCCATACAGGCTGGGAGAAAATTTTTCAACTACCATTTCTACCAATTGTACCATGGCAGCAATAATGGCGATAAACATAATAAACTGAAGGAATTCAAGATTCATTTCAGCAAATTGAGGCCCAAGCCATGCTAAAGCACCTTCTTTTAAAATGTACTCTTGTACCAACCAGTCAACTGGTACGGTAATTCCCAATACAAAAACTACGGCAGCTCCAAGGCCCAATGCAGTAGTTACTTTTTTAGATACCGCCAAAAATGAACACATGCCCAGAAAGTAGGCAAAGATCATATTGTCTATAAAGATCGATTTTATTCCGAGGTTAAATAATTCCATGTTTCTGCCCTTTAATGTTCAACGTAACCGTTTCGTGTTCTTTGGACCCAAATAATCAGACCTAGCACCATAAATGCACCAATTGAATCAACCATCAATCCATTGTTCTGAATATTGACCAGCCCTATTTTTTCAAGAATAGGATAATCAAACACAGTACCCGATCCTAATAACTCTCTAAAAAAGGCCACAGTTAATATAACCCATGCATATCCAAAGCCGGAACCAAAACCATCCAAAACGGAATCCCAGGGCTTATTGCCCATAGCAAAGGCTTCCAAACGACCCATTACAATACAGTTGGTAATAATTAAGCCAACAAATGCGCCCAACACCTTATACATTTCATAATTATATGCTTTCAGAATCTCACTTACCACGGTTACCAGCGTGGCTATAATACCCAACTGAACAATGATCCGTACCCTACCCGGCACCAAATTTCTTACAAGAGATGTAATCAAATTAGAAAATACAATTACAAATACAACGGCTACTGACATGATAAGGGTCGGCTCCATCTTAACTGTCACAGCCAAAGCAGAGCAGATGCCCAATACCTGTATCGTAACCGGGTTATCATCATCCAGTGGGTCCATTACAAACCTTTTGCGCCTTTTTGAGAACAAAGGCTCCGCTTGCTTTTTAACCACAGGTTGTTCTAAAGTTTCAGTACTCATAGTTTATAAACTTACTGATGTTGTTGATTCTTTTTAATAAATGCTTCGTAATCGCCTAAATAGTTTTTAAGCATTGCATTCAGGCCTCGTCCTGTAAGGGTAGCTCCTGACATGCCATCCACTTCATGAGGCCCAAACAATGATGGGTTCTTCTTCTCACCTTTGAGCATGGCAACTGAAACAAAATTGCCCTGATCATCAAATATGGTCTTTCCCTTAAACCTATCCTGTATTTCCTTACTGGCAATTCGTGCTCCCAGTCCGGGTGTTTCCTGCACGTGACCAAACGATACCCCTTTGATAGTGTTAAGATCACTTTCCAGGGCTACATATCCATAAATTGCATTCCATAAACCAGCGCCATAAACAGGAAAAATATACGCAGCTACCTTAGATGTATCCGAAGGATCCTTGTATTCATATACAGGGTATTCCCTTTTTCCGGGTTTCATTTTATAGTTTTTCACTATGTTCACCTCCTCGGCTACGATAGGGTTTCCCTTTTTGTCCTTTTCAACTTCATTGCCGTCAATATCAACCACCATAGACTGGATACTTTTATTATAGATTCCAAGCACATCATCCTTCTTGCCCAAATCCATCACAGCACTCAAAATCTGTGTTTTGGTATCCAACTCTATAGACTTCTTTTGTGCAGGGCCCAGCACCTGCGAAGTAAACGACAGAATTCCACCAATGATCACGGTCATTATTGCCGTGAAAACCAATATGTACGTATTAGACCGTTGCACGTTTTAACCTCCTTTTCTTATTAGCTGCTACCACATAGTAATCAATAAGTGGAGCAAATACATTCATTAATAAAATTGCCAGCATAATGCCTTCAGGGTAAGCCGGGTTCAATACACGAATAATAACGGTAAGAACACCGATCAGGAATCCATATATCCATTTCCCTGTTTCGGTTTGTGAAGCGGTAACCGGATCGGTAGCCATAAACACTGCACCAAAGGCCAAACCACCTAGTACAAGGTGATATTCAGCCGGCATCAGCATATATTGATTGGCTCCAATCAGGTTTAATAAAAGCCCCATAGCATAGGCGCCTCCAAATACGCTTACTATCACTTTCCAGCTTCCAACGCCTGTTGCAATCAAAATCAGGGCTCCGATCAAGCTCATTAAAACTGAGGTTTCACCTATAGAGCCGGGTATTAATCCATAAAACAGGTTAGAGAGCGAATAGCTTCCATGCGCTGCAAATGATTGAACCACACTTTGTCCTGACTCCAGTGTTTGAGCAGCCAACGCCAGGGGAGTCGCCCCCGAGAAGCCATCAACTGTCTGGTGCCCGCCAAGATATACCCACACATCGCCTGATATATTGGTTGGGTATGCAAAATATAAAAATGCCCTTGCCACAAGGGCAACATTCAGCACGTTCATCCCTGTTCCACCAAAGGCTTCTTTGGCAAAAACAACAGCAAAAACCGAAGCCAGCGCTACCTGCCACAAAGGAATGGTAGGAGGCATAACCAAAGGGATAAGAATACCTGTTACCAGGTAGCCTTCGTTAATCGGGTGCTTTCGTACCACCGAAAAAGCAAATTCGGCAATAAACAACCCGAATACATATGACACAATAATAATTGGAACAACCCGCTGGATACCAATCCACCACATATCCCAGGATGAGGCTGGTTCCTGACCAATGGCATGGTAGTACTGATAACCTATGTTGTAGGTACCAAACACCAATGCCGGCAGTAAGGCAATAATCACCGTCATCATAAAACGCTTCAGATCAACGGCATCCCTTACTTGCACACCCTTTATTTTGGTGGTTTCGTTAGGAACGAACAGGAATGTATCTACCGATTCAAATAAATAGTAAAAGCGCTCAAGCTTACCTCCCTTTTCAAAAGGCACCTTTGCTTTCTCTACTATATCTCTTATAAACTTCATATTCCTACTTGTATATTAGCTATACTGAAGAAGGTTAAGCCCTTCCCTCAATATCGATTGTACATTATGTTTTGAAACATCGATAAACTCGCACAAAGCAAAGTCTTCTTCAATTACTTCGTAAATACCTAATGCTTCCATATCATCATAGTCTTCGGCCAGAATGGCTTTCAATAAATGAACCGGAAGAATGTCCATGGGCACTACTTTTTCAAAAGCACCGGACTGAACAAAGGCTCTGGGTTCCCCGTTGGTATTGGTGTCCAGCACATATTCCTTTTTAGTGCTATTGAGGAATGAGAATAAACCAAACGCTTTATGGAAACTAAGCTTGTTAAACCTTGGCAATATCCAGCCAAACATATCAAAATAGTCTCCTTCAGGTAAAATGGTAAATTGATTGGCATAGAAACCCAGATGTCCACCTTCTCCAATGCTTTCGCCTGTTAACACATTGCCACTTACATAGCGCACATGGTCCGATTTAAGGTTACCTTCCGTAAAGGTTTTAACATCGGCACCTGAATAGGTCTTATAGTACTGCGGTTCAGAAACCTCTGAACCTGTTAGTGCAATTATTTTAGCAGCATCGTATTTTCCTTCCAGGAACAGCTTACCAATCTGTATCACTCCATACGGACTTGCCGTCCAAACCACATCACCTTTAGCAATAGGATCGATATGGTGGATCTGAACACCTACGTTGCCTGCAGGGTGCTTGCCAATAATTTTGTTTACCTGGGTTCCCTCCGCATTCAGAAAAGCAGGATTCACTTCATCATTGCCATTCACATTTACATGAACTAACCCATCCGTAAGCTTCTTCAGAACACTAACACCTGCCTGAAATGCATGATCCTCTCCTTTAAAAATCACATTGTAATCCGGTGCGAGGGGGCTGGAATCAAAAGCACTGATAAAAATTGATTTAGGTGTATCGTTAGCGTCAGCCACAACACCAAAAGGCCTTGTAATAATATTAGGCCATACACCTGCTTTAAGCATTTGAGCCTTCAGCTCATCCCTTTCCAGTTTGGCTAAATCGCTGACAGAGTACTTGTTGAATGATTCGTATTCAACTTCATTATCTGCCAGAATAACTATTTCAAGCAGCTTGCGCTTTTCACCTCTTTTTACATCCACTACCTCACCACTTACAGGAGATGCATAGTTCACCTGTTCGTTTTGTTTATCAAGAAGCAAAGGCGTTCCTGCTTTTACATTATCTCCAACTGCAACCAATGCCTTAGGCCGTTGCATTCCAATAAAATCGGTGGGTTTTAGTGCGTATGTTCGCGATCTAAGCGAATCAGATATTTTGTTTTCAGCTTTACCGGCCAGGTTGATATCAAAACCTTTCCTTAGCTTAACTGTTTTAGACATACTATCAAATAAAATTTGTCTCCCAAGAAAGTCGGACAAAAATAGTAAATTAATACTTGAAATTCCGACCCCTTTCGGGTTTGTCTTTTTTAATATTCCTTAACTTTTCTATCTACCTGTAAATTAGTCAACTATTCTTTTTCAAATGGTCTTATCTCCCCTGTCTTTGCTTCGTATAGTTGTACAACAATATTGTTGCGCTCATTCAGGTAGGTGGTATAGCCTTCTGTGAATTTGAATCTGCCCTCAATCGTCTGGGTATAGTTCCCGTTCATTCCAATCAGCAATTCACATATTTCACGAACGGCATGTTTATCTCCATCTACCGCTGTACGGTAGTCTGCCAATCCGTTCATTTTCACAAATTCATTCATCAAAGGATTGGCCTCACGTTTTACGGCAAACCGAAGGCCTGTTCTTTCAGCCATGCCAAGATCAAGAATGTCGTCAAATGCAAATGCTACCTCCTTGCTGGTAATTCCAAATTGTTCTTCAATATGACGTAAGGCATCCAGTTTGTTCTTCATGCTAAGGTATACACCATGATAGTGCTCGCGTTGCGCCAGTTTTAAAGCAGGAAGGTTATTTTCTCCGGTAATGATAAATACATGCGGCTGAACCCCGTTTTTAAGAAAATAACTGTAACGGAGCATGTTAACTCCCATACTGGAGGACTCAGAAAAAGGGCTTCCGTTGTTATCCGGCTTAAACCCATCATTAAAAACCCCATCCCAGTCAAATACAAATGCCTTAATGTTAGGAAGCCTCTTCATAAAAACAGAAAGAGGGGATATAAATTCCCCTCCTGCCTTTTCAAAGCTTGCTTGTATGTCGTTTGGGTTTGAAAACTCCATTCGAAGTTTATTTCAAATCCTGAATATCTATCTGACCAACTACTTCATCGCCATTTAAAACGATCAGGTTATCCACCCCTTTTTCGTGGAAAATCAATGAAGCTTCATGAAGCAATGATTCCCCCTGAATAGTAATTGGTGATTTGAACGTTAAGTCTTTCATTTTTTTGCTGACCGAATGTTCTCCCTCTGCTTCAATCAATCTTCTTAAATCACCGTCAGTAAATGTTCCCACCAGTTTTCCATTATCAACTACAGCTACACAGCCAAAGCCAGATGAAGTCATCTTAACCAGGGCATCAGTTATGGAATCACCCATCGACACCGTTGGGTTCTTGCCTGAAAGCACATCTTTTACCTTTACGGTCATCAGCTTCGTATGCTCTACAAATTGTGAGATACCCACTTCCGTAAAATGGTTTGAAGTTAATTGCTTCATTACTTTCCAAGGAATAGTACATACATGCACGCCCAGGTTTAAGGCATTGCGAATATGCTCCGGATAACGAACCGATGAGAACATGATTTTAGAATCATATCCATACGTTTCAACGGCATCCACACACTGGGCCACCAGATCCAGTGCATCTGTGCCCTGGTCCTGCAAACGGCCTACCAAAGGACAAACGTAATCGGCTCCTGCTTCCATAGCCATATAAGCTTGCTGAAGCGTATATACCAGGTGAACATTCACTAAAAACCCTCTGTCTTTAAGCATTTTACATGCTTTTACGCCTTCCAGCGAAACAGGTATTTTAAATACCGTTTTTTCTTTGTCAAGGCCAAGGGCCAATTGTCTTTCTGCTTCGGCCACTACTTCTTCAGCAGTATCGCCCAATGCTTCAATCTGAAGAATAGGAACAATTTTAGAAAGCTCCACAATAAGGCCGTCAATATCGGTTACTCCATGACGGTGCATAAATGTTGGTGTGGTGGTAAGGCCTTTAATAAAACCTAATTTGAATGCCTCTTTAATTTCTTCTAAGTCGGCTGAATCAAGATATAATTCCATAATTGAATTTGAGCGTACGCCCTATTTTTAATGAGTTGTTTGCAAAATTAAACATGTCCAATTCAGGACGGTCGCAAAGTTAAGCTTTTTGGGGCATTGGCAAAAACCAAAACTCTCTTATGGTTTGCCAATAAAAAAGCCTTAGCTAAATTGACTAAGGCTTTTGTGGTTTGAATTCAATAATTACCTATATTTCACTTCCACATTATGAAGCTCAAGTATCGGCTTTACAAACTCCTCCAGATCGTACACGCAAAGCTGACTTGCGGCATCGCATAATGCTTTTTGTGGTTCGGGGTGGGTTTCTATAAACATACCGTCAACACCGGCAGCAACACCGGCTCGTGCCAAACCAGGTAAAAACTCTCTATTTCCTCCTGCAGGATCAGCACTTGGAATTCCGTAACGCCTTACGGAGTGGG
>JAGQYJ010000005.1:39223-49423 GCA_020436145.1 Cyclobacteriaceae bacterium | reverse complement strand
ATATTGCTTTTGTTTTTCACGATCATTGGTTGTCAGGTCTGGAGAAATAATTTCCCAACTGTCTCCTTTGTCAGTGCTCTTATGCACAAACTGAGATCCAAAATAGATGGTCGAATGGCTGAAAGGGTCTTGCGCCATGGCGGCATTCCAGTTAAAACGAAGCTTTACATCCGGGTCAGGATGAGTTGGTCGGATCATTTTCTCATTTCCGGTTTTTCGGTCGAACCGAGCAACATAACCTTCCTGAGCCATGGCATATCCGTAACGGTTATCGTCAGGGTCGGCAAAGCAATCAAAGCCATCGCCAAAGAAAACCTCCTGCCAGTAAGAATTTCTGATCCCCCCGGATTTAAACACGTAGGCTGGTCCAACCCAGGAACCGTTGTCCTGCATGCCACCATAAACATTGTAGGGGAAATCATTGTCAACATTGATATGATAATATTGAGCTACCGGAATGTTTTCAGCGAATCGCCAGTGCTTGCCGCGGTCGCGCGTAATGTTTAGTCCACCATCGTTTCCTTCAATAATAAAGTTGGGATCGCTGGGGTGGACATAAAAGGCATGGTGGTCAGGATGAACCCCATTTTGAATATAGGAATCTGCCCAGCGCTCAAAAGATTTACCCCCGTCTTCACTCACATTTATATAGGTAAAAACAGAGTAAATCCGGTTTTCATTGGCCGGGTCCACAAATATGTCCGAGTAATAGAAAGGCCGGTTCCCAATATGGTCTTTGTCATTTACCATCATCCAATGCTCTCCTCCATCATCCGAGCGATACAGGGCATTTTTCTTTGATTCAATAAGTGCATACACCCTGTTGGGATCTGATTGAGCTATAGCCAAGCCAATCCGGCCCAACTCACCTTCAGGTAGTCCCTCTTTATCTGTTATTTTTTTCCAGTTTTCACCTCCATCATAGGTGAGGTATAGACCCGATCCGGGACCACCGGAAGTAAATGTCCATGGTTTGCGTTGGTGCTCCCACATGGCAGCAATTATTTTGTTAGGGTTTTTAGGATCTGCCACCATATCGGCAAGCCCTGTAGCATCATTCACTTTTAAAATGTGTTTCCATGTTTTGCCTCCATCGGTGGTTTTAAAAATACCTCTTTCGGGGTGTTTGCCCCATGAGGATCCAATTGCGCCCACATACACAATATCGGAGTTGAATTTATCGATAATGATACGATGGATATTACGGGTTTTTTCTAACCCCATGAGCTTCCAGCTCTTGCCTCCATCCAGGCTTTTGTAAACCCCGTAACCTCCTGTAACACTGTTACGTGGATTGCCTTCTCCTGTTCCTGCCCAAACGATATCGGTATTTTTCTGACAAATAGCTACAGCGCCTATGGAAAGTACATTGACGCTATCAAAAACAGGCTTCCAGGAAATTCCACCGCTTTCAGATTTCCAGAGCCCTCCCGAGGCAGTTCCTGCATAGATTAACTGTGGGTTGGTATGCACCACATCAAGAGCAGTAACACGCCCGCTCATTCCACCTGGACCAATGTTTCGCGGTTTTATGCCTTCCAGTAATTTCATATCGAGCTGCTGACCCAGTGTTGAGTGAGCAAACAAAAGAGAAAAGATAAATACCTGGACGAGGATTATTCGGTTGAAGATTAATTTCATTGTATCAAAATTTGAGTTGGATAAAATTACATTTTTTTAACTTCAGGGAAATAAGATTTATTTGGATGGTAATGGATCGATAATTTGAAATAGTGAATGAATTATTTTTAAACGATCGTTGTTGAATTCATAAATATTTTAAAATGGAAGAACTGAATTCTGAAAACTACACTCATGCTATTCTGGCAAAGGAAAAACCTGCTGTTGTAATGGTAAAGGCCAGCTGGTGCTCTAATTGTAAAGCTATGATGCCGGTTTATGAGAAAGTGTCTGAAGATTTAGATGACGATGCTAATTTCTTTTACCTGACCGTTGATGACAATGAGCAGTTGATCCGATCTTTGAAAATAATGGGAGTTCCGACCACTTTATTTTACAGGCACGGGACTCTGGTTAACAAAAAACTGGGAAAATTGACAGCTAAATCAATATCAAAAGCCATTAAGCCTCTAATTAGCCTTTCTGAATCAGAAGCCAGAAACAAAGAATATCGCAGCCTGTTAAGCAGGCTATTTGGCAAAAAATAGGCTTAATTTGCATAGCAATAAAGTTGCCTATGAAATTAGCTGCTATTGACATTGGCTCCAACGCCATTCGTCTGCAAATCACCCGAATAATACCACATGATGATGGTTCACTGGCTTATAAGCGTTTAGAGACCATTCGATTCCCGCTTCGTTTAGGAGATGATGCCTTTCGAATGGGGGAAATAACATTTCGCAATGAAATTAAATTTATTGAGCTGATGATGGCATTCAGGACACTCATTGATTTGTATGAGGTGGATGATGCTTATGGTTGTGCTACCGCAGCGCTAAGAGACTCGATCAATGGAGCCCGAATTTTGCAAAGGGCGTATGAAAAGAGTGGTTTGCATATAGATGTGATAACAGGCGATGGAGAAGCTGATTTGCTTTTAAGGGCAGTCACCAAATTTATTGACCTGGGATATTACGTACATGTGGATGTGGGAGGAGGAAGTACGGAAATAAGCCTTATTAAGGACAAAGAATGCTTTGCAAGGCAGTCTTTCAAACTTGGGTCAGTTAGAAACATGCGTAAGCGAAATGATGTTAAGGAATGGGACAGGATGAAGGAATGGCTTGAGGCGAATAAACCGGGCGTTCCGATGAAAGCTATAGGTACCGGTGGTAATATCCGATCGATTCATAAGGTAGCAGAGCCCAAAAGGCTGAAACCCATGACCTATAAAAAACTGTTAGAGACGGTTAAAAAAATTACAAACTACTCAATAACAGATAGAATTGACCTCCTTGCCATGAGAGAGGACAGGGCAGATGTTATTCCATATGCTTCTGAGATGTATGTTAAAGCAATGGAATGGTCGGGTGCCACAGAAATGATAATTCCTGATGCCGGCCTTAAGGATGGCATTATTGAAATGCTTTACGAAAGAATTAGGTAAGTCGTTATGCAAGTATATCCCTACACGACCCGACTTTGATTCAGAAATTTTTCAGAACCGAGTCCAGGTCTTCTATAAGATCTTCTGCATCTTCAACCCCACACGAAAACCTAATGAGCCCATCAGAAAGGCCATTTTTTTCACGTTCTTCTTTCGGAATGGATGCGTGTGTCATACTTGCGGGATGATCTACCAATGATTCAACGCCTCCCAGGCTTTCTGCCAGAGTAAAAAATCTAAATGAAGAAACCACTTTCATAGACTGTTCCAGGCTCAGGTCAAACTCCACGGAAACAATGCCCCCAAATCCACTCATTTGTTTTTTGGCAATTTCATGGTTGGGGTGCTCCGCAAGTCCCGGATAATATACCTTTTTAACTTTGGGATGATGCTTAAAAAAATCTGCTACTTGTTTGGCATTGGCCTCATGCCGGGCCATTCTAAGAGCCAATGTTTTTATACCCCTGGTTGTCATCCAGTTATCGAAGGGGCTTGGGTTAAGGCCAATAGCCATGCGGGCAAAATCGAGCTTTTCTTTCCAATCTTCCTTGTTGGTTACCACAACTCCTCCAATCACATCGGAATGGCCACCAATATATTTGGTAGTGCTATGCAGAACAAAATCGGCACCCAAAGTCAATGGATTTTGAAAAAAAGGCGTAGCAAATGTGTTGTCCACTACTGTTAAAACATTATACTTTTTTGCCAATGCAGAGATTGCTTCAATATCGGAAACCCTAAGCAGTGGGTTTGTGGGCGATTCCAGAAAGATAAATTTCGGAGAAGCTTTTAAGGCTGTTTCAACAGCAACCAGGTCCTGGGTATTAACAGAAGTGAAATCAATACCGAATTGTTTAAATACCCGGCTGAATAGCCTGTATGTTCCACCATATAGATCGCTGGTGATAACTACCTTATCACCTTGTTTCATGGTAGAAACCAAGGCGGTGGTAGCTCCGATACCCGAAGAAAATACCGTGGCAACCTTACCCTGCTCCAGTGATGCAAGTGTGGCCTCCAGATTTTTGAAGTTAGGATTACCGGCACGAGTGTAATCGTACCCTTTGTGCTGATTAGGTGCCTCCTGGGCATATGTAGAGGTCATGTAAATGGGAGGGATTACCGCTCCGGTTTCTTTATCAGGCTCCTGCCCAACATGAATTGCCTTGGTTGAAAACTTCATGATTGTCTTTAAATGGTTCGTTTGCTATAAGCTGTGGCCCTGATCAAGCATCCACTGGTCGTTGTAAAATTTGCTCATGTATTTAACTCCATTGTCTGGAATTACCGTGACAATGGTAGCCGGTTCTTTCAATGTTTCTGCCAATTTTAGCGCTCCCCAAACATTTGCTCCACCGGTTCCTCCTCCAAATATGCCTTCCTCTTTAGCAAGTTTACGCGCCATGCCAAATGCATCCTGATCACTGAATTGATACATTTCGTCCACTACTGAAAAATCCATGGCATGAGCGATATGGTCTTCGCCAACGCCCTCAACCTGGTAGGTGTTTTCTTCCGGTTCAGGCTCCACCCCAGTTTTGAAGTATTCATAGTAGATTGAGCCATATGGATCGGGCATAACTACCTTGATATTGGGGTTCTGCTCCTTTAAATACTTACCAATACCGCTTACCGTTCCACCTGTGCTGCCTGCGGCCACAAAGTGGGTCACTTTACCTTCGGTCTGTTTCCATATTTCAGGCCCTGTCGAAAGATAATGTGCTTCCGGATTTTTTTTATTATCGTACTGGTTTAGCATAAAACTTTTGGGTGTTTCTGCTGCCAGGCTTCTTGCTTTGTTCACATAGTGCTCAGGTGAATCGGGTGGGGCAGAAGTTGGACAAACGACTACTTCTGCTCCAAAAGCCTTTAAGGCATTTTGTTTTTCCTGGCTCACTTTATCCGGCATAGTAAGTACTGCCTTAAACCCGCGAATAGCAGCATTCATGGCTACAGCTGCTCCCGTATTACCAGAGGTATTTTCAATAATAATACCTCCCTCTTTTAACTTCCCAGTTGCCAATGCATCGTTGATGATATGGTTGACAATTCGATCTTTAATGCTACCACTGGGATTAAAAAACTCCAGTTTTACATAAATATCGATGTGCGGGTAAGGGTTGATTTTTTGTAGCTTGACCAAAGGAGTATTTCCTATGGTTTCCAGTACGGGATTAGTCATATTCTTCTCTCTCAATATTTCTGCAAAGAAGCAAAAAATTGAAGGAATAGTTTCATTTCAAAGCAGCAAATCTGATGATCTGGTCAGATTCTGCTATTGAATAAGCATATTATGCCTTTATTTTCTCCTTCCTTTCCTTGAAGTAGGCATCCACTTTTTCCAGGCTCCACGCATTTAAGGTTTTTTCTTTTGTAAGTCCACCTTTTCTTCCAACGCAAACGCCATAGTACATGTCTTTAAAACCATCAGTGGCATGGGCATCAGGGTTAACGCTTATAAGCACACCTTTTTCCAGTGCATAGTGCACCCACCGCCAATCAATATCCAGGCGCTTGGGATGGGCATTTATTTCAATAATAACTCCATGCTCGGCACATGCATCAATTATGACCTTATGATTTACAGGGTATCCTTTACGCATGAGCAAAAGCCGGCCGGTCATATGGCCTAAAATGGTTGTATATGGATTAGAAATAGCAGTTAACAATCGCTCGGTAGCTTTTTCTTCGTCCATAGCCAGGGCGGAATGAACAGAAGCAACAACAAAGTCGAATGTTGCCAGGGTTTTCGCATCGTAATCCAAGTTGCCGTCTGGAAGAATATCGGCTTCAATACCTTTAAATATTTTAAATGGGGCATGTTTTTTATTTAGCACATTAATTTCTTCGTGTTGTGCTTTAACGGTGTCTTCGTACATGCCATTGGCATAGAAATGAGCGGCCTTGCTGTGGTCGCTTATGCCCAAATAGGTGTAGCCCATTTCCCTACATTGAGCTACCATTTCTTCCAGCGTATTTTCTCCATCGCTATAGGTAGAGTGGTTATGTAAAACACCTTTTAGGTCCTTGTAGTCAATCAATTCAGGCAACTTGCCTATAACTGACTGCTCCAACTCCCAGGTTCCTTCACGTATTTCAGGTGGGCAATAGGCTGCCCCCAGGCTGGTATAAATGGCTTCTTCAGATTCGTAAAATTGTTTTTCTGCAGCCTCTTTAAACGAGCTTTCTTTCACAGTTTGAGATAAGTGCAAAGGAGCTCCGGTTTTCAGAAAAAGTGTATTGTAAAAATTCTCAACAGTTGAATAATGGACAACAACTTCAACGGGGTTTTCTGTTTTGGTAATGCCCCGCCATGTAAACGGGCCGGAGCGGGAAGGTATCTTCTGAATGCTTTTGAGTGATTTCAGCACTTCATCAATTTTATCAAAACGGTTGTGCCCAATTACAAACTCCAATTGATCAATCACTTCCCATTTTCTTCTAAGTTTTCCGGCAATTTCAACATTGGCCTCAGAGAGTGTGATTTTTATCTGCTTCACTAAATCATTAGCTAGTGCTTCAGCAGTGGCATAATGTACCCATCCCTGTGTTTCTTTGGCGAACGTAAGCAACTCACTAATATTGTCAACTGTTTTTGCCCCAAAGCCCTTGAGCTTGGTTACAGTTCCTTCGCCAATAGCTTTTTCAAGAGATTCGATACTTTCAACATTTAATTCAGTCCAAAGAGTTCTTATTTTTTTTGCGCCCAATCCACGAAGTTCCATTAGCTGTCTAAGACCTTGAGGAGTCTTTTCTATTAGGTCTGTCAGCTTAGAATAGGTGCCTCTGGAATTTATCTCGTCAATTGCAGCTGCTATGCTCTTACCTATCCCTTCAATTTTTTCCAGAGCAGGAAGATCCAGCTCTGCCAATTTTTTATCTGTCCTTTCCAGGTTATAGATGGCATTGGAATAGCTTTTTATTTTGAAATCGTTTTCACCGTGCAACTCCATGTATGAAGCTGTTGTATTTAGTAGCTTAATAATATCTTTATTCTTCATAAACTTATTGTATTGAATAAATTTAGACGTTTTTTTTATATGGATTATAGTGTCAACTAAATTTGTTAGTATTCGTTAACTCAGCAAGAGTAGATTTGTTTTTTACACCCAAAATATGCGCAAAATACCTTTTTTGATTTTTTTGCTTCCATTTTTTGTTAATGCTCAATTGGTTCAGCCTCAACGCTTTGAGACCGAACTAAATGTATACGAAGAAGGGTATGAAGCTATGACCGCGGATGAAAATGGAATTATTATTTATCGTTCTAAAAATGAATATGATAAGAAGGGAGGCCAGTTGTGGGAGTTTGTTATGCTGGATACTACCCTTAGCGTAGCCTGGGAAAAACAACTTTATATTGAAAGGGATCTGATTTATAAAGGCTACGATTATTCCATGGGCAGTTTTTATTTTCTTTTTCAGAAATATACAGGCAACTCCAAAGACCTTAAACTTATGCAGATGAGGGCATCGACCGGAGATACCCTCAGGTATACCATTAAAAATCTGGTGCCTCTTGAGCTTACTGAATTTGAGGTAACGGATGGTGCGGCATTGCTTGGAGGTTATTATAACCATGAGCCAGTGGTTATCCATTTTGGTTTTAGAGACAGCAAAACAAAAGTTTTACCGGGTATTTTCGGTACAAGAACAGAGCTTGTACAGCTAAAAGTAGATGATAACTCAATTACCGTTTTGGTCAGCTCCAAAACCTATGATAAACGCAATACACTTACCATTAAAAAGTACAACGTGGACGGTGAATACCTGAATACGTTTACCCTTGAGCCTGACCTGGATAAGGGGTTGATATTTGGGCGAATAGCAATTACGGAAGGCGATAATGATTTGATAGCAGGTACCTACGGAGGAAAGAGGTCGGAGTACTCCAGGGGGTTGTTTTTGGGACTGGTAGATAAAGAAAACAAGCAGACAATACAATACTTTAACTATGCCGATTTTGAAAATTTCTTCAATTATATGAGGGCCGGGCGTAAGGAAAGGGTATCCAACAGAATAGACCGAAAGAAAATCAAAGGCAAAAAAATTAAATTTAACTACAGGTTGCTTGTTCACAATATTATCCGTCAGGGAGACACCTACATAATGCTGGGTGAGGCTTTTTACCCTAAGTATTCTTCAAGCTCGTTTTATACAGGTGGTTATTCCAATGCTCCATATGGCGGATATGGTCATGGCAGAAATAACTACGATTACGCCCCAATGAATTTTGCAGGATACAGGTATACACATGCGGTTGTTGCGGGTTTTAATTCAAAAGGAAAAATGTTGTGGGATAACAGCTTTGAAATAGAAGATGTGGTTTCCTTTACCCTCGATCAATTTGTACATGCTTCGGTAACAGATGAAGGAATAGTACTTCTTTACCTTTACGACAACCAGATTCGAAGTAAAATTATTGAAGAAGCGGAAGTTGTTGAAGGTAAGAGGTTCGATAATCTAAAGCTTACGTTTGAAGATGATAAAGTGAACGACAATTCGTCTGATAAAATAGGAGGGCTGGAAAAATGGTACGGAAATACCTATGTCGCATTTGGTACACAGCGAATCAAAAATTTAAAAGATGCAGGAGTGGGACTTAACCGAAGGGTATTCTATGTAAATAAGGTACAGTATAGATAATAAATGGCATGGTTCATGCTTTTTTTCATTTTCTTGCGTATTGGCTTTATTACCTGAAAATTGCGATATTTAGTATTTCAAACCTCTACTCTTATGAAAACTTTAAGAAAACTCAGCTTTGCGATTCTTTTTGCTTCTCTTTTGGTTATGGATTCATGTCTCCCATTAGATGAGGTTGTACCTGACCGGATTCCTGCTCTTACAAGTGGCACATGGGTATTTAGTGAAATTACCAACGGAGATGATTTTCATAAAGATTTTTATAGTGTTTTGTTTGATGGCCAGCGTGTTACTTTTAGTGATGACGGCACCTATTCTCAAAATCTGGCTATTTATAATCTAACTGGCAATTGGACGTTCAATGCAGACCAGACTATATTGCATTATGATGTTGGAACCTCCGAAGCACAGGATAGAGAAATCCTTACACTTACAAATTCAGAGTTTCATTTCAGGGTTAACTTTACAGGGACTATTGTAGATGTAAGGTTCACGCACTAATTGAATGAATTAAATATGCTCTCTTTTATTCTTTACCAAATCAGAAAGCAACTCCCTTGCTCTGTGTAATTGGGCTTTAACTGTTCCCAAAGGGGCATCAAGTTCCTGCGCTATTTCATCGTACGATAACTCATCAAAGTAACGTAACCTTACCAGGCGCTGATATTTAGCGGGCAGTTTGGTGACAAAAAGCTGAATCAGCTCTATTTTTTGAGATTTAATAGCCTTTTCCTGGGGGTTTAGCTCTTTATCAGGAAGGTCAATGCTCACGTTTGTGCCGTTGTCATCCGTGTATGAAGAATGAAGACTGGTAGTTTCAAGCTTTTTTTTACGAATAAAATCAATGGTGTTGTTGGTGGCAATTCGGAAAAGCCAGGTGCTAAACGTGTAGTCTTTTTTGAATTTATGGAGGTTCTTAAATGCTTTTGCAAATGCCTCAATCGTAAGGTCCTCCGCATCGTCAACATTGCGCACCATCTTAAGTATCATATGGTACACAGGCTTCTTGTAGCTTTTCATGAGCATGGCGTAAGCCTGCTCGTCATTTTGATGTACCGCTTCATCAATAAGACGAAAGTCTTTTAATGCTTTTTCAGAAAACTGCTTTTTTACCTCCATTTAACTCGCCTGGTAAACATTGTTTTGAAGCCGGCTACAAAATAATACAGCGTAAACATAAAGTCTAATAAAATCAATCCTAATATACCGAGTTTGGTTCCAGTTCTTTTGGAAAACACTACAAATGTTGTACCCAACAACAATAATCGAAGTGCAAAAAAGCTGATAGGTAAGAAGAAATGGTTTGCCGAAATCATAAAAAAAGGAAACAGGAACCATGTTAATACCCAGGTCAAAGAGAAAAAAAACAAAGCAATTTTGCTTTTAAAAGAGTAATGTTTTCCTACTGATAAATGCCTGGTTTTCTGATTCAAATACGCTTTCCACGATGTCTTGGGAAAAGAGATGGTTGTGGTTTCTTGGCCTAC
>JAGQYJ010000005.1:0-39124 GCA_020436145.1 Cyclobacteriaceae bacterium | reverse complement strand
GCCCCCAGTCAAATTTTGATACCCATGAAACCCTTTCTTTGACAGGAACAGCGTTTTAGAGTAACTCAGGTTTCTACCGACCCCCATATATGGTCTGCCCAACACGGCAGCCGCCATATATTGAATACCTGTGAGTGCTGTTTCAAAGCGTATAAAATAATTAAGTAGTCCGGGCATGGCTTCATATTGAGAAAAGCCAAGTAAAAAGGATGTTTTTTCACCCCAGGAATGGGCAAAACTTCCCAGCCAGTTTTTGGAAACCGGGCGGCAATCAGCATCTGTCAATAGAATTTGATCATGTCTGGCGGTTTTGATACCTAACGTAAGTGCATATTTTTTACCATTCAGATGGTCTGGTAATTCACTGACACTAAGAACCTGCAAATTCTTGTATTGATTGGCCAGCCCCAGTAAATATTCATAAGAGGCATCAGAGGATCTGTCATCTACCACTATTACCTCATAGTTGCTATAATGCTGCTCCAGAATAACAGGTAATGTTTGTCTTAGATTTTCCAGTTCATTGTTGGCTGCAATTACAACGGAAACGCCATCGCCTTCTTTTACAGCCGTAGAACTCCTTAGTCGGGCAACGCCCGACAACCAAACCAACCAATAAACTATCTGTATTGAAACAACGCATAGAAATGCGAGTTCTATTCCATTAATTTCCATCAACCACTTTGCGTAAAGCCGCCAAATATACAGGAATTCTTCTTAGTACATATCAGCCTGCTAAAATAACAATCTGTATTTTTGCGCCTTATTAAAGTGTACAAATGGAGTTTTCTTTAGAGGCAAAAGATGCACAGTCAAATGCCCGTGCAGGGGCAATAAAAACGGATCATGGTGAGATAAAAACACCCATATTTATGCCTGTGGGTACAGCCGGGTCTGTGAAGGCAGTTCATCAGAGGGAACTTAAAGAAGATATTGAAGCAGAGATAATTCTGGGTAATACCTACCATTTGTTTTTACGACCCGGCCTTGATGTAATTGAAAAGGCCGGAGGCCTCCACAAATTCAATGGTTGGGACAGGCCTATACTTACCGATAGCGGAGGCTACCAGGTATATTCATTGGCAGAAAACAGAAAAATCGTTGAAGAAGGGGTTAAGTTTCAATCCCATGTGGATGGCACCCGTTATATGTTTTCACCCGAGGGTGTGATGGATATCCAGCGCACGATAGGTGCAGATATTATTATGGCCTTTGATGAGTGCACTCCGTATCCGTGCGGCTATGATTATGCCGAGCGTTCCATGCATATGACGCACCGCTGGCTGGAGCGCTGTATTGACAGGTTTGACAGTACCGAATCAAAATATGGATATCGTCAGACACTATTTCCAATTGTGCAAGGCAGCACCTACCCTGATTTACGAAAGAAATCGGCTGAGTTTATTGCCGAACAGGAAAGGGAGGGCAACGCCATAGGCGGCCTTTCGGTAGGGGAACCTGCTGAGGACATGTATGAAATGACGGACCTTGTATGTTCCATTCTGCCAAAGGACAAACCACGATACCTGATGGGAGTAGGAACCCCGGCCAACATACTGGAGTCGATAAAGTTAGGAGTAGATATGTTTGATTGTGTAATGCCTACCCGTAACGCACGCAATGGAATGCTTTTTACTTCTGAGGGCATAATCAACATTAAAAATGAAAAATGGAAAGAGGATTTTTCACCCGTTGATCCTAACCTGGGAGGATATGTTGATACCTTTTATTCAAAAGCCTATTTAAGGCATCTGATAATTTCGAAGGAAATACTTGGTGCACAAATAGCAAGTATTCATAATTTAACTTTTTACTTATGGTTGGTAAAAGAAGCAAGAAAGCAGATAATTGCTGGTACGTTTTCTGCTTGGGTAGAACCTATGATTAAAAAAGTCTCTAATAGGCTTTAAGTACTTGGAGTGAACTAGAGTTTGGAATGACTAGAGTTTGATGTATGGATAATAAAGAATTTGGGAAACAGCTTGAGAAGAGAACAAAGGACTTTGCTTTAGAAGTAATTAGACTTTCAAGCTCCCTGCCCAATATTACTGAAAGTAAGGTTATTAGAAATCAGGTCACCAAGTCGGGAACAAGTGTTGGTGCTAACTATAGAGAAGCAAATAGATCTCGAAGCAAGGCTGATTTTACAAACAAAATAAAAATATGTGTCAGTGAGGCAAGTGAAACAGTCTATTGGTTGGAGATAATTTCTGACTTGAAGTGGACCGATAATATGAAATTGGAACAAATTACAAGTGAAGCTAAGGAATTACTTGCCATATTTACTTCGATTGGGAAAACCTTAAAGCTCTAGTCACTTTAGGCATTCTTAACTCTAGCCACTTAACATGAAAATCCTTGACCGCTACATCATCAAAAAGCTACTCACTACTTTCCTTTTTGTGGTGTTTATAATAGTGGCCATTATAGTGGTTATTGATATCACCGAGAAAATTGGTGATTTTACCAAGCCTGAGGTTCCCATGAGCCGCATCTTGCAATACTATATGGATTTTATTCCATGGATTGCCAATCTTATTTCTCCAATAACGGTATTCATAGCGACCGTTTTTGTCACGGCAAACCTTGCTAGCCACACCGAAATTATATCCATGCTGGCAGGAGGTATTTCTTTCAAGCGTTTACTTGTGCCTTATTTTGGAGCGGCTGTTATTATAGCTCTCGTAAGTTTTTATTTCAATGGTTGGGTTATTCCTAATGCCAATAAAAGCAGACGTGCATTTGAAATGGAGTACATTGAAGGAAAATACTACTTTACAGAAAACGATTTTCATGTGCAGGCAAGTCCTTCAGAATATTTGTATTTGCAGCGCTATAACAACACAAATAATATTGGCTATCGATTTACAATGGAAAAAATTGAGGGAGATAGTTTGCGTGAGAAACTTTCTGCTAACCAGATAGAATGGAATGATTCCACAAAAAAATGGAAACTCAAACGATGGCAAAGAAGGGTACTAAAAAAAGGAGGAGAAGAGGTAACATATGGTGAAGAGCTTGATTCAACACTCGTGATTTTACCTAAGGATTTTCAATCTCAACACCGGCTTTGGGAAACGCTGACATTACCTGAACTGGATGAAAAAATCAGTGAGATTCTTCAACGTGGGTTGGAAGGGGCCAATATTTACAAAGTGGAGAAGTACTTTAGGTACACCATGCCGTTTACGGCATTTATTTTGGTTTTTATAGGGGTTATAGTTTCTTCCAGAAAGAGGAGGGGAGGCACTGGTCTCCAAATAGCACTTGGATTCATCATATCTTTTATCTTCATCATTTTTGTAATAACAAGTCGGGGAATTGCCGAAGGGGGAGTTATTCCCCCGCTAATTGCCGTTTGGATTCCTAACGTGGTATTTACATTTGTTGCCTTGTTTATGTATAAATATGTACCACGGTAATGTTTGATAAAAGGCCCTATCTTCATTTACACTTCCTGGTTTTTCTATGGGGGTTTACTGCCATCCTGGGATTGCTAATCAAACTTTCATTTCCTGAGGTTGTTTTTTATAGAACACTGTTTTCCTTTATTGCCTTTATCCCGGTACTGTATTTCCTTAAAATTCCTTTTGGTGTTGACCCAAGAACATTTTTTAAACTTCTTTTCACAGGGGTAATCATAAGCTTACATTGGCTTTTATTTTTTGGCGCTGCTCGCTACGCCAATGCATCGGTAAGCCTCATAGGTTTGGCAACCACATCACTTTGGACAGCCTTTCTGGAGCCCCTGGCAAGGAAGAAACGCATCAGCAAAATGGAGGTATTCTTTGGATTGCTGATAATTCTGGGACTTTATATTATTTATCAGGATGATTTTATGTACGGAGCAGGTCTGATTATGTCAGTAGCTTCTGCTTTTTTTGCTGCAGTTTTTTCCGTGAGTAACTCCCTTTTTGTCCAAAGATTGAACCCGCTGCAAATCACCTTTTACGAAACAGGCGGTGCGTTTCTTGGAACTATTCCTTTTGTACTTTGGCAAATAAATACACATGAAAGTAGCCTGGCCATCCCTACCCAAATGGATTTGGTGTATTTGCTTATTCTGGCATTGATTTGCACGGTTTATGCCAATGCAGTGTGGGTGAGGTTATTGAAAAAGCTTTCTGCGTTTGCGGCTAATCTGGTTATTAATCTGGAGCCTATTTACGGGATAATACTGGCACTGCTCATTTTTGGAAGAGCAGAAGCCATGAATCCCGGTTTTTATATGGGCGGCTCGCTTATGATTATTACCATTTTTGCCTATCCGGTGGTGTCGAGGAGGTTCAGAGGGGGATTGAAATAATTAAACCTTAATACAAATATTCTTCGCTTCTGTAAAGAAGTTCAGTGCATCGTCCCCGCCTTCACGGCCAACGCCCGATTGCTTCATACCACCAAAAGGTGTGCGTAAGTCGCGTACCAACCAGCAATTAATCCAGATAATGCCGGATTTGAGAGCAGCGCCCACTCTGTGTGCTCGTGTTAGATTTTGTGTCCAAACCGTGGCTGAAAGGCCATAGTTGGTGCTGTTGGCCAGTGCAATCACCTCTTCTTCGGTTTCAAATGGTTGTACCGTTACCACCGGGCCAAAGATTTCTTCCTGGTTGGTGCGGCACGATTCATCCAGACCAGTAATTACAGTAGGCTGCACGAAATAGCCATTTCTGCATCGCCCTTCCGGGTTGAAGGCATTGCCTCCGGCCACCACTTTGCCGCCTTCGAGCTGCGCGAGGCTAATGTAATGCAATATCTTTTCCTGGTGCTGTTCAGAAACTACCGCTCCGGTTTTCGTCTTCTCATCCAATGGGTCGCCCACTTTCATAGCCGTTACCTTGGCTACAAAGGCATCCAGGAATTTATCGTAAATACCCTTTTGCACATAAATGCGGGAACCGCAAAGGCAAATCTGGCCCTGGTTGGAAAAAGAGGAACGTATGGTAGTAGCCAGTGCATCCTCAAAATCACAATCATCAAAAATAATGTTGGGGTTTTTGCCACCCAGCTCTAGTGATAGTTTTTTGAACATGGGCGCTGCAATAGAAGCAATACGCTTACCGGTAGCTGTGCCTCCTGTAAACGATATGGCTGGTATGTTAGGGTGTGAAATAATGGCTTCGCCCACTTTGGGCCCCAAGCCATGTACAATATTCAATACCCCAGCTGGTAAACCTGCTTTTATGCATAACTCGCTTAGCAAGAAAGCCGACATAGGTGTAATTTCCGATGGTTTCGCCACTACACAGTTGCCACTGGCAAGGGCCGGTGCAATTTTCCATGTAAATAGGTAAAGTGGCAGATTCCAGGGTGAGATACATCCTGCAATGCCCACCGGTTCGCGAAGGGTATAGTTTACGCCCTTGTCTGCGGTAATGTGTGCCTGAGTTGATTGGTTCACAATGGCAGCTGCGTAAAAACGGAAATTGGAAGAAGCCCGTGGAATGTCCACCTCACGCGAAAGGCTTATGGGCTTTCCATTGTCAATGCTTTCGGCCTTAGCCAACAGATCCAGGTTTTCATCAATAAGATCAGCTACTTTCATAAGCATGGCCGATCGTTTTTCTATAGGCATGGTTGCCCATTCATAGCGTGCCTTTTCAGCAGCGTCAACGGCTAGCTGCACATCCTTTTCATCCGAATCAGGTATATGGGAGTATACTTCGCCTGTAGCTGGTTCTATATTATCCATGTACTTACCCGATACAGGCTCAACCAGCTTTCCACCAATATAATTTTTGATCTTTTTCATAGGATAGTACTTAGAGGCTTGGAGTTCTTCCTCCATCTACAGGAACATTAATGCCATTAATGTAGGCAGCAGCAGGCGTAGCTAAAAAAGCAACAGTAGCTGCTATTTCATAAGGTTCGGCAAACCTGCCGGCTGGTACCTCAGCTTTCATTTTTGCTTCTACCTCACTGGCGCTTACACCAAGTTTTTTGGCATTGTTCTCAACAATGTCCCAAATGCGCTGTGTGTTTGTCGATCCGGGCAACACATTGTTGACCGTAATACCAAATTCACCCAATTCATTGGCCAAGGTTTTTGCCCAGCTTGCCACAGCTCCACGCGTAGTATTCGAAACGCCCAAACCCTTAATAGGTGTTTTTACAGAAGTAGAAATAATATTTATAATTCGCCCATAACCTTCTGATTTCATAAACGGAACAATTGCCTGTGCCAGCAATTGATTATTAATCAAATGGTTCGAAAAGGCCGTAATAAACTCATTGATATCAGCATCAATTGCCTTACCACCCGGAGGGCCACCAGTGTTATTCACCAATATGTGGAAATGATTATTTTTTTCTACTACATTTTTTACCTGCTGGGTATCTGAAAAGTCGGCCACCATATAACCATGCGTTTGGTTGCCATCTCGGTGTAAAGAAACCACAGCTTCTTCCAAACTTGTTTTATTTCGTGCAAAAAGCGTAACATTGGCTCCCAGTAAGGCTAATTCCTGAGCAGAGGCAAGGCCAATACCCTGGGTACTTCCACACACCAAAGCATTCTTTCCCTTTAGGTCTAAATTCATCTTTTAGGATTTGAGGTAAAGATAGTAAGCATTTATAAGCCAAAGAAAGAGAATCAACGATTGAATTCTTAGGAACAGGTAATCAAAATTTGCTACATTAGGGGTTCAGTTATAATTCGTATGGCACTACAAAACCCCTTTAATTTTAAGAAATGGATTGATGACAACCGGCATTTGTTAAAACCTCCGGTTGGGAATCAGCAGGTGTATCATGGCAATGAAAACTATATTGTAATGGTTGTTGGTGGACCTAATTCGCGTAAAGATTTTCATTACAATGAAACTGAAGAGTTTTTCTACCAGTTGGAAGGAGACATTGTGTTACGCGTGCTGGATGATGGAAAAGTGAAAAATATACCCATAAAGGAAGGAGATATATTTCTGTTGCCTCCTAAAGTTCCTCACTCTCCTCAGCGTCCGGCCAATACGGTTGGACTGGTCATGGAACTTCACAGGAAACATGGCGAAACGGACGGAGTAATGTGGTTTTGTGAAAACTGCAATGAAAAGCTCTATGAGGAATACTTTGAGCTTACCGATATTGTTAAACAACTACCACCTGTTATGGAAAAGTTCTACAACTCAGAGCACACTGTGTGCAAAAATTGTGGGACTAAAATGGAGAAACCTTAATGTGCCAAAATCATCCATTAACAGTAGATATTCACACCCATATTTTGCCTGAAACATGGCCTGATCTGCATGAAAAGTATGGCTATGGCGGGTTTATTCGTCTGGAGCATTACCAACCCTGTCGGGCCCGAATGATGATGGATGATCGCTTTTTCAGGGAGATTGAGGAAAATTCATGGAGTCCTGAAGCCCGAATGAAAGAAAGCGACCGTGACCAGGTGGATGTTCAGGTGCTGTCCACAGTGCCTGTCATGTTTAGTTATTGGGCCAAGCCCGAGCACACATTGGATCTTTCGATGATTCTTAATGACCATATTGCGGGAGTGGTAAAAAAATATCCCAAGCGGTTTATTGGTTTGGCTACTTTGCCCATGCAATCACCAAGATTGGCTATCCAGGAATTGGAGCGTTGTATGACCGAACTTGGAATGGCAGGTATCCAAATTGGCACGCATATTAACCAATGGAACCTGGATGCCCCTGAGGTATTTGCGGTACTGGAAGCTGCTCAGGATTTAGGGGCAGCAGTATTCGTGCATCCCTGGGATATGATGGGAAAAGACAATATGCCCAAGTACTGGTTGCCCTGGTTGGTGGGTATGCCGGCTGAAACCTCACTGGCCATTTCTTCGCTCGTATTTGGTGGCGTACTTGAGAGGCTTCCCAAGCTACGCATAGCATTCGCTCATGGTGGTGGATCGTTTCCTGCAACAATTGGCCGTATAGAACATGGCTTCCATGTTAGACCCGATTTGTGTGCAGTCGACAACAATGTAAACCCCCGGGAATACCTTGGGAAATTCTATCTCGATTCACTGGTACATGATGAAACAATGTTGCGCTACCTTGTTGATCTTATTGGGGAGGATAAGGTGGCTTTGGGTTCAGATTATCCATTCCCGTTAGGTGAACATGAGCCAGGCAAACTCATCCGTACCACAGGGTTTGATAAGCCAGTGGAAGAGAAACTTTTAGGCATAAATGCATTAAATTGGTTGAACCTTAAGAAAGAGGTTTATATCTGATGGATCAACTGGTAATAGAAACTCCTTTAGGGCCGATGATGCTGGAAGCCGATGATGCTGGCGTAACCCGGGCAGAGTTTACCTGGTTGGAAGGGCTCCCACCTTATACTACAAATCCGATTCTGAATCAATGTGCGCAGGAACTGCAAGAATATTTTACTGAAAAAAGGATGTTTTTTACGATTCCGCTCTCATTGTCAGGAACAGATTTTCAAATGCGTGTATGGGAAAAGCTTCAGGAGATTCCTTATGGTGAAACCACTACGTACCTGAAAATGGCCCGCAACCTGGGAGATGAAAAAAGTATTCGTGCGGCTGCTTCTGCCAATGGTAAAAACCCTATCGCTATTATTGTCCCCTGCCACCGGGTAATTGGCACCAATGGTGATTTGGTAGGCTATGCAGGGGGATTGGATAAAAAGAAATGGTTGTTGGAGCACGAAGGGGCTATCAACCGGAACCAACTACAACTTTTTTGATTTAATGGAATACAAGAGTACGCTGGACTTTGCCAAAAAGATGGACCAGAACGACCCTTTGAGGTCGTTCAGAGATGAGTTTTATATTCCAAGACATGAAGGCAACGAAACACTTTACTTTACTGGTAATTCACTTGGCCTTCAGCCCAGGCAAACGGCATCCTATTTAAATGAGGAGCTTATTTTGTGGAGAGAGCGTGGAGTAGAAGGCCATTTTGAAGGGAAGCGACCATGGTTTCATTACCATAAATTTGCCAAGGAAAGCCTGGCTAAGATAGTTGGAGCAGATAATGATGAGGTAGTAGCAATGAATAGCCTCACGACCAATTTACATTTGCTAATGGTTTCATTTTATCGCCCTTCCACCGGGCGATTCAAAATTATCACGGAAGCAGGCGCCTTTCCCTCAGATCAATACGCCCTGGAGAGCCAGGTCAGATTTCACGGATTTAATCCTGATGAAACGCTCATTGAGATTAAGCCGCGTGAAGGAGAAGATGTATTACGAACGGAAGATATTATTAGGAGAATAGAGGAAAGTGCAAATGAACTGGCCCTGGTCATGTTCAGTGGAGTGCAATATTTTACCGGGCAGTTTTTTGATATCAAGGCCATTACAAAAGCCGGGCATAAAGCGGGAGCCTTGGTGGGGTTTGACCTTGCGCATGCAGCCGGTAAT
This sequence comes from Cyclobacteriaceae bacterium, assembly GCA_020436145.1. Lineage (GTDB taxonomy): Bacteria > Bacteroidota > Bacteroidia > Cytophagales > Cyclobacteriaceae > JAKISE01. The sequence continues at coordinate 29,772 of JAGQYJ010000005.1, read as the reverse complement.
GTACCCTTACATCTGCATGATGATGAGGTTGACTTTGCAGTTTGGTGTCATTACAAATACCTCAATGCAGGACCTGGCAGTGTGGCCGGAGCTTTTGTACATGCCAGGCATGAAAATAACCCTGACTTGCCCCGTTTTGCAGGTTGGTGGGGACATAGTGAGGAGGAGCGTTTTTTAATGAAGAAAGGTTTTAAACCAATGATAGGTGCGGATGGATGGCAACTTAGTAACGCCAATGTGTTAACTACGGCTGCTTTATTAGCTTCTTTAGAGGTGATTGACAGGGCAGATATGAAAAGAATGGGGGCAAAGAGTGAGTTGTTGACTGGTTATCTGGAGTTTCTTTTGAAGGAAACTTTTACGGAAAGCAAGCTTAAAATTCTTACACCATCAGCTATGGAAGAGAAGGGATGTCAGCTTTCTCTTTCATTACCCGGAAGCGGTAGAGATGTTTTTGACAAACTGCTAGCCGAAGGAGTAATAACCGATTGGAGGGAACCTAATTTGGGAAAGGGTCAGGCTGGCATAATTCGAATAGCACCGGTGCCGTTGTACAATCGTTTTGAAGATGTATTTAAATTTGTTCAGCTACTTGAAAAAGCAATGAGTTAATGGAATCAAAGAAAATAACCATAATTGGAGCAGGGCTAATTGGTTCGCTTTTGGCCATTTATTTGAAAAGGCATGGCCACAAGGTAGCTGTTTTTGAGCGAAGGCCTGATTTGCGAAAGGCAAAAATATCGGCTGGTAAGTCTATTAACCTGGCACTAAGCGATCGTGGGTGGAGGCCACTGAAAGATGTCGGTCTTGAAGAGGAATTACTTAAAATGATTATTCCTATGAAAGGGAGGCTGATGCATGATATGAAAGGCAACCTTACTTTTCAACCTTACGGTAAGGAAGGTCAGGCAATTAATTCAATTTCACGAGGCGGGCTTAATGCCTTATTGATGAACAGAGCAGAGGAAATGGGAGTAAAGTTTCATTTTAACCATAAATGCCTCGATGTGAACTTTGACCACAACCTTGTAGAGTTGGAGGAGAAGGGAAATACTTTCCAGGTAGATTCCGACCTGATATTTGGTACGGATGGTGCTTTCTCAGCTGTTAGGGCCTCGATGCAAAAAACAGATCGCTTTACTTATTCACAAACCTATATACCTCATGGGTACAAGGAGTTAGTTATTCCGGCTGCACCATCAGGAGACTTTGCCATTGAAAAAAATGCATTACATATCTGGCCAAGGGGTGGGTATATGCTTATTGCGCTCCCCAATTTGGACGGAAGCTTTACGGTGACTTTATTTTTGCCATTTGAAGAAGCGAAGCATTCTTTTGAAAACCTGAATACTGATGAAAAGGTGGTGGCCTTTTTCAAGGAAGCATTTCCTGATGCGCTTGAGTTTATGCCTACCTTACTTAGTGATTTCAATGCACATCCTGCATCTTCTTTGGTAACCGTAAAGAGTTATCCGTGGGTACAAAACAAAACTATGATCCTGGGAGATGCTGCTCATGCCGTGGTTCCATTTTACGGCCAGGGTATGAATTGTGGCTTCGAGGATTGTTATGAACTTAACAAACTCATAGAAATAAATGGGGATGATTGGGACACCACTTTTCGGCAATTCAGCACTTCCCGGCCTGAAAACACCAATGCTATTGCAGATTTGGCGGTCGAGAATTTTGTAGAAATGCGGGACAAGGTGGGGGATGAGAGTTTTTTGCTTCGCAAAAAAATCGAAGCCCATCTTAACGACTTATACCCTGATATGTGGATACCGCAGTACTCTATGGTTACCTTTAACCCTGATATGGGTTATGCAGAGGCCATGAAAATTGGCAAGCTTCAAAAAAAGATCATGGATGAGGTAATGTCGGTGCCCGATGTTACAGAAAACTGGCAAAATCTTGATTTTGAGATGATAATGGGTGATTTGAAAGAGTTGCTAAAGAAACCTTAAATCAGGCTTCCTTGAGTAAGTCTTTATAAATTGCATACCTGTTCTTAATTTGTTCTACATAGTTTACAGGTTCCTCTCCTCTGCAGTATCCGAGTTTGACAACCGGGTCTGTATAATATTTCTTTTTAGAAAGAAATTTGAGATACCTGCTGACTTCTTCCCATGAATCGCGATTGCCTCCATACTTGGTAACCAGCGCCCTGGCATCAATAATATGCCCTATGCCTACATTATAGGATGCCAGCACAAACTCTACCAGGTCAGTCTGGTCTTCCATATTTTCCTGCCAACGCTTTTCAAGATTCAAAAGATAATCAGTTCCTCCATTCAAACTTTGTTCAGGATCTGTCCTTCTGGTTATTCCATAATGCCTGGCTGTAGAAGGCATTAACTGCAACAAGCCCTGGGCACCCACCCAGGAAGTAGCCCTGGGATTAAATTTTGATTCCTGCATAACCATGGAAGCAAGCATTAACCAGTCCCAATTGAGCTTCTTTGCATTTTGCTTAATAAGATCATCATAAGGAGAAAGTGAAGGGTTGCTGCCAAGGGAAGTGTACTCTTCATTGGCTACCAGCCTCACATTCCTGGATGATTCGTAATATTTTCGGTAGAGAAAATTAAGCATGCCAGATTTTTTAACCTTTTCAATATTATGATTCAGGGAATCCAGCAATATAGGTGAGGTTTTACGAACGGCCCATGCTATGCGAGTAGGAAAGCTTACAGGCGTTTCAACATCTAGGTTAGGATAATAGGTTGCATTTACCTGTGCTATGTTTTCATCGGCAACAGTATAATCGTAGGTCCCGTTAGCCACCCGTTTAATTAGCTCATCTGATTCAACCGATGCAGAGTCTTCTACAATTAATATCTCACCACCAATCTGCTTTTCAAGTGATTTTAGTGATGTTATATAAGAAGAATTGTTGAGCACATGCACTTTTTTGCCAAGCAGGTCAACCTGGTTGCGAACCAGCACTTTATCTAACTGATAAGGATTCATGCCGGTCCATCCTTCAGGTTTGCGCTGAACCAGCATTTGTCTCACGGTAGTGTACCTGTCAGTAAAGTTCACCAGTTGCTTGCGTTGTAGTGTTATTGCTAACGGATAGGCAACAACATCCACTTCGCCTCGCTGCAGCATTGCAAAGGCTTCTTTTATACTTGGTTGAATAATGATTTTAAGCTTTACCTTCATGCTCCTTGCATACCGGGTGAGAAGTTCATACTCAAAGCCAAGAGGTTGTCCTTTATAAAGAAAGTAAGTGGTGGCGCTATAGTCTACTGCTGCTCTTAATTCTCCTCGTTGATAGATATCTTTAAAGTCGATGCTAACCGGAGTTAAAATAATGTCGGTATCTTCAGAAGTGCCCTCTTCGTTCTTTTTGCAGGAAAAAATAAAAAGAATGAAGATTACTAATGTAAAGGGTATTTTTAACTTGACATACTCAAAGGTCATTCGTTTTATTAACTGGCCAACCTGATAAATATACAGATATGGGTTCAAAAATTCAATGCCCTGGCTTTTTGATTGATAGTAACAACGGTAGCAGTTGCATTTATAAATACTGGGTGGAGTCAGTTAAATATAGAAAAGAGAATAAGGGTATAACAAAAAAAGGCAGCTCATGAGCTGCCTTTTTTTGTTATAAAATCTAGACTTCTAGAATTTCACACTTAATGATGTATTCCATGTTCTTCCGAAACCATAGTATACAATATTATTTATACTACCGTTAGTTCCATATTCCTTATCATTAGGATCAGTAGAATTATATAACCTGTTGGTACTTGATTCAGCTATGTAATTATTATCAAGGATGTTGTTCATTCTAAACCTCCACTTGAAATCGAGAGATCCTACCTTGAAACCATAAGATACTGAAGCATCAACAGTGCTATAAGATGGTAATTTCCACGCTTGGTTACCAGGAGTCAGGAAAGACGCATCATTTGCCACATCAAAGTCAGCATAAAGATTATCAGCAAGATAATAATCAACTGTTATACCCAGGCCTTTAATGATTTCGTACTCAGCTCCCAAACCAATAGTTGTTTGTGCTGCATCACCAATCTTTACGTCTTTCATAAAAAGATCCAGTGTACCTAGTACATTTTGGCTATCATCATAAATAGTTGCAGAGAAATCCTTTGTATATCTCCAGTTACCGAATGAAGCCATACCAGTAATATTCAACTTGGCAATAGGTGCATAAGCAAGGTCAATTTCTATACCTTGGTGCAACTGACCAATATTAGGGAAGTTTGCATAACCATCTGTACCATTTACGTCAACACCTCTGCTGATTTGACGATTGTACCATTGTGTGCTGTATAAATTCAAGTTTGCTTTAAAGAACCTGCTCCTGAATCCATACCCTGCTTCCAATCCAACAACATTCTGGTTTTTAACATCTGGGTTAACATCATTAACAAAGTTCACAAATACGTTGTCAAATATTGGCTGTTGAGAGAAATAACCACCATTTACGAAAACATTGTGTTGTTCATTTATATTATAATTCAAACCAGCCTTAACAGTTCCACCAAGAAAATTTTGCCAATCAGTAGTTTGCTCTGGATCAGAATCAAGATAGTTAAAATAATCCACCCTTTTGAACCCCTGATTAGAACCAGAGAATGAAACAAATGCAGAAAGATTATTTACAGAATATTCTAACTGAGCGAATAAACCTAACCAGCTTACTATGCCATCATTATAATAATCAATTTCATTCCCATCTGCTCTTCCCTCATCAGTGACATAATGATCTGGAATATTGATATTATCATCATCATAATAGGCATCAAGCCCTAACAGGTCTTCCACTCTTCTGTAGTGTTTTCCTTTGTAGTACCTTCCATCAATACCTGCAATCAGTCTTAGATTGTCACTCAAATCAGTAGTTAAATTAGAAAGTATCCCCATCCAGTTATGCTCGTTCATTGAAGATCTCAAGATCATACCATTTCTCCAAGACTCTGCAACATGTTGTCCGGCAAATGGTCCTGAATAGCTTGGGTCTTCAGTAGTAACGCCAGGCCCTGACCAAGGAATTTGATCAGCACCAAAATCTGAAACTGTTCCACCAGTGTTCCATGCTTTAATGTCATCCCATCTTACAGGGCCATCACTGTCACTGTTGTCTTTAAATTGAGAAGAAGTTCTGAAAGCTCCATTTATTCTACCCAAATCACCAGTTCCTCCACCTCTACCTATAGAATAATAAGCTGAAGTAGCTAATTCAGTCTTTTCAGAAATGTTCCAATACCAGTTCAAGAAAGCTTTTGGTTTGTGATAAAAGTTCTTTCTCCAGGAGAATTCGTCACCATCCAATGTGCCCCATTGTGGATTATAACGGTAACCTTCTTGTTCAACGGTAGCAATGTTAACACCATCAAAACTTCCATATTCTCTTTGATTGTGCCACTGTGGTGCACCAAGAACAGTGAAATTTAGTGAATGGTCACCCATTTGCTTAGCCAGAGACGCAAAGTAAGAGTATCCTCTAAACATAGTACCATCAGCATAACCATTTCCTCTTGTATGTGTTCCTTGAAGTGTAAAAGCCCAGCCACTCTCACTTAAACCAGTGGAAAGCACCAAACCATACTTTTGATAACCATCATTACCAATTGAAGCGGAAACTTTTCCACCTTTTTTCATCTCAGCAGCATTGGTAATAATGTTTATAGTACCGCCTACAGAAGAAACAGCAAGCTTAGAGGCACTTAACCCCCTTTGTACCTGCATAGTGCTGGTAACATCAGAAAGACCAGCCCAGTTAGACCAGTACACCCATCCGTTTTCCATGTCGTTAACAGGAATACCGTTAATCATTACCGCGGTATTGCGTTGATCAAATCCACGAACATTTATACGGGCATCGCCAAATCCTCCACCTGCTTTGGTTGTATAAACCGATGGAGTGAACTTTAAAATTTCCGGGAACTCCTGATTACCAAGTTTTTCGCTAATTTGAGTTCCTTTAACTGTGGAAACAGCAACAGGGGTTTTTCTGTCAATGGCCACTGAAGCAATTACTTCCACTTCTTTAAGACCAATTGAACCTGCAGACAATGATACATCTCCAAGATCTGTAGTCTGGCCTGCTTTAACAGAAACCGTCTTATCAACAGACTCATACCCAATAAATGAGATGTTAATAGTAACAGTTCCAGCTTCAACGTTTTCGATGGTGAAATAACCATCAACATCAGTAGTAGCTCCCTTAGAGGTACCGCTAATTACTGCGTTGGCACCAATAAGAGACTCATTTGTATCCGGATCAAGTACTCTTCCCTTGATCGTTCCCGTTTGCGCCATGGCAAATGAAGTGATTGCCATTAAACAAACAATCAGTAGATTTCTCTTCATGTTTATAGGTTTAAAGTTAAAATATGTATGATTAGAAATTGTTGCAAAAGTAGGTTCAGTGTCTAGGTTCATCTGTTTGTTTTATGTTATTGTTTGTATATCTGTATGCGAGGGATAATAACATAAACTTAATATACACTTACCTTAAAAAATCCAATGCAAGTAAGCAAAAAAAATCATCCCTGCAAAACCGATATTCATAAAAAATGCATTGCCCTATATTTCCTATCATTTGATATGGTTTTATTGAAATATTGAACAAGTTTTAGCTTTAAAATTTTAGATTAATGCAGCATGGTTTTTAATCATGTTGTCACTCATTTGCTTCCTGTAGTAAACTTGGAAGTTTTTAACCGCTATAAAATAATAAAGCCTGGAAACTTCCAGGCTTTATTATTTTATTATCCCATAAATGGGTATTTATAATCCGTTGGTGGGATAAATGTTTCTTTTATGGTTCTTGGAGAAACCCAACGGAGCAAGTTAAGTGCAGAACCCGCTTTATCATTAGTTCCTGAAGCCCTGGAGCCACCAAAAGGCTGCTGGCCTACTACGGCTCCGGTCGGCTTGTCGTTAATGTAAAAGTTGCCAGCAGCATTAACCAGCCTTCTGGTTGCTAAATTAGCTGCATATCTGTCTCTTGAGAAAACAGCTCCTGTCAAGGCATAAGGAGATGTTTCGTCCAGTAGTCGAAGCGTATCTTCGAAATTGTTTTCGTCATACACATATATTGTGATAACAGGACCAAAAATCTCCTCACACATGGTTGTGTATAGAGGGTCTTTTGATTCAAGCACTGTAGGCTCAATAAAGTACCCTTTTGAATCATCATAATTACCGCCAGAAACCACTTCTACTACAGGGCTTTTCTTGGCATCGTCAATGTATTTGGCAATTTTATCGAATGCGCGTTTATCAATTACGGCATTAAAGAAATTTCCAAAATCTTCAACACCTCCCATCTTAATATCTTTCAGGTCAGCAACTACATATTTCTTAACATCGGCCCAAAGATTAGAGGGAATGTAAGCTCTTGAAGAAGCAGAACATTTTTGACCCTGAAATTCAAACGAGCCTCTGGTAATAGCAGTAGCTACTTGCCTGGCATCTGCCGATTTATGTGCAATTATAAAATCCTTGCCACCTGTTTCACCCACTATACGTGGGTAAGTTTTGTACTTGCCAATATTTTCTCCAATGGTTTTCCACAAGTGCTGGAATACTCCTGTGCTACCTGTGAAGTGGAGTCCGGCAAAATCCGGATGGTTAAAGACTATATTTCCGGCTTCAGGCCCATCCACTGTAATCATATTAATTACACCATCAGGAACACCGGCTTCTTTAAATACTTCCATAAGTACCTGGGCAGAATATACTTGCGTATAGGCAGGCTTCCAAATTGTAACATTACCCATAAGCGCAGGAGAAGCAGGAAGATTGCCTGCAATAGAAGTAAAGTTGAAAGGAGTAATAGCAAATACAAATCCTTCCAATGGCCTGTATTCCAAACGATTCCACATGCCCGGGGCTGATTCCGGCTGTTCTTTATAGATATCGGTCATGTATTGAACATTAAACCGAAGAAAATCTATGAATTCGCAAGCAGCATCAATTTCAGCCTGGAAAGCATTTTTTGATTGCCCCAGCATAGTTGCCGCATTAAGTTTAGCCCTGTAGGGTCCGGCAATTAAATCTGCTGCCCTTAAAAAAATGCTTGCTCTCTGTTCCCAGGGAAGGGCTGCCCACTGTTCTCTTGCATTCAGAGCTGCCGTAATCGCCTGCTTTACGTGTGAGGCATCGCCTTCATGGAAATAGCCTAAAATATGCTGGTGGTCATGTGGTGGGTTAATTTCAATTTTATTACCTGTACGCACCTCTTCGCCTCCGATGTACATCGGAATATCAACCTGCGTATTGCGCAATTCTTTTAGGGCTTTTTGTAATTCAGCACGCTCCGGAGTGCCGGGCGCATATGATTTAACCGGTTCATTTTTGGGAACCGGCACATTAAAAAATGCATTAGACATAACTCGATTGTTTTTGGTGCAAAGGTACGTTTTTAAGATTAAAGCTATGACGTATTAAGGCAATTTCCCTTGATGAAAAACGTGATATAAAGAGAAGAAATGTTGTGCAATTACTTAATTTTTTGGCATTAACTTACCACCTTTAATTCTTAATGATGTTGTCTGAAAAAACAATCCTCTTATTATTTTTTCTTTCCTTGACCATTAGTGTTTTTGGACAGCAGTATAAGGTAGGTATATATGATAACCCACCAATGGTATATATGGAAGATAATGGAAAACCGGCAGGTTTTTTTGTCGAGCTTTTGGAACATATCGCAGAGCAAAATGGGTGGAAACTGGAATACGACACCTGCAGTTTTGCGAAATGTAAGGAAAAGCTTTTGAACGATGAGATAGATATTTTACCTGACTTCGGGCATTCTATCGCAAGAGACTCGCTCTTTTACTTTAACGAGACTCCGGTAATATCTACATGGGCCGAAATCTACTATGCTGATGATCGTTCAAGTCCACTTAATGATATTATGAGTCTGGAAGGGCTCCGGGTATCCTGCCTCAATGGAGATTTTTTTTCTGAAAATGGGAGTACCGGGCTTGTAGATATATGCAATGAATTGGGAATCAATATTGACTTATACAGGGTAGAATCGTATCCTGAAACCATGAGGCTTGTTGAAAAAGGGATTGTGGACGCTGCATTGGTTTCAAAAATTTTTGGTGATTATAATGCCCACAACTTCGATGTAAAAAGGAGCGAGATTATGATCTCTCACCTGAGCTTGCGATATGGTTTATCAAAAATGTGCCCGCATGCAAAGGAGATTCAGCAAACAATTGACAATGAATTGCGAAAGCTCATAAATAATGAAAACTCGCTCTATTATAAGCTAAAGGAAAAGTACTTTATCGGGGCTCCGGCAGCCATAGTTCCCAAATGGTTGTGGGAAATAGTGCTTACCCTGCTAGCAGTGGTTGCAATTTTGATTATTGCCAGCATGTTATTGCGGTATCAGGTAGAGCGTAAGACAGACCAATTAAAGAAGGTTAATAAAAGCTTACGAGCTTCAGAACAGGAAGCCAGGCTGGCTGTTAACACTATTGAAGCATCTAAAGATCTGGCATTTTGGAGCAGGCCTGGAAGGGGATTCATTCGTGTAAATAATACCACTCTGGAGGTTTTGGGGTATACAAAAGAAGAAATGCTGGAATTACCTGTTACTAAACTTGTTCCCGAAGAACTTCAGGATAACTTTCTTAATAGTTTAAGATTAGCCAATGACGAAAACCCTCACCTAAGATTTGAAAGCGCGCTTATTAAAAAGTCCGGTGAGAGGTTTCCTGTTGAGGTGAGCCTTGACCAGTTTGAGTTTGAAGGGGTAACTTATATATGTGGCTTCGCGCGTGATATTACAGAACGTAAACAAGCCTTTAAACAAAGACAAGAACTAATGGCACATCTTGCCGATCGAAATAAGGAACTAAACTGTCTCTATGCAGTTTCCAAATTAATTTCCGATGAGCACAATTCAATCGAATCAATTCTTCAGGAAGCTGTTGAATTGATCCCCGGCTCCTGGCAATATCCTGAAATAGCCTGTGCAAGGATTAAATGTAGTTTTGGAGAGTTTATTTCAGCAAATTTTCAGGAATCAGCATGGGAGTTGATAGCGCCTATTACAGCCAATAATGAAGATGCAGGAACCATAGAGGTTTTTTATTCAGTAGAGAAGCCCGAAAGGTTTGAAGGACCTTTTCTAAAGGAAGAAAGAAATTTGATTGATGCCCTTGGAGAGTTATTGGGCAATATGCTTAATGTGAAAGGAACAGAGCAAAAGATAATAGCGACCATTATGGATACTGAAGACCGTGAGAGAAGAAGGATTTCGAAAGAAATTCATGATTCCCTGGGCCAGACTCTTTCAGCCATCGCGCTGAATATGGACATGGTGGATAAAGAAATTGATTTATTAAGCGGTAAGCAGCAGGACCGTTTTAAGAAAATTGCTGCACTTGTGAATGAGGCAGTTGCTGAAAGCCGGAACATTGCGCATAACCTGATGCCATCCACTCTCAACGATTTTGGCTATGCTTTGGCGGTAGAAAATATGCTGGATTCATTGGAAGGCGTAACGGATACCCAATTTAAGTTTTATTCTAACTATGCACCTGGTTTGTTGGATCAAACAATTGAGCTAGGATTATACAGGATTACACAGGAAGCCGTTAATAATAGTATTAAGCACTCAAAGGCAAAATCTGTTACTATTCAATTAATGTGTTATCCTGATATTGTGATACTTACAATAGAAGATGATGGTGAGGGATTTGATCTTAAAAATACAAATGAAATAAGTAGATTTGGTTTGAATAGCATGGAGAATCGGGCGCGCTCCATAAATGCAGAATTTAGTATTGATAGTGAGCAAGGTAAAGGCACGGTGATCACCTTGCAAATGCACCTCAAACAAAAAAAAGATGAAAATACTATTAGTTGATGACCACAGGCTGATCCGGGATGCCATTCAATCATATATGGAGGATGATCCTGAGTATGAGGTTGTTGGAGAAGCTTCTCATGGGCAGGAGGCTATTAAATTTTTGGGAGAAAATGAGGTGGACGTTGTGTTGATGGATATAAATATGCCCATAATGGACGGATTGCAATGCACAAAGGAAGTTATCAGAAGGTGGCCGCAAATCAAGGTCCTTACGTTAAGCATGATGAGTGATAACCAGCATATTAAGCAAATGATTGGGGCAGGAGCAAGTGGCTATGTCCTGAAAAATTGCTCTGAAAAAGAATTAAAAAAAGCTATTAGGACCGTATATGAGGGAGATACCTACTACAGTTCTGAGGTTACAGAAGTGGTAATGAATAACCTGATGAGGAACAAACCTACCAAAACCTCACACATGGTTGTAGATATGCCACTTACTGAGCGTGAGAAAGAGGTTTTGGAACTCATAATTAAAGAGTTTTCAAATCAGGAAATAGCGGATAAACTTTTTATCAGTCCTCGCACTGTGGATGCACATAAGCGTAATTTACTTGAAAAAACCGGTTCTAAGAACATTGCTGGATTGGTAATGTATGCTATTAATAACCAGCTATTTGAGGATCTTTAAAGGTAGGTAATTTACCTATTTTCCCATTTAGGTATTCAACTAATGATATCAGGGTGAACTGTATTTACCTTTGTAGCGTTTATACTACTATAACACCTGTGTTATTATGAGACAATTAAAAATAAGTCAGAACATTACAACCCGGGAAAACCAATCATTAGAGAAGTATTTCCAGGATGTAAACCGGATAGAGATGATTACTTCTGATGAAGAAGCAGAACTATCCAAAAGAATTCATGAAGGAGATGAGGCGGCTCTTGAGAAGTTGGTGCGTGCTAACTTGAGGTTCGTGGTATCAGTAGCTAAACAGTATCAGAATAGAAACCTTACATTGAATGATTTGATCAATGAAGGAAATATAGGCTTGATAAAAGCTGCTCAGAAATTTGACCACACCCGTGGTTTTAAATTTATATCGTATGCAGTTTGGTGGATACGCCAGTCTATTATGCAGGCATTGGCCGAAAACTCCCGAATGGTACGAATGCCATTAAACAGGGTAGGTACGCTTAACCGTATCAAAAGAACCGCTTCGGAGTTGCAACAGGATTTGGAGCGTGAACCGACCGATGAGGAATTGGCGGAAGTGCTTGATATGTCAGTTACTGAGGTTAAGAAGACATTGGATGGCAATATGCGCCAGCTTTCTGTGGATGCACCATTTGCAAATGAGGATGATAATTCTCTTTTGGATGTATTGAGTGATGAAACCATAGATGCTACGGATAAGGAGGTAGCTTACACCAACTCATTGACTGTGGAAGCCGAGCGCTCATTAGCAACACTTAAGCCAAAGGATAGAGAAATTCTTAAGATGTTTTTTGGCATTGGAAGAGATAATCCTCTTTCGCTTGAGCAAATAAGTGATGAGCTTGGACTTACACGTGAACGTGTGCGCCAGTTGAAGGAAAAATCGTTAAGAGAACTAAGGGCTTCTAACCGATCTAAAAGGCTTGCGGAATACCTGGGATAAATAGTCCCAATTTTAAATACAGTCTCATATTGGGAAAGAATAAACCGATATGAGACTTTTTTTGTGCCCTATATTTTATTAACTATCTGATAATCAATAATTTAACTAAAAATAAACCTCTGGCACGATAATGTATCTAAAAGTGGTATGGAAAATCACAATATAGATATGAAAAGGTCAGAGTTAAATTTCTTCAAGGTATTAATTGGCTTGATTTACGTGTTGTTGGCAGTACTTATTGTTGTAGCCCTTACACTTTAACAATATGAAGCTTAGCTACGATAACAGTATATTACTTCCCGTTGTTAAGGGAGTTGATAAACTTAGCCCAGTTAAATGGGTTCAGAAATGGATTGGATCTTGGCCCGTAGCTATCCTGCATGTAGTACAGCTGTTGGTTGAAATAATAGGTAGCGTTCAACTGGGCATCGTAAGGTACACTTCCAACCATCGCAGACAACACATCACCATCCAGCCTGCTTCCTGCCGCTTTGCCCTGGTCTTCGGGTAATCGCATGGCTAAAATAGCCTGCTTAAACATCTTCTCAGATAAAAAAGGTGTAATATCAATATTTTCAAGATAAACCGTATCGGTTTGCATTTGCAGCATAACATTCACTCTTCCATTTGAGCTGCCAGGAACAACAAACTCCTGCTTTATAAAACCCACAGAACTTAAAACAACATGATCGCCAACCAATGCCGGCATGGAAAAATATCCATAGGCATTAGTGGTGGTTCCTCTTCCATATTCAGGAACATAAATATGAACCCCCGGTAATTCAGTGGTACCATCATCAGCCACAACAATACCTGAAAGCTGAATCACTTGTTTTTCCTGTGCACTTACCTGCCTGCTAACAAGTAAAGCCAAAAACAGAAAAGAAAGAGGCAGAAGCCTGTCGACCGTTTTTTTCAAGCCATTCATAGTGTCAAAGGTAGGAATTACACCAATTAATTGAATAGAATATTATTTATTTAAGTTTAATAACGATTCAATTGTTTACTTTGTACCTGTAACATTCAAAATGCGTCTAACCAGGTTTAACTTATCCTTAGGTACACAAATTATGAAGGCCCTTGGCGATGAGGCCAGGCTTAGAATATTAAACTTGTTGCTCAAAAAAGGGCCACTGACCATTTCTGATCTTGAGCACATTTTGGATTTTACCCAGACAAAGACATCCAGACATATTACTTACCTGAAAAACGCAGGTATGCTCACTGCTCAAAAACTGGACCAGTGGGTTATCTATGCTATTAAAGAAGAAGCCTTCGAAATTATTGAACGGTTTGTTGGATTCGTAGAGAAGGATGTGCAGCTAAACAACGATCTGGATATTTACACCACGCTCTTTAATAACAGAGAACTGGCACAAAACAAAATCCCGCAGAGAAGATGGAAGTCGTTAAAAAGCACATAATCTTTGATTTAGACGATACACTTTGGGACTATAAGACGAATTCCAGGGAAGCTTTAGTGGAACTTTGCGATACCTATAGGCTTAGTGAACAAGGAATTGACCATAATAGATTCCTGCAAACATTTCGTCACGTTAATCAAGATTACTGGCAACGGTTTGATAATGGTGAGATCAGCCGGGATACGATACGGCTGGAAAGGTTTCCAACAGTTTTTGAAAAATTAGCTCTTAATCCGGATGGGGTAGCCTTGCGTATGCAGGATGATTTTATGCGCATATGTCCTTCAAAGCCAGGTTTGGTAAAGGGAGCTGAAGAGGTTCTTGAGTATTTGAGCAAAAAGTACTCATTGCATATTTTGAGCAATGGGTTTGATGAAATACAGTTTACTAAATTGGAAGCAGCCGGAATTGAAAGTTTTTTTGCTAATGTAATTACTTCCGGAAGGGCTGGGTTCAGGAAGCCTCAACCGGAAATTTTTGAATTTGCTTTAAATGAAATTGGTGCTTCCAGGGAAGAATGTGTGATGATTGGAGATAACCCTGGTTCCGATATTGAAGGCGCCTACAATTATGGTATAGACCAGGTATATTTCAATACCCATCATAAAGAATGTGCTGTTATGCCAACTCAAACCATAAATGAACTTGAAGAACTTTTACAGCTTTTTTAATGGTCGGGGGTGACCTGCCTCTATTTTATTTCGGCAGGCACGCTGGATTACTCATCCACACAAGCCCTGCACACAAACCTCACGTGAATCCTCGTTACACTCAGATTTCGAACCTGCCACCCGCTCGCAGGTTCTCAATACGGATGATTCTCCCTAATTCATTGGTCGGGGTGACTGGATTCGAACCAGCGACCTCTGCGTCCCGAACGCAGCGCGCTACCGGACTACGCTACACCCCGAATAGAGAAATCCTCTTGGCGAAATTAGCAGTTTTTTTTTCAAAAAAGTTGAATCAAACTTGAGCTGTTTTGCATGGCATATCCACCGATATATAGGTATGTTTGCATAAAAAAATGAGACTTTCTTTCATACTTGTTTCTGCATTCCTGTTAATCGGTTGCCAGCAAAACGAACCTATGGATATAGCCGATCCTGCTTACCATAAGTTTTCATCCTACAATGAGTTCAAAGCAACCATTAATGCCATAACCAATATCACCGATGAAGCTGAGCGTGAGGCTGCATTAGCTCCTTTTTGGGATAGCCTGAAGATGAACCACCAAATACCATTTGTATTTGGCGATTCGGTGGCTTTTTTATACATATCTGATGGAAAGCCGGTAAAGTGGGCAGGAGATTTTAGTGGCTGGAGGCCGGTATCAGGAAAGGAGATTGGAGAAAGCCAGGTATGGATGCTGGAAAAGGTTTTCCCGTCTGATGCCCGACTCGATTATAAAGTGGTTGTGGGCGAAGAATGGATTCTGGACCCTGACAATGAATATTTTCAGTATAGTGGTTGGGGGCTAAACTCAGAGCTCAGAATGTCGGGCTGGGTATATCCTAAGGAAACTATCCTGAAAGAGGGCATTGAAAGAGGTGCTTTAAGTGATAATCAATTTATTACCGCATCTTCAAGTACGTTAAATTATAAGGTCCAGTATAAGGTATATACACCGGTGGGGTATGAGAACTTATCCGATCTCCCCGTTATTTATGTAACAGATGGGCATGAATATTCGGACGACAAACTTGGTTCGATGCTTATCGTACTGGATAACCTCATAACTGAGAAAAAAATAGTACCTGTAATAGCTGTGTTCATTGATCCGAGGGATCCGGACAATTTAAGTGAAAACAAAAGAGGAGATCAATACACCGGCAATAATAAATTTGCTGACTTTGTAGCCGATGAATTAGCATCGATAATCGATGCTAATTACAAAACCAACCCTTCTCCAGATGCACGTGCTATTTTGGGAACATCGTTGGGTGGGTGGAATTCAGCTTTCTTTGGAGCAACAAGAAGTGATAAATTCCATTTGATAGGAATACACTCACCTGCTTTTGATGATAATGTAATAAGTGCTTATAAAAACATGGAAAAATTACCCTTAAAA
Organism: Cyclobacteriaceae bacterium; assembly: GCA_020436145.1. GTDB lineage: Bacteria > Bacteroidota > Bacteroidia > Cytophagales > Cyclobacteriaceae > JAKISE01. The sequence continues at coordinate 13,806 of JAGQYJ010000005.1, read as the reverse complement.
GTATTTATGAGTACAGGTGTTATATATGATACGCAAGACAGAGCAAGAGCTATGAAAGCGGTAATGGAAGATAAAGGGTATCCCCTGGAATATATTGAAGTGAATGAGGGTCATTCATGGGGTAACTGGAGGGCGTTGATTGAAGAGCCTCTGGTATATTTCTTTGGTATCTGATAAAATAAAAAAGCCCGGGAAAGCCGGGCTTTTTGCTCCTCCTCTTGGGCTCGAACCAAGGACCCTCTGATTAACAGTCAGATGCTCTAACCAGCTGAGCTAAGGAGGAATTTGGTTGTTTAAAAAGGCTTCAAAACATGAGCTTTTCAAACGGGACTGCAATATTAGTTGCTTGCAAAATTATTTGCAAAACTTTGGTTAAAATAATATTCAATTTATTAGCCACTGCTCCATTAGTTGAGGACAAGTCTTGATCAGCAAAAATATTAGCGTGAAAACTGACAAGAATATAATTCCCGCAACAGCCAGCCTTTTTATCCAGATACCGGGTTGATCTGCTTTAGGTATTTGGTTTGAAAAAATGGTATGGTAGTTTAAATAGGCTGCAGGAGCTGCTATTACAAACGATACGATTGTAGCAAAATCAACAAGTTGCTTAAGGTTATTTAAAAACTGGACCACAACAAAATAACCTCCAACGCTAACCAAAACCGCCCAAAGCACGTAGGACCTACGGCTTTCTTCTTTCTTATGGGTGGGGTTTACAAGTAAAAAGGAAGTTCGTTGGATTGCTCTTGCATAGCCATCTACAACTGTTATGGTTGTCGAAAACATAGTAGAGAAGGCTGCAATGGAAATAATCCAATAGCTCCATTGGCCAATAGTTCCTGTAAACATTTCAATAAGTTGTCTGGCAAAGCCACCTGCGCTATTTACAAAGGTCTGGCCGGTTCCGTACATTACAAAAGCTCCAAGGGTAAGGAAACAAATTGCCAGGATGGCTGAAATCCAGTAACCAAGATTAAAATCTGCTAATGTTTCCTTCATGGCAGGTCTATGCCCGCTGGTTTTTATTTTGGCTTCTGCCCAAAGGCTTGTCCAGGTCGAAATGTCCACGGCTGTGGGCATCCAACCCATTAGGGCAATAACAAATATGATTCCTTCCACCGACATTGGCTTTGCAGCAACGAAACCGGTAGCCTGTGGTGCTCTGCCATTTATCAATACAGTTACAAATGCTGTTATTACTGTGATTACAAGAACTACACCTACAAATTTCAAAAGGCTGTCCAGTAACCGGTACCTGCCTATGGCGAGTACGACTGTACAGAAACCAAGCAAAAATGCTGACCACCCATTATGAGCAAGTTCAATTCCTGTTAAACTGGTAAGCAATCCGGAAGTAACAAAGGTTACGGCAGCCGTTACGGTAAACATCGAAGGCACGGTTATTAACAGGTATAGAATGAGTACCCATTTGCCTTCCTTTGCATAGCCATTTATAATACTTTCCCCGGTTGAGCCGGTATATCGTGATGCAAACTCGAAGAACGGATACTTAAATAGGTTGGCAAGAATAATGGCGGCTAAAAAGGCAAATCCGTAAACTGCTCCTGCACGTGTGGACTGTACCAAATGAGAAACGCCAATACAGGTACTGGCAAAAAGGATACCCGGGCCTAATGCCTTCAAAAATTTGTTATCCGTCATTCAGCAAGATTCGTCAAAAAATCAAATATAAAACAGCGGATATGAAGGATTGTCTGGCCAAAATAAGACAAAGTGACCTATTTTGTTCTATGGATATTCAATAATACGCCATAATGACGCAAAAATATATAAAATATGGGTTGGCACAATTCTGTATAGTGTAGGTTGAATTTGATGTAAAACTTTAAAACTTTAATACCATGACACTTGTAAGATATAACAAAAACAGAGACTATTTCCCAACTACTGTAAACGGGTTATTAGACAAATTCTTCAATGATGTAGCATTTGATAATACGCAGATGGAGAAATTCTCTCCCAGTGTGGATGTACTGGAATCTGAAAAGGCCTATGAATTGCATTTTGCGGTTCCTGGTTTTGACAAAAAGTCCTTTAACATCGATGTTGAGGAAAATGTTTTAGCTGTAAGTGGTGAGCGTAAATTTGAAGAAAGGAAAGAAGAAAAACAGTTTACTTCTATTCAAACCCAGTATGGTTCATTCAGAAGAACTTTTACCTTGCCTGATACAGTTGACAGAACCAAAATTGACGCTGAGTACAAAGACGGAATTTTGATGATTACTTTGCCTAAAGATGAGGTTAAGGTGATGAAGACCAATGTGAAAGTGAAGTAATGTTGAGTTGATTGAGTTGGAAGGTGGCCGAAAGGCCGCCTTTTTTTGTTAAAATTTGTTAAGTATTGGCAACAGCTTCGTATGAAGCATCGTTATTTGGAGTACAGTTAAATAAAAAATGTTATGGGTAGAAAAAATCTGATTTTAGTATTTATAGCTGCTGTATTAGGAGGTTTGGTAGCTATTAATGGAAGTAAGTTATTAAATTTTTCAAACGAAGGGCCTTCTTACAAATCCATACAAGAGCGGCAGCAGGAATTAGGTGTAAAAGCGGTGAAAACTAAGTATTCATCCAGCATTCCTAAAGAACTTGATTTTACAGAAGTTTCTGAGCATGCTATCAATTCGGTGGTGCATATACGCTCCTCATACGACTCAAGAGTTACCACCAATGGCTTTTTTCAGTACCAGCAAGGCCCCTCCCAGTCTTCGGGTTCAGGGGTAATTGTGTCAGACGATGGTTATATTGTAACAAACAACCATGTGGTTGAAGATGCAGCTACGGTTCAGGTAGTTTTGAACGATAACAGAAGTTATGAAGCCAAAGTGATTGGTACGGATCCCACTACGGACCTGGCGCTTGTTAAAATTGACGAGAACAATTTGCCTTTTATGGCTTATGGAAATTCAGACGATGTAAAAGTGGGTCAGTGGGTTATTGCGGTTGGCAACCCATTTAATTTAACCTCAACGGTTACTGCCGGTATTATAAGTGCCAAAGCCAGAAATATTGGCATTCTCAGAGATGAGAATAATTTACAAATTGAATCATTTCTTCAAACAGATGCCGTAGTGAACCCCGGAAACTCAGGTGGAGCACTTATTGACATAAATGGAAGACTAATTGGAATTAATTCAGCGATTGCCTCTCCTACAGGTAGTTATGCAGGTTATGCGTTTGCGGTTCCTGTTAACCTGGTAAAAAAGGTGGCAGATGACTTATTAGAATTCGGAGTAGTGCAAAGGGGCCTACTTGGGATCAGAATCAATGATGTAACGGCAGAGCTGTCGGATAGAGAAGACCTTTCAGTGGTTCAGGGGGTTTATGTGTTTGAAGTGAATGAAAACAGTGCCGCAGAAGAGGCAGGAATAAAAGAAAAGGATGTTATTGTTGGGGTGGATGGAAATGAAGTTTCAAATACATCTGAATTACAGGAACTGGTAGCAAGGCATCGCCCTGGTGATAAAGTGACGGTTAAATTAATACGTGGCAAGAAGGATATTGAAGTAGAAGCTACCCTAAAAAATACAGGTGGCAACACAAGTGTTGTGGAACGTGTTACAGAGTCAGAAATCGAAGGTTCTGTTTTTGAAAACATTGATGGTAGTGAAGCAAAAGATCTCGGAATTAAAGGAGGGGTCAAATTGAAGGACCTTAAAGATGGCAAATGGAAAGATGCCGGAATAGATGAAGGCTTTATTATTACTGAAGTAGATAAAACGCGCGTATATACCGTTGAAGATCTGAAGAGAGTGATGAGTCGGTTGGAAGGCCAACGGGTGTTATTATTAGGAGTAATGGAAAATGGTGATAAAACCTACTATTCTATTGACTGGTAATATCAGGTAAATTTATATAAAAGCCAACAGGTAAATCTGTTGGCTTTTTTTATTCTATCCAGGCTATTAATAGTAGCTTTGTTTCAAAATAACCGAGTAATAAAATGAGCGATTTTTTTGGAATACATGAAGCACTGAATGTGCTTGGAGTGAATAAACATAATGCCGGGGTTTCCACCGGTTCAACATGGTTGGAATCCGGTACAAACAAACTGGTCTCCGTTTCACCTGTAGATGGGAACACAATCGGAACTGTTGCAGAAGCCACAGAAGAAGAATACGAAAAAGTAATACAAAAAGCGGAAGAAGCTTTTAAAAAGTGGAGACTGGTACCGGCTCCCAAAAGAGGTGAAGTGGTTCGTCAAATTGGCGAGGCGCTTAGAAAATACAAAGAACCGCTTGGCAAGCTGGTTTCCTACGAAATGGGCAAATCTTACCAGGAAGGCTTGGGTGAGGTGCAGGAGATGATTGACATTTGCGATTTTGCGGTGGGTTTATCAAGGCAATTATATGGTCTAACTATGCACTCGGAAAGACCTAACCACAGAATGTATGAGCAATACCATCCACTTGGAATTGTGGGAATAATTTCCTCTTTTAATTTTCCAACAGCAGTTTGGTCCTGGAATAGCATGATTGCCTGGGTTTGCGGTGATGTGTGTGTATGGAAGCCCTCTGAAAAAGTGCCCTTGTGTGGAGTGGCATGTCAGAATATTGTACAGGAAGTTTTTGAAAAGAATAATGTACCGGAAGGTGTATCCTGTTTGATCAATGGTGATTTAAAAATTGGTCAGTTGATGACCAATGATCGAAGAGTCCCACTGGTATCTGCTACAGGTTCTATACGAATGGGCAAAGCGGTGGGTGCAGCTGTTGGAGCACGACTGGGCAAATCGTTACTGGAGTTAGGCGGCAATAATGCCATTATAGTTACCCCGAATGCGGATTTGGATATGACCCTGGTAGGTGCCTTGTTTGGAGCAGTAGGTACCTGTGGTCAACGATGCACCTCAACAAGAAGGTTGATCATTCATGAAAGCATTTATGATGAGGTCAAAAACAAGCTAAAGAATGCCTATGCCCAGCTAAAAATCGGGAACCCACTGGATGAGAAGAACCATGTTGGCCCATTGATTGATCAGGCGGCAGTCAATTTATACTTAAACGCCATTGAGCAAGCCAAGAAAGAGGGAGGTAAAGTTGTTGTAGAAGGGGGAGTACTTGAAGGCAAAGGCTATGAGTCAGGAGTGTATGTAAAACCAGCAATTATAGAAGCTGAAAATCACTACAAAATTGTTCAGGAAGAAACATTTGCGCCCATCCTGTATCTAATAAAATATAAGAGTATAGAAGAGGCAATAGAGATGCAAAATGGTGTAATTCAGGGCCTCTCTTCGGCAATTATGTCAAGCAACCTTAGAGAAACCGAGTATTTTCTATCCCATGCTGGGTCTGATTGCGGAATTGCCAATGTGAATATTGGCACCTCAGGAGCTGAGATAGGTGGAGCCTTTGGAGGTGAAAAAGAAACTGGTGGAGGACGTGAGTCGGGCTCTGACGCCTGGAAAGCATATATGAGAAGGCAAACCAACACTATTAATTATGGAAAAGAGTTGCCATTGGCTCAAGGTATTAAGTTTGAATTATAAAGTGTAATACATGGCCTGAGATTATTAAATGGTTTCAGGCCATGTCTAAACCCAAACTTCAATTTTAACAATTGCATTGCCAATACTATTTTTTTCAATATTTCTTATTAGTTTGGTACAGGAGTGAATTTTTTATAACACCTAACCCCTATGGCAACACCAACATATTATGCCGTTATGCTGGTTGATGACAATGAGATAGATAATCTCATTAATCAGAAAATGATAGAAGCTTCAGGTATTGCGAAGCATATTTATACCCACACAGGCGCCAGAAGTGCTATTGAGTTTCTTCGGAATATGGAGAAATTGGACGAGTCGTCTTCCAATAATGTTTTGCCTGAACTCATTTTTTTAGATATTGATATGCCTCTCATGGATGGTTTTCAATTCCTGGATGAGTTTGGAAAGCTCTCTGAGGCAACCAGAGAGAAATGTGGTGTAATTATGCTTACCTCTTCCATTAGCCCTGCAGATGTGAACCGATCGAAGAAATATGATTACGTGCGCAAGTACATTAACAAACCGCTTACTCTCGAAAATCTGGAAAAATTCAAAGGGTAGATTTCTTTTTTGAGTAGCTTACCATAAACACTCCTGAAAAAATCATTACCGCAAACACGATATGCTTTAATGTAAGGATGTCTCCTCTGAACAATACGGCTATAATGGTGGCAAATAGTGGTTGCAGATAAATGTAGTACCCCACTAGGGAAGGATTCACATATTTAAGAGACCACATATTGAGAAGGTAGGCTAAAAAGGTACTGCCAACAACTATATAGGTAATACTTAGCCAGACATTGGAGTCAAATTGCTGCCAATTAACAGCTTTAATTTCATTTATTCCAAAAGGAACAACCATTAAACAACCAAAAAGGAAAACCCATTTTATAACCGTTACGGCATCATACTTAACCATTAAAGGCTTAACAATTACCAGGTAAATACTATAGGAAAGCGCGTTGATCAGAACAAACAAGTTACCTTGAAATGTGTTATTCGAGAAGTCCACTCCTTTGGAAACTATCAAAAGCACTGCTCCTGAGGCGCCCAAAATTATCCCTGCTGATTTCAACCAGGTAATTCTTTCCCCTAACAGAAAAAAAGAAATTATAAGCACAATAATGGGTGTGGAAGTCATAATTACAGAGCCCATAATCGGTGAGGTAAGGCTAATGCCCTTAAAAAAGAAAATCTGGTTTATGGCCACACCAAATACTGCTGAAACAAAAAATCTTCCAAGATCTCTGGTGGCCGGAACTACAGGTTTACCTACTAGCCAATGAAATAACCAAAATAGCAATGTAACTACCGGAACACGTAAGGCAATTAATCCATGGGGACCAATAAATTCTGGCATTACTACCTTGGCAATTGAGTAGTTGGCACCAAAAAGCAAGCTTACAAATGCTAGTGCTGCATGTACTTTAAACCTTGGCTGCATAGAATAGTGGTTTGTCCGTAGGACTCCTACAGAGAATTTGCGATTTTAGAGTTTCTAACCGACTAAAGCAAACAAATTGATTGATTCAAAAATTCCATTGGCAGAAAGAATGCGTCCTTCATCACTTAATGAACTAATAGGACAAGAGCATTTGGTAGGAGATGGAAGTATTCTTCGCTCTGTCATTGCCAGTGGAAGCTTACCTTCCATGATCTTATGGGGCCCTCCCGGAGTAGGAAAAACCACTATTGCCAACATTATTGCTAACGAAATGAAAACCCCGTTTTTTACATTGAGCGCTGTATCAGCAGGTGTAAAGGATGTTAGGGAGGTGATTGATAAGGCAAAACGATTGGCCAAGGCCATCCTTTTTATTGATGAGATTCACCGGTTTAATAAATCGCAACAGGATGCATTGTTGGGTGCGGTAGAAAAAGGAACTATCACTCTGATTGGAGCCACAACCGAAAACCCTTCATTCGAGGTAAATTCAGCGCTTCTATCAAGATGCCAGGTATATGTCTTAAAACCCCTTACAGAGGAAAATTTGGAAAAGCTTGTAGAGAATGCGTGCACAAAAGATGTTGAGCTAAAACAAAGAAAAATTGAAATTAAAGAAAGGCAGGCGCTGTTCAATTTATCAGGAGGAGATGCCCGCAAGCTTCTCAATTTGCTGGAATTGATGGTCGAATCAACTCAAGGCAAAAAAGTGCTGATTACAGACCAACTGGTTATTGAAAGGGCTCAACAACGGGTAGCCATTTATGATAAAAAAGGAGATCAGCACTACGATATAATATCAGCTTTTATAAAGTCTATTCGTGGCAGCGACCCCAATGCAGCGGTGTATTACCTGGCCCGCATGATTGAGGGAGGAGAAGATGTAAAGTTTATAGCTCGCAGACTGGTTATTCTGGCATCGGAAGATATAGGTAATGCCAACCCTACTGCCCTGGTGCTGGCTACTAATTGCTTTCAGGCGGTGAGCATGATCGGTTACCCAGAATCGCGGATTATTTTAGCGCAGTGCGTTACCTATTTGGCCTCTTCGGCCAAAAGCAATGCCAGCTATATGGCAATAGCCGCAGCTCAGAAGACTGTGCAGGATACTGGCGACCTTCAGGTACCTATGAGTATTCGCAACGCTCCCACCAAACTAATGAAAAAGGAAGGCTATGGGGAAGGCTATAAGTACAGCCATGATTATGAGGGTAGCTTTGCCGAGCAGGAGTTTTTACCCGAAGAAATTAAAGGTACCAGGTTCTACGATCCAGGAGATAATGCAAGGGAGAACGAACTGCGCAAGAGGCTCAAAGCCCTTTGGAAGGAGAGGTATGGTTACTAAATGTCATACCTTTCTACCAAAATGTTGCAATGGTGCATAGAGTGTCCTGCGATCATTCTTCCTAGCTTTTCAACGGTTAAGCCTTTTCCAATTTCGTTATCCGAATAGGTAAGCATTTCAGGAGTGAAGCTATTGAAAAGCATAATGGTAGAAACTCTTTGTGCAAAGAATTCTTCAAGAAATGACTTCAGGTTTCTGTTTTCAAAACCCGAACGGAGGGCATAATGGTCGTCATCAAATGAAGCAAGAGGAGTGGTATCCTGGCGCGAATAGCGCATGGCGCGGTAGGCAAATACACGTTCGGCATCAATTATATGGCTGAGCACCTGGGCAATGGTCCATTTGCCGGGTTGATAGCGAAAGCCAAGTTTTGAATGATCGATTCTAGCGAATACATCTCTGGCCCGTTGGGTGGAATGCTCCAATGCTTCAGGCAATTCATATTCCCTGGTAAGTGAAATGTAATGCTTGAAAAGCTCTGCGTAATTGTTGGCCATCACCTGATATATACTTCTTTGAATTGCTGCATGCTTGCCCTTCGGCCAACCACAATAAAATACCAGTCCTCTTTTAGTGTTGTGTCAGGATCAGGATTTATTTGCAATCCGCTACTACGCTTGCCTACGGCCAGAATATTGGCTCCGGCTTTGGAACGCACGTGTAAATCCTGAATACTGATACCTTTGAACTCATCTTTAAATTGCTCAAAATAATATTCTTCAACTTCAAAACCTCCTTCAATTCCATCCAGCATATTCAGGAATTTAATAATGTAGGGCTTGGTGATAAGATGCGCCATATGCCGTCCACCCAAGGTGTCGGGCATTACTACTTCGTCAACACCGGCTTTTTTAAGCTTTTTCTCGGCATGTGGGTCGCTCAAGCGTGAGATCACAAAAATATCAGGCTTTAGCTCTTTAGCGGTTAAGGCAATAAATACATTTTGGGCATCATCGGGCAAGGTGGAGATAATGTGTGTCGCTTGTTCAATATTGGCTTTGAGCAAAATTTCCTCGCTTCCTGCATCACCATGTATCAAGGGTGTTGTTTTCGGATCAATATACTCATCAATTATCTCTTTCCGGTTTTCAATAACGACAAACGGAGTGCCCTGGTGTTCCAGCTCCTGGCACGCCCTACGGCCATTACGGCCATAGCCGCAAACGATCACATGGTTTTTCAATTTCATAATGCCCTTAAAATTAAAATACTTGTAAAACTCTTTTTGGAATTCCCCTTCGAATACATAGGTGGCTATGTACGAGACAATGTAAGCGAAAATGCCCAGGTTAAGCACAATGTAAATACTCACAAACAACTTTCCTGCACTTGAAAGTGGCTCCGATACCTGGTAGCCAACAGTCGAAACCGTAATGATGGTCATGTAAAGGGCTTCCAATAAGCTGTAATGCTCGATAAGCATAAAACCTGAAACGCCTGTAAGAATACTCAACGCCATCAGAATTAAGCTTATGATCATTTTTTTAAAGCCCTTGCTCATACCATTTTGTTTTCACGAATATACTAAGATTTACATGCTCATTTCCTCAACCGACTTAATTTGCCTGTCAGCCTTTTCGCGGATGATATCCTGCACGGGCCGGTCTTCTATTTTGGATTCCAGCCAGGAAATAATATCGAAATAAATAAAGGCTCTTTTTTCGTATGGGTTATTTTCCAGGGGTAGTAATTGTGAACGTAACATCTGGAAACGATTTATAATTTCTTCATTAGTTAGCTTTACAGAACCAAGCCTTCTCAAAAAATTCAGAATGTATTTTTGGTACAACTGCAGGTTTTCCTTTTTCAAAAGGAAGCGGTACGTTGAGCGAATGTAATAGTCAATTACATCCTGGTTGCCCAGTTCGTAATGGCATATCAGGCTTAAAATTCGGGCAAAGCCATGCACGTCCTCACGTAAATCGGCACTTTCGGAGTTGATAATACGGTTAAGCCAATAGAGGGCCTCGCCAAAATTGCTATCACCCGTGTACAGACAGGCTATTTTGTAGAACATTATTAATCTTGAGTGGGCATCCAGCGCTTCGTAGTACTGAGCTTCAAGGTCAGGTTTTATTCGTTCAAACATTCTCACACCCTCCGTAAAATGCCCTTGCATAAACAAACCATTGAATTCGTGCACGTAGCTGTATTTAAAAAGTTTCTTGTTAATGTTTTCGGTAAAAACTACATTATGCATAAACCTAATTTTACGAAACCTGCGTTTGGTTTGGGCAAATTCATGGAACAACCCCAGCCTCGACTGGGCTATCATTAAGCTGTTTAGCGCCTGGATGTACGATTCGAGCTTAGTGCGGATTAGGATGGGGTTATCGAACAAGGTCATCCATTTTTTGGCAAACAGATAGCCTCGTTCAAAATCCTGGATAAAGAAAAAGTAATTGATGTATAAGGAATACAGGCTGAACTTTTCGTTAATACTTAGCTCGTCCTCTTTCAGGGCCGGCATGCTGCTTTGAAAAATACGCTGTACCCGTTCGTGGTCTCTGGCATTACGAATAAAGCCTATTTGCTGATAAAACGCATTGAGTTCGAGTTGAATATTGGTAAATTTATTTATGTTGTTGATTCGTTGGTTTACAGCACGCGCTTCTTTAATTATTTCGTTCACTAATTTTCGCGAATCGCCATTAGCAGTTTGTAACACCACATTCTTTTGCCACTTAAGTATTACCAGCATCAATTCAGGGTTGTCGCTTTTTTGAGCAAGCGCTTTCGCTTTTTTAAGTTGATTAGCACACTGCCTGTACTGACTTCTGTTAAAAAGCAAATGAGCATAATCAATCATTTCTCTAATCTGAGTATCTACAGAAGTAGAAAAGTGAAACCTTCGCAGGCTTTGAAGGATTTTCTTGTACAGATTGGCTTTTAAATTGGGAAGTTGCCCTGGGGTTATATATGAGATTTTTTCATTGCTTTTTATTTCTCCCTGACTATCAATCTGTTCAAAGAGTTTGGCATATTTAGAATCCCCATTTTGGCCTAAGCTGTGCATTTTGAAATACCTTTTTTCGCTGGCACTCATTGATTTTATTAACTCATAAAGCTCTTCGGACTGCGGTTTAGGCATTGTATTTATATTTATTCAAATATACCTCAATTATAACTATTTATAAGTTTTAATATTTTAGAAAATGTATTTATTCTGTAATTAGGCATTTTTTGCCCTTGTAGTCTAAAATAGTTTTGATGTTTTAGAATCAACTCCTACTATCATGGCTGAAAAAATCAAGATTTTCGATACTACTTTAAGAGATGGAGAACAGGTGCCGGGGTGCCAGCTTCATAAAGATGAAAAACTTAAGGTTGCAGCCGCTCTGGACAAGCTTGGGGTAGATATCATTGAGGCTGGCTTTCCTATTTCCAGTCCTGCTGATTTTGACTCCGTTAAGTCTATTGCAGAGCAAACTGAGAATGCTATAGTTTGTGGGCTCACAAGAGCTATAGAAAAAGATATTGATGTGGCAGCCGAAGCTGTGAAGCCTGCCAAAAGGGCTCGGATACATACGGGTATAGGTACTTCAGATTTGCACGTTTTCACAAAGCTCAGAACCACGAAAGAAGATGTTTTGGATAGAGCAGTGGCTGCTGTTAAGTATGCCAAGAAGTATGTAGAAGACATTGAATTCTATGCAGAGGATGCCGGAAGAACAGATAATGAATACCTGGCACGGGTAGTTGAGGCAGTTGTTAAAGCTGGCGCAACCGTGGTTAATATTCCTGATACCACAGGTTATTGCCTTCCTGATGAATTTGGAGCCAAAATCAGATACCTGAAAGAAAATGTGAAGGGTATTGATAAGGTGGACATTTCTGCTCATTGCCATAACGATCTGGGCCTGGCAACAGCCAATGCCATTGCTGCAGTTCAAAACGGAGCTACCCAGGTAGAATGCACTATAAATGGTATTGGAGAAAGGGCTGGTAATACTTCTCTTGAGGAAGTGGTTATGATTATTAACCAGCATGATGATTTACCTTTTTATACCGATATCAATACTAAAATGCTCACAGCTATTAGTCATTTGGTGTCTGAAAAAATGAGAATGCCCGTGCAACCCAACAAGGCAATTGTGGGTGGCAATGCATTTGCGCACTCTTCGGGCATACATCAGGATGGTGTACTGAAGAACAGGCAGAATTATGAAATTATTGATCCTGCTATGGTAGGAGCAAATGGTAGTTCAATAGTGCTTACAGCGCGTAGTGGCAGGGCTGCGCTAAATTATCGCATCGAAAAAATAGGAGTTAAATTAACCAAACCTCAATTAGATGAGGTATACCAGGAGTTCCTGCTTTTGGCCGACCAAATTTGTATGGTGGACGATGAGGACCTGAAAAAGCTGGTTGGGGATTACGTGGTAACAAATATCAATTCGTAGGAATGGCAGGGAAGACATTATTTGATAAGCTTTGGGATGCGCATGTGGTGAAACATGTGGAAGAAGGGCCGGATGTGTTGTATATCGACAGGCACCTGATCCATGAAGTAACCAGCCCACAGGCATTTGCCGGAATAGAAAAACGGGGAGTACCCTTGTTCCGACCCAAACAAACCATAGCTACTGCCGACCATAATGTGCCCACACAAGACCAGCACCTCCCAATAAAAGAGGTGCTTTCTCGTACTCAGGTGGAGGCATTAAAAACCAACTGCGAAAAACATGGTGTTGAGCTTTACGGACTTGGTCATGCCAATCAGGGCATTGTACATGTGATCGGCCCTGAGCTGGGCATTACCCAACCAGGTATGACCATTGTTTGTGGCGACAGCCACACTTCTACACATGGTGCTTTCGGTGCCATTGCGTTTGGTATTGGTACCAGCGAAGTGGAGCAGGTGTTTGCCACGCAATGCATTTTGCAGAACAAGCCCAAATCCATGCGCATTGAGGTGAATGGCGAATTACAAAAGGGAGTTACAGCCAAGGATATTATTCTGTATGTAATTTCAAAAATTTCAACCTCAGGCGGCACAGGCTATTTCGTAGAGTTTGCCGGTTCAGCGATTGAATCGCTTTCCATGGAAGGCCGCATGACCGTTTGCAATATGAGTATTGAGTTGGGTGCCCGTGGAGGGATGATTGCTCCGGATCAAACCACATTCGATTATATAAAAGGAAGAGACTTCGCTCCTAAGGGTGAGGAATGGGATGAAAAACTTGCCTATTGGAAAACACTAACAACTGATGCCGATGCAGAGTACGATAAGGTAGTAACGTTTGATGCCTCAGACATCGAGCCAATGATCACGTTTGGAACAAACCCCGCGATGGGAATAAAGATTTCAGGCTCGGTTCCATTGCCAAATGGTGATCAATCGTACCGCAAATCTCTGGATTACATGCAGTTAGAGGCTGGAGTCTCTTTGAAAGGAAAACCTGTTGATTATGTGTTTATAGGCAGCTGTACCAATTCTAGAATTGAAGACCTTAGGGCAGTAGCTAAAATTGTTAAGGAAAAAAAAAAAGCAGATAACATTAC
>JAGQYJ010000058.1 GCA_020436145.1 Cyclobacteriaceae bacterium | reverse complement strand
AGTCAGCTTACGTCCTTTGCTGTATATAATGAAAAAAAAGAGACGGTTAAAGTACTTACACCAGACGGGAAACTGGTAGAAGTAGATAAAAAGGCCATTTCGGACCCTGTAACCTTACCTGCCAAAGGAAAAGAAGCACGAAAAGGATTACCAGGCCGCAAATTCGTTATGGTTATAGACCTGTCGAAATGCGCTAACGCACGCAAATGCGTAGAAGCATGCCAGCGTGGCCACGACCTGATGCCCAATCAGGAATTCATTCAGGTTAGCTTGAAAAAAGACAACGAGTACGGGGAGCCTTACTGGAGCCCTAAGCCCTGTTTTCATTGTGGCAATCCGCCATGTGTAAAGGTTTGCCCTGTAGGAGCCACCTTTAAAAGAACCGATGGTATTGTTCTGGTCGATGCCGATCAGTGCATTGGTTGTAAATTCTGTGTTTCCGCATGTCCATATTCTGCCCGAATCTTTAATTGGAAAGACAGGGAAGAATACCATGAAAACCGTGATTCCTATTCTCCGGAAACCAGCGTGCCAGGGCAAGTGGGAACCGTAAGCAAATGTGATTTCTGCCCTGACAGAGCCAGAGAAGGAAAGCTCCCCTACTGTGCGGAAAGCTGCCCCATGGGAGCCATCTATTTTGGTGATGTAAATGAAGATGCCATTTTTAATGGCCAGGAAACTCTTCGTTTCAAAGAAACGATAGCCAACCGGGCCGGATACCAGGAAATGAGTCACCTGGGTACTGATCCTAGTGTGTACTACCTGCCACCGGCTAATAAAAGCCATCCGTATGAGCGAGGTTTAAAAGACCTGGATGAAGGCCTCAAAGATTGGTATTTGGATCAAATAAATGAAAAGCCATGAATGACAACGCATCAGTTCTTCTCGACAAATACGTACGGTTTTTAGGTAAGCCCACCACTTCGTGGTATGTGGCCATGGGAGTTTTAGGCATTGTTGTATTGGTAGGCTTTTACGCCTTGATTCAACAAATAGTGCACGATCATATTATAACAGGTATGAGGGATAATGTTGTTTGGGGTGCCTACATCGTAAACTTCATCTTTATGCTCGGTTTAAGCTACGCTGGCGCAATTATTTCTGGAGTTTTTCACCTCGGCCGTATCGACTGGGGAAAACCTCTCATTCGTATCATTGAAATCATTGCTTTTATCACTATACTCATTGGGCCGGTTTACATTCTGCTTTGTATTGGCCGGTTGGATAGGCTGCATTACCTGTTTATATATGCACGCATTCAGTCACCAATTATTTGGGATTTGATCGCAGTAATGATTGACTTGTTACTAAGCGCATTCTATCTGTATCTCACCTTTATCAAGGACTTCTCCCTTTTGCACCAAAATGCAGAGAAGTACAGCTTTGCGACCTGGCAAAAGAAACTGTTTAAGTTTCTGGCCCTGGGTTACTCAGGTACAGAAAACCAAAAGAAACGATTGAACCGGGCATTGGATGTAATGGCCGCTTTGATTATTCCTACGGCAGTAGTAGCCTATTCTCTCTTAGCCTGGTTATTTGGAATGAATCTGAAAGAAGGATGGAGTGACAGCCTTTTTGCACCATATTTCATCATATCTGCAATCTTTTCAGGCTTTGCCATTATTGTAATCCTAATGTGGATTGTAAGAAGGTTTTTCAAGGCTGAATCCATACTAACAGACGGGCATTTCAACTTTATGGCTTATGGCATGTTCATTATGGCATTGATATTCGGGTATTTTACGTTTTCTGATTATATAACCCGATGGTACAATACTACAAGTGCAACAAGCGAACTGATACACAAGTATCTATCACTTGACCAGTATGGCTATATGACGTTAACCATGCTCTTATTTACCAGTATAGTTCCAATTCTGGTGGTGGCGGTCCCTGCCCTAAGAAATCGTACCATGTACCTGGTTTCAGCTATTCTGATACTTATTGGTCTCTGGATGTTCCGTTACCTGATTATTGTACCTGTGCTTGAAACACCTTACATACCAATTGTTTCTACGGATCCGGCAGTAATAAAATACACTGCTACCTGGATAGAATGGGCTTTGGTAGCCGCTGGTTTTGCAGGAGCTATCATGCTTTACATGGTAATCCTGAAGATTATACCGGTCTTTCCTATTTCTGAAATGCAGGAAAGTCACACGTTTAAACTCTTTGGCAAGTACTCAATAGATAAATTGCTGAGCCAGAAGGACTTTAGCTGATATATGAAAGATAAAAGTAAATAGCTGATTATGAAATTGTCATATAAACTTGTTCTAGTCCTGGCATGTACACTGCTCTTTATAATGCCAGATTCCAATGCTCAAAAAAAAGAAAAGGCCAGGAATAAATTTGAATATGAAAAACTGCACAATGGCAACAGGAAGCTAAGTGCGCGGATATTTGTCAAAACAAATTCAGGGCTTGTTGGTGTTCCGGGAGCTGAGGTATCCTTTGCAGCAGAAACAGATTCTTCGAAGGTGAAGCTTGGAAAAGTGACCACTGATGAAGATGGATGGGCCTATTTGATTATCGAGAAAGGATACAGTCTACCTCAAATAGAAGGTAAAACTAGTTTTGGACTCACCTATGCTGGCAACGACAGCATCAAGCGGCTAACAGATGACATGGATATTATCGATGTTGATCTGGCAATTAAGCTGGATGAAGACGGAGATGAAAAGATAGCTACTTTAGTTGTAACCGATTTCGAAGGACAACCTGTAGATAGAACTAAGGTCAAGCTTTTTGTAAAACGGCTTTATAGTTTACTACCTATTGGTGACGAAAGAACAGATTCTACCGGAATGGTTGCATTCAGTGTTCCAGAAGATATCCCGGGGGATACCAAAGGAAACATTACGCTTGTAGGTGTAATTGAACGTGACAGAAAGTTTGGAAACGTTGAAACACGACAAGATGTTAGCTGGGGCATTCCGAATAGCTATACTGTATCTGAAGAAATGCGGAATCTTTGGACACAATCGGCCCCTACCTGGATGCAGGTAATGGTTTTCGGAGTTTTCATTGTTGTGGCTGTATTTTTCTTTTATGCTTTGTATCAGGTAGTTATGATCCCAAAAGATCGTTGATGCATTGAAATTCAAGTTAAAATACCCATGGATTCCCAGGTCCGGCCGGAGCATTCCGGTCGGGCTTTTTAATACAAGGGAAACTGCACCCCTGTGAGCTGTCCGCAAGTAGCAAGAAGCTTATCCTGCTTTTCAATCTCTGAGGCTTCATGATTGTGATTGTGCTGTTCTTTATGGTAAAAGTAGCAGCCGCTTACACATGCTTCAGGCGCATTGCTGGTAGCCAGCCATGCCTGTGTCTGATATCCTTTAGTAAGATCATCAGGCGCGCCTGAACCACCCATTTTAGTGGGCACCCAACCCGGGTCTACCGCATTCGAATACACACTTGGCCACAGGCGGGCTACTGCTAAAGCGAGCATCAGATCATGCAATTTGGAGTCTGAATAACTTATACGGCTAAAATCAGAAGCCAGCTTATCTAAGTTCGCCCGTCCGTATGCTTGATTTTGAGAGCTTAGATAAACTAAACGTTTGGGAGGTTTGATAAGACAAGTTAGCAAGTAAGGCGCCAAAGTGTTTACCGTTACTATTTCTTCACCAGTAGCGCGATATACTCCTGCATTATGAATAATGGCATCAAACACTCCAAGTTTATTCACCTCTACCGCCAGCTGCCTGGTTTCATCCATACTGGAAAGATCAGCTGTAACGACCCCTTCTGCATCTGGCACCTTTTTGAGTGCCTCCTGCCCTCTTTGTTTGTTTCGCGCATGTAATACTACATTATGGCCTTCTTTCACCAATTGCTTTGCCGCCAGGTGCCCAAGTCCATCTGCCGATCCGGTTATGAATATCAGTGCCATGTTTAAAGGTAAAAATTATCTTGCAATGGGCTTTGGTTTGTTAATCGAATCTTCCACGCTCCCATTCGTATAGTTTTAAATAACTCCTTCTTCGCGTAGCATTTTAGCAGTTTCCCTATGCTCTGCCCAAAAATTATCGCTTATCTGTTGTATGGTGCTCTTATAATCGGGGTGAGAAGAGAGTTTAAGCAGTATGGGATCCTTGTCTAAAAACAAAACAACCCAATATAGGTAGCCCTTTTTATTTGAAAAGGTCTTTAAATGAACTATTCCTTCATTAATATTCCCATTTACGGCATTGTAAGCCGCATACATCAATTCCTTATAGATCGATTCGTCTTTATCAGCTGATTGCTTGTAATTTTCATAATAAGCTAGAGCCTCCTTATGTCGGTTAAGCTGGTCAAGCACAAAGCCAATTTTAATGTCCTCTCCTCTATAAATGTCCAACTGATATTTTTCTCTGGCTATGGTAAATTTTTCATAATACTCCCATGCTTCCGTGTAATCTTCCATGGTATAGCAAACTTTAGCTATTTCCTGAATGATATCGAGTCGGGTTGTATCATTTTGTAATATGGAAATAAGTTCACTCTTGGCTTCCTTTAAATCAAAATTTTTAACAAGCTTAATGTAAACATACAGGTATTGAGAATACAGATTTTGAGAATTATATTCCAATGATTTAAGCACATACTTTTCTGATTCTTTAATAAAACCTGTTTGTGCGAGTGCGTTGCTTAAATGAAGGTATGAATAGCTTGCAGTAATAGAGTCCTGGCTGGCAACAGATGTTTTTATGCCTCTAAGGGCATGCATGAGGTATTTTTGCGTATTGGGAATATATGAAGTATAAATATCGGATAAGAAATTATGTATCCAGCCTGAATTGGAATAGGTAAGTGCTTTTTCAAAATACTGAATAGCCAGTGGATACTGGGCATCGTGCATATAAAAAAGGGCCTTGGCAATATAACTTTCGGCAATATCCGAATCCAGCAATAGTGCTTTGTCGGCATACGTATTAATTTCTTCAGCATATTTTTTATCTATCTGATAAATGTCCAAATAGTAGTAGCATATGGCAATGTAAGCATAAGGTTGAGCAAAAACACTATCTTCTTTAATGGCCTTTTTATAAAGCTCTATAGCTTTAACAAGACCTTTTCCTGTTTCATCGTGAGTAAATTCAAGACCTTGCAAATAATAATCGTATGCAATTAAATTTTTCGTTGGCTTTTTCTCTATTCTTTTTTGCTCTTCAGGAGTAATTACCACCTCAATTTCTTCAGCAATGTTTTTTGCTACATCCATTTGGAGCTGGAAAATATCACCCACTTTTCTTCTATAGCTTTTCGACCATAAATGCTTGTCGGTTGGTGCCTCAATAAGCTGAACGGTAAGTACTATCTCGTCTCCGATTTTCTGGCCACTTCCCTCTACAAAATAGTTTACCTCAAGATCATCAGAAAGCTCACGAATGGTTTTCGGAATATTCCGGTACCGCTCCATTGTTGTTCTGCTGGTAACTTTTAGCTCCTTCACTTTCTGAAGATTGTTTAAAATAGCTTCCATTAAGCCATTGATGATGTATACATTGGCAGAATCGTTACTATCATTCTTAAACGGAAGTACTGCTATCGATTTATCAAGCGGTTGTCGGGATAAATTCTCATTTCTTAACAAGTAAGATACAATAACGACAAACACCAGCACAAACGTTGCTATTGCTACCCATTTTGACCATTGCCTTTTATGGGATGCATCCTTGTTAATTGAAAGGCTGATAAGGCTATCCTGATTTTTATGCTCACCCGGGGTGTATCCAAATTCCTCACGGTAGCATTTTGTGAAATAGGAAGTACTACTAAAACCGACCCGGTAACCTACTTCTGAGGCAGTGAGGGTATCATTCCCTAACATTTCCTTGGCTCTGTGCAATCGTACTTTTCGAATAAAGACACTCACAGAAACATCCGTCAATTTCTTTACTTTTCGAAGCAGGTTTGACCGGCTCATGCTTACACGATCTGCCAGTTCAGGTACTCCAAACTGTTCATCCGAGAGATTTTCCTCAATAATGGCAATCAGTTGCCTTAGGAATTTATCGTTAGGACGCAAAAATGAGATCATATTGGGTAAAAAGGTACTTCTACAATAATCGGTAATTTAATGGCTATCCACAACGACAAAAAGTAGTGTTTGCATCATAGTTTATAGTAGTGAAGCATATGTTCTATACATAATTCAAAGTTTATAGTTCTTGATTCCTGAGTGCTAACATGTACATAAACAGGCTTATGAACTTTGCATTGTACAAAACAAAAAACAAAAAATGAAAACATCTAAAATGAAATTGATCAATGGAGGATATTCTCTTATCCTGTTATCTCTGGTATTTGCAAGCACTTCTTGTAACACATCTCAAGAAAAAAGTGAAGAGGCTGGTGTGCCTAAAATGTCTATCCATGAGGCTGCTTTTATGGGAAATGTGAAAGAACTAAAGGCACATATACAAGCTAAATCCGATCTGAATCAAAAAGATTCGTATGGATCAGCACCTTTAAGTATAGCAGCCCTATTTGGTAAAAGCGAAATTGCTAAACTTTTGATTGAGGCTGGCGCAGACGTAAACGTTCGCAGTGGTGATGGCTCTACTCCTTTGCATTCGGCTGCATTCTTCTGTCGTACGGAAATAGTAAAAATGCTCTTAGATAAAGGAGCTGACATAAGTCTTCGAAACAATTATGGATCAACGGCACTGGAATCTGTTTCTGGCCCTTTCAGCGATGTTAAACCTATCTATGACCAGTTCAGCAAGGATTTAGGTCCACTGGGATTTAAACTCGATTATGCCTATGTGGAGGCATCCCGACCTGAAATTGCCAAAATGATTTTATCCGCAAAATAAATTAAAAAACTATGCTAGCTGAAAGAAGATATGATATTGACTGGTTAAGAGTAATAGCAATTGGGCTATTACTTATATACCACATAGCCATAGGCTTTCAACCCTGGGGCGTTTTTATTGGCTTTATCCAGAACAATGATTCGTTAGAGCATATATGGGTAGGAATGGCCATGCTAAATGTGTGGAGAATACCCCTCTTGTTTTTCGTTTCGGGTATGGGTGTTTGGTTTGCCATTCAACGAAGAGACTGGAAACAACTATTGATAGAGAGGTCCAGACGAATACTCCTGCCGTTTCTTTTTGGCATGATAGCCATTGTGCCTCTTCATATCTTTTTGTGGCAGCGTTATTACAATCAGAGCATTCATTACATATTTAACCCTGCTCATTTATGGTTTCTTGGCAATATATTTAGCTATGTCCTGTTGCTATCTCCCTTGTTCTTTTATTTGAAGAAGAACCAAAATGGTAGGTTTAGGCAAGTATTGAATCAACTCCTAAATAGTCCACTTGGGCTTATAGCACTTATAATCCCCTTTATCCTGGAAGCAGAACTGGTGAGGCCACAGAATTTTGAACTATACGCCATGACATTGCATGGGTATATTTTAGGATTACTTGCCTTTATGTCCGGGTTTTTATGTGTGTACAGTGGCAAAGTTTTCTGGGAAAACATAAGGAAATGGAGGTGGGTGCTCATAATTTTATCAACCATGCTTTATATCTTGCGTATAATTTACTTTGATTTTAAGCCCCCATATTATCTATTAGCAATCGAATCTAATTTATGGATATATACAGTTTTTGGATTCGGCTATAGATACCTGAATAAACCTAGCAAGATATTGACTTATTTAAGCCAGGCGGCTTACCCCGTATACATTATTCACATGCTGTTTCTATACCTGGGTGCTTCGTATTTGTTTACAACTGAAATGGCCGCTACAAATAAATTTCTTATTCTAAACGTCTTTACTCTGATTAGTTGCTTGCTAGTTTATGAATTTATAATACGTAGAGTAAACATTGTGCGACCGTTGTTAGGTTTAAGAATTGTAAATAATAAGTAGTGCTTTTACTACCGCTCATTCCATCCTTTACCTTCAAAAATCAGGGGCATGGATTTTTCTATGCGTGATTCCCTGGTTTTTGATTGCTTAGGCTGTGCAAAATGGAGAACATACCCACGCTTTCTACCGGGAGATAGCGTTTCAAATGCTTTTTCGAGCGAAGAATCTTCTTTAAATTTCTTCAATAACTCTTCTGGATATACCAACTCATCCTTTTGCTTAAATTCAACCTTTAAACCTGTTTTTTCTACTTCTACTGCTTCGAAAATATAGGCTTTAATTGTCTCCTCAAGATCAACTATTTGCTTGCTACTTGTAAACTTAAAGTATCTTGCTGATTGGCTATTCTCTCCAGATGAATGCAATAGTCCCTTTTTATCCTGTAACAATACCCCTTTAAAAAAACTCAAAGAGGCATACTCTTTAAATGCAGACACAATTAGAATGTTGCTGCTTTTATAGGTATAGCACGGCACTCCCCATTTGGATTCTTCCGTCAAGCCACAATCCAAAGCAATAGCACGAAGCCTAACGAGCTCACTTCGCCAGGTATTTACTTTGCATTGAGGCGTTCCTCCAAATTTGCACCGCATGCAACCGTCTGACAGATAGGTTTCAACATCCTTTGTCATAGCCATACTTTAATCATTTAAACCTTTACCGCTTAGTATATGGTCTCTGTACTTATCAATCCTGTCTTTACGGGTTTTGGATTGTTTGGCCTGTGAGAAGTAAAGTAAATATCCACGTTGTCTTCCGGGAGTGAGGGCTTCAAATGCTTTTTTGAGTTCTTCATCTGAGTACAATATCTCTTTAAACTCATCAACCATGGTAAACTCTGAGGTCTTCTTTAACTCAAAAGAAAGACCAGCCTTTTCTACTTCAATAGCTTCAAAGATGTAGGCTTTCAATACTGCCTCCATATTTTCAATTTCATGCAAATTTGTGAAGCGTATCTGACGGGCAGATTGTACATTCTCTGTTTGCTGTATCAAAATACCTTCTGTGTCTTTCAGCAATGCTCCCTTATGAAATAAGAATGCACAATACTCCTTAAAACCGTGAATTAAAACCACATTGGTTTTTTTTAAGGTATAGCAAGGCACACCCCACTTAAGCTCTTCTGTTAAACCACAGCTTAAGGCAATAGAACGGAGTTTCTTATATTCATTTTGCCACTTACTATTCTTTTCAAAGAAGAAATCGACTTTGGGGTTCATGTGAGTTGATTTAGTTTCAGCAGTAAACTTTCTGCTTATTATTCTAAAGTACCACTATATGCCAGTTAATCAAAGCTCATTTGGACTAACCGACATAAGGATGCGGAATAAATAAATGCGGCTTATTTCTTGGAATTTAGGCTATTTTTAGTTAAATTATCAGAAAAGAAAGGTTATAAAATTGATCCAAAAACATTGGATACAGAAACAAAATTTTTAGTCAAATGAAAGCTTTAAGAATTATTACATCACTAACAATTGGATTAGCTGCAGGTCTTGCAGCAGGTTATCTTACTGCACCAAGAAGCGGTCGTAAGACTCGTAAAATGTTGTCCACTGAAATGGACAATCAAATGAAATCACTTGAAAAAAACATGAACCACAAACTGTCCGATGCAAAGAAGGAGTATGATAAGCAGTTGCATAAATTAGCAGATAGCAGCAAAGCTGCACTTCATCGAGTAAAAGAAATGGCTTCAAGCAATTAATAACTAGCACTTTTTCAATTTAAGTGGAGAAAACAACCTCCAACAAGGCATTTCCACATCAAAGCAATTTTGGATGTTTCCGAACTACTTGAAGGGTTATGTGTTGTTAAGAATACAGGGAAAAATCTATTACTCCAGGAAAAAATAATTGTTAAACACTAGTTGCCAAAATAGCCAATTCCTTTGGCCATCAGAACGGCAAGGAAAGGCATTATCGTAAGAATTAACAACTCCATTCGGATACATAAGATCACTCCTTTGGGGACTTGAATCATCTGATGGGCGTCACCCTTTCTTTGTTTGATAAAAAACACAGTTGGGTATATAGATAATAATCCAACAATAGCAAACAGGGTAAGCTTGAGATGAAAGACCCAGTTGTGGCTATAATAGCTTGCTGGTTTACCTACCACAAACCAGAGGGCTAAACCTGCTCCCAAAAGCACAAGTGCACTCAAACCATATACTGCATCAATCCGGGATAATCTCGATATCTCTTTACGGCTTAACTCAGACTTTAATAGTAAATGCTCAGATACCACAGCACTTACTACACCAAACACACAGATAAAGTGCAAATACTTAACGAAAATTTCTAAAAACATAGTACTACTACTTGAACCCACAATTATATCGTTGGTTTAAAAATACCTTAATTTTTTAAAGTTTCCTTCCGCTTCATTTTATGAATAAATTAAGCCGTACCAGCAATTACAACCATTGTCAGCTAATTACGTACATATTATGCAATATAATGTGAATCTGATATGCTGTTTTGGTAGCTATGTTTATTTTAGTATTGATTGGCGAATATTGATTCCGACCTACACTTACGTATTATTTATTTAATGAAAAAACTATGAAGAAGCTTTTACAAATTAGTTTACTTTTTACTGTTGCCATTGTAGTATCATGTTCAAAAGATGAACCTGAACCGATAAATCCTGTTGTGGGTGAATGGCTACAAGGTAGCTTTAGTTTCACCAATCTACCAGCCGATTTTTCTGATTGGGAAGGATATGAGGATGTGGGATTTTGGGGTGAAGATTCCTATCAATTGATTTTGAATAAGGATTTTACATACTCACGTGAAATTACCGTTGGCTCCAATGTATTTAATGAAGAGGGTGACTGGGAAACTGATGATGATAACTTATTCCTTGATCCCGATGGCCAGGGCTTAAATATATTTGAAGACTTTAAAGTTGTTGAAGCAACAAGTAAAGATCTTACACTCAGTACAGACATCACTATTCTCCTGATTCCAAATATTTATTATGATACAGTTACCCAGGCTTACAAGGATATGTTGGATATATGGGAAACGGAAGATCCGGATAGATACGAGGAAGAATTGAATAAGATTTTCCAGCCTACCTCTGCCACACTTGTTTACGAATTTGATAAAACCAACGATTAAGTTTTTGCTATTGCTGATTATTGATGTACAGAATATCATCTAACGTATTTAGGTTATTCTATTTTTCATTCGTACTCACATGTTTGCCTGGTGTAATCCATGCGCAAACATTCATGGCCAAAGGAATCGTTAAAGATGAAAACGGAGAGCCGCTAATTGGAGTTACGGTAAGAATTGAAGGCACAACAGAAGGTGTAGT
The DNA here is from genome assembly GCA_020436145.1 of Cyclobacteriaceae bacterium. Classification (GTDB taxonomy): domain Bacteria; phylum Bacteroidota; class Bacteroidia; order Cytophagales; family Cyclobacteriaceae; genus JAKISE01. The sequence continues at coordinate 4,555 of JAGQYJ010000058.1, read as the reverse complement.
CACCGATCTGGATGGAAACTTTTCCATTACAGCTGAAAAAGGACAAACACTACTTTTTTCTATGGTAAGCATGCAACCTGAGAAACTTGTTGTCGGCTCAGATAAGTTTATAAACATAATTCTGAAAGAAGAAACGGCTGTGCTAGATGAAGTTGTGGTCAATGGTTTTCAAAAAACAGATCGTAAGTTATTTACAGGCTCCTCTGAGCACCTTAAAATGTCTGATATAGAATCTGGCAGCATAACGGATGTCAGCAGAATTTTGGAAGGACAGGTTGCTGGTGTCAATGTGGACAATCTTTCAGGAACTTTTGGTACCTCGCCTAAAATAAGAATTAGAGGAAATGCTTCCATTAATGGAAACAATCAGCCATTAATGGTGGTTGACGGGGTTATTCTTGAAGATCTATCCAATGTAAATACAGATGATTTTATATCTGGCAATGCCAATACCTTGATCAGCTCTTCAACGGCTAACCTTAATCCAGATGATATTGAGTCGTTTCAGGTGTTGAAGGACGCATCCGCTACGGCTATCTACGGAGCCAGGGCTGCTAATGGAGTTATTGTAATTACTACTAAAAGAGGCAAAAGCGGTAAACTGAGGATAAATTATACAGGTAATTACTCTGGAAAACTAAGACCAACATATAGCCAGTTCAACCTGCTTAATTCAGCCGAAGAAATGTCTGTTTATCGTGAGATGGTGGACAAAGGGTTGATTGATATCAGTACGGCTGTTAAGGCGCAAACGTATGGAGCAATGGGTAAGATGTTTGTTAAAATTAGCGAAAAGGAAATACCCTGGGGGCCGGGAGGCACTTTGAATGAGCCCTTTCTCAATCAGTATGAAAATGCAAATACCGATTGGTTTGATGTCTTGTTTAATGATGTTGGTTTTCAACAGCAGCATTCACTCAGCTTTACCTCTGGTACAGAAAAATCAAACAACTATTTTTCGTTAGGTTACCTGCATGATTACGGGCAAACCATAGCCGACAAAGTACAACGGGTGACAGCTACGGCAAGAAACACGTATTTTCTGTCAAAGCAATTTACATTCGGGCTAAAACTCACGGCAAGCTATCGCGATCAGGATGCTCCCGGCACAAGAAACAGGGAATTTGATCCTATTACAGGTACCTACACCCGCGATTTTGATATCAACCCTCTAAGCTTTGCCTTAAATACCAGCCGTTCTATGAGGCCGTATGATGAGAATGGAGAGTTGGAGTATTTCAGAAGAAATTTTGCCCCGTTTAATATTCTTGATGAATTAAAGTATAATTTCATTAACCTAAAGGTAGTCGATGTTTCAGCCCAAACTGACTTTGAAGTTAATCCAATAGACAACCTGTCGCTTAAAGGAGTGGTGCAGTTCAGGTATGCCAATACCTTGAGGGACCATACTATCCATGAAAAGTCCAACCAGGCCGAAGCCTACCGGGCGGATGACACCCAATTTATCCAGGATGCCAACAATCTCTTATACAGAGACCCGGACAACCTTGGTTTAAACCCTGTCTCTGTTTTGCCCGTAGGCGGTTTCAATTACCTGGACAGAAGTGATCTTCTCAACCTTTACAGTCGTGTAAGTGCCGAATGGAACAAGACCATAAATGAAATACATCAACTCAATATTCTTACGGGAGGTGAGATGAGGTTTACCAATCGCACTGAAAGTAATTCAACTGCCTTAGGCATTATTTACGAAAGTGGAGGGATTGTAGTAACTGATCCCAATATCATTGAGTTTTTCAATTCTCAAAACATAGAAATTAATGGAAGAGGAATTGAAAGAGACCGCTTTCTGGGTTTATTTATTAATGGAGGATACTCTTACAAAGGCAAATACATAGCAAACTTTACTGTCCGCTATGATGGCTCCAACCAACTTGGTAAAAGCAGAGAAGCGCGCTACCTGCCCACATGGAACGTGAGTGGGGCCTGGAACCTACACACCGAAGAGTTTATCAAATCCATCAGTTTTATTAATGAATTAAAATTAAGGGCTACATATGGTATTTCAGGTAACCTCCCTCCTAATGCCAGTGCTTTGCTTAATCTTCAGCCGGATGTAACGGTGCGTCCCACCGATGTGGAACCTCTGTTGTATATTCAGGAACTCACTAATACTGAACTTACCTGGGAAAAACTTAAAGAGTTTAATGTAGGTATGGATTTAACGGTGCAAAACAGCCGCATCAATACCACATTCGATTTTTACCTGAGGCAGTCATTCGACCTGATTGGAACCGTATTGACGAGTGGTGTAGGCGGCCTAAGCCTGAAGACCGGAAACTATGCCGATATGGAAGCAACCGGGTTCGAATTCTCGCTAAACACCTTAAATATTTCAGCAAATAATTTTCAGTGGAGAACCAACTTTAACATTGGATATACCCATGATGTGATCACCAAACTGGATTTTGGGCCAAGAATAGCTGATGCTATAGGCCAGAATGGGGCTGCTGTACTTGGCGGACCCCGAAGAGGGCTTTACTCGGCCAGGTTTGCAGGCCTCGATGCCTTTGGCATTCCCACGTTTTATGATGAAAACGGAGAGATTGTCTACCAGTATGATCTCCAATCCAGGGCTGATTTGGCAAGTGTTTTACAATACGATGGCCCGACAGAAGCGCGTGGAGGTGGCGGACTCACCAATACATTCACCTATAAAGCATTTTCACTCTCTGTGTTGATCTCCTATAAGTTTGACTACAAAATCAGGCTAAATGATGCCTTCCGATCCAGGTACAATGATTTTGTAGCACTACCGGGTGAACTTGTAAACCGGTGGGTTGTTCCCGGTGATGAAGACATAACGGATGTACCCGCTATTCTTGACAGCAAAACCGCTGATTCCAACTCTGATATAGTACTTGCCTATGATCTTTACAATAAGAGTACTGTAAGAGTGGCTGATGGTGGATATGCCCGGCTCAGGAATGTCAGGCTTGCCTACCAGGTACCGCAAGCGTTTCTTCAACGATTGAAATTGACCAATGTAACCTTGAGCCTTGAAGGCCAGAACCTGGCCCTGTTATACTCTGATAGCAAACTCAGGGGCCAGGATCCTGAATATTTTAGCACAGGGGGAGTTTCATTGCCACAACCGAAAACTATCACCTTTTCTTTAAACATTGGATTGTAGAAACGTGAAAAAAGGATTGAAAACATATAGACTCTTGGCACCTGAAGTTATAAAGCTCAGACTCAAAAGCATTGGTGTTCTATTTGTCCTGTTGGTACTTCTGAACTCGTGCGATAAATTCCTGGATGAGTCACCAGACAATCGGGTTGAATTGGATAACCTTGATAAAGCGGCTCAATTACTAACCAGCGGATACTCCATTGCCAGTCCTGCTTTTACGGATTGGATGAGTGATGATTTTACTTATACCTTCGGTACGGTTATACGACCGGAACATACCGAAATGTACGCCTGGGACGATGTAACAACCGGTCCGGATGAACTTGATACCCCCAATTTTTACTGGTACGAGACCTACAATGCCATTGCCCATGCAAATGAAGTTCTGGCCATTATTGATAAACTTGTAGTTAGCGAGGAAGAGTATCCAAGGCGTAATGCGATTAAGGCGGAAGCCTTACTTATTCGTGCGTATAGCCACTTTATGCTTGTAAATTTATTTGGTGAGCAATACGGTACGGATGACTCTTCGGATGGGGTTCCTTATATCAGAGATCCTGAAACCACTTTTATAGAAACCTACGAGCGGGAATCCGTTAAAAAAGTATATGTAAAAATTGAAGATGATTTATTGGAAGGCCTGAAAATGCTTGATGATGCCTTTTATAACAATTCAGGGAAATATCACTTTAATAAAAATGCTGCCCTGGCATTTGCTTCGCGTTTCTATTTGTTCAAAGGAGATTTAATACGGTGCGCCCAGTACACAGATGAGCTCCTTGGAGCTTCTCCTGAAGTATTTGTACGGGATTTGACCTCAGAGGAGTTTCAGAACCAAAAATCTTCAATAACAGGATATCCAAGATTATATTCATCGCCTGATCTTCCCTCCAATATTTTATTGATGAGGAAGATATCATTGGTTCAGCGTCCTGATTTTGCCTATGGTGTAGATCGAAATTTCTATGGCTCACTCTTTGCCACCAACCCGTTTGGTGCTACGGATGAGCGGGAAAACCCTGCATTTATAAAGGGTCAAAATGCCTTATTCCCTGTTCGATATGAAAGCTTGTTTGAAAGGAGCAGTTTGAATTCCAATGTTGGCACTCCCTACCATATTGGCATTATTTTCAGAGGAGAGGAGGTATTGATGAATAGAATTGAAATAAACATTTACCAAAATAACCTTACTGAGGCGCTTGCGGACCTGCAGATTTTAACGGACAAACGATATACAGGTGCGGATGTGACTTTGACTATGGATTTATTGAGGAAGTTCTATGGGGCTGAGGATGATGATACATTTACAGATGAGGATATTCTGTTAAACTATCTCCTACTTGAACGAAGAAAAGAGTTTATTGGCCAGGGCTACCGTTGGTTTGATATAAAAAGGTATCA
>JAGQYJ010000057.1 GCA_020436145.1 Cyclobacteriaceae bacterium | reverse complement strand
AAGCTGAGCAGTACTAATTACCCGTAAGCTTTTTTTAACACTATGTGTAGTCAATAACTCTCACAAGTTCATGTCATCCTACGAAGCATAAAGCGTAGTAGGATAAATATTAAAGAGATTACAAGTACTGAAAGAGTACTTGTACACCGATTCCGATAGTTATCGGAATAGCGAAGGTGTAAAGAGCATATGGTGACTATAGCGAGGGTGTCCACCTCTTACCATTCCGAACAGAGAAGTTAAGCCCCTCAGCGCTGATGGTACTGCCGTAACAGGTGGGAGAGTAAGTCGTTGCCAGTTTTTATCAAAGGGTATCACTCATCAGTGATACCCTTTTTTGTCTTATAGGGCTCCAAACATTAAGTTTTAATAAAAGAATGGGTGACTATTCTACTATAACCACATGAAAAAGCTGGGGTACAATGTATTTCTCAATAGCTTTTGCTACATTTTCGGAATTGCTTTCTAGAATTTTTCTATACAATTCTACAAAGTAATTATCGGGCAGGTTATGTACTTTTAGGAATTTGATTTTTGACATTTTATCAAAAATGGATTCAGTACCTGATTTGTATTCACCAATGATAAAGCTCTTGACCTTATTTAATTCATCAGAACTTACAGATTTCTGAATTAACAAATTCAATTCAGATTCAATAAGCGAAAGGGTTTCTTCACCAGCTCCTTTTTTTAAATCTGCTGATATTTGAAGATATGATACCTCTTGAAGATGTAAAAACGATGAGCGTATTCCATAGGTCAGTCCTTTTTCTTCACGTATGGTTTGCATTAGCCGGGAGCCAAAATAACCTCCCCAAATAGTATTTCCTAAGCTCAAAGCAGGATAATCTGAATGGGTAAGTTCAATAGTTGGAAGGCCAATCTTCAAACTTGTTTGTTCACTAGACTCGAGGCTTTTTATTTGTCTGGATACTTCAAATTTAAACTTGGTGGCGGCTATGCTCCTTGGTTTTGGAGCCTTTAAAAAGTTCTCGAGCAATTTTAGAACAAGCTCTTCATCAAATTTCCCTGTGATTGTAACAAATCCTATATTGTTAAGTGCACTATTCCAGAAACTTTGAATATTGGCTCTTTCAAGGGCTTCAATATCATCAATTGATATAAGATGCCCGTAAGCATGAGTGCCAAATAAGGATTGTTTTAAAAGTTTGTTTGCCCAGTAGTTGGACTTCTGCAGGTTGATATTGATTTCCTGTATCTTTTTCTTTCTTAGCTTATCAATTTGATCTTCTGGAAAATTCGATTCATTAACAAGGACAAGAAAGAAAGGGAGAACTTCTTCTAGTTTTTCCGACAAGCAATATAAACTAATGGAGTCGTAGTCAAGGCCACTCTGTATCTGAACAAAAGCACCCCTAAACTCAAAAAAATCATTTATATAGTTTACATTAAATGTTTTTGTGCCTGATTTTAGCAAGTGAGTTGCGAAATATGATGCCCCCTTACTGGCTTCTAATTTTTTACCTCCTGAAAAAAAAAATTGAATACCTACAACTTCATGGCGACTGTCTGCAATACTATAAACCGGAATAGCATTGCGAAGAATACTGGTTTGGTAATTTAGAAGATTAATTTCTGGATTAAAAGATACTTCAGGAGCTGCAGACCTATCCAACATGTTTAATCTGTAACTGAAGGATCGAAAGCGTTTTCGTCCTCAAAATTGAAGTGCAATGTAAATCTTAATGTTTCTGCCAGAGGATGTTCTTGCTGCGGTGGGATCAAATAAGCAAAGTCAAACCCAAATACATTATATCTAAAGCCAACTCCCAAAGTAAAGTACTGTCTGTTGCCTTTATTGGCATTTTCGTAGAAATAGCCTAAACGAGCAGCAAAGATTTGGTTATACCAATATTCGGTTCCCAAGGCAATCATAATCTCCTGCATTTCTTCAGAAAAGCCATCAGGAGCATCGCTGAATGACCCAAACATACCACTTAGCAAATTCCTGTTTGGATCCTTCCCTTTTTCAATTATAGGATTATTGTTTGAGTCATAAATTATCTCCCCATCATCATCTGTTGCATAAATTGGAGGTGTGGGCACCAATAATTTGTTAAAGTCAATTGAAAAAGTAATTGAGTTGTAAGGGTCAATATCTGAGGTAAGTGCGGAGCCAAGACGAAGGTTTGTGGGTATAAAATCTTTGTTATCCTGATTAGAGTAGGTGACTTTAGCTCCAATATTTGATATATTTCCTCCAAAAGCAAGTAAACCCAGCTTAGTTTCCATGTTATAGTAAGCTGATATGTCTGCACCTACTGTGTTAGCAGGTTTAGCCTGGATGGCGCTGCTCGTGGATTGATAGTGACCTGTAAGGTCTGAATTTACATAACGAATGGTTATACCAAGGCTGAAATTCTTTGTAAGCATTCTTGAATATGTGGCATCTACGGCAACTTCTTTTGGGTGGTAATCTCCCTGAGGATTATTATAATCATCTTTAAAATAAATTTCACCTAAATCGAAGTACCGCAATGAAACAGCCACGGCTTGCTCCTTGGTTATTTTATAATACCCTGAAAGGTAGGATAATGACATGTCGTTGACGATTTTAGCTAGCCAAGGAGAATACGACAATGAAAACCCCATTTTACTATCGACAAAAGCAAGCTTGGACGGATTCCAATGCGTGCTGTTAGCATCGGGAGAAATGGCCACACCCACATCTCCCATACCACCCGACCTTGAATCTGGTGTAATGTTTAGGAAGGGCACAGCAGTTGTAATAACTCTTCTTTCTTCATCCTGGCCAACAAAAACTCCTTGTGCCTTTACTATATGACCAAAAAGAAGAATGAGAGTTAAAAATGATAGTGACTTAGTTATTGCCAAATTGCTATATTTTAGGTTCAAAGATATTGAAAGTTGATTAATTTATAATCATGAGTTTGCCAAAGTGCGCGCTTTGTGCACCTGAACTTATAGAACGAACAATTACCTTAAATGGGTATATACCTTCCACTAATTTTTGCCCTGTTACATTTCTTCCATCCCATTTCAAATCGTCAATAATAGATGGCGCTTCCAAGTATTGAGTTTCTTTGGAATAAACCAGTTCTCCAATTCTATTTAATACCTGAAGGATAACTACCAATTCTTCTCCATTTAAATTATGCTTAAATGTAAATGTAGTTTGGGTAGTCATTGGGTTAGGGTAAGCACTCAATTCGGTAATAACAGCCTTTTCCTTAGAAGTTACTTTAAAGCTAATTTCCTCTTCAGCTACATTGTTATAAACGTCATATGCTCTAAGTTTCAGTATATGATGCCCAGGTTCAATGTTTTGAATTGGAACAAGTAATCTTCCTGATTGATACGAATCAGGGAAATATTCAAAATAATCATTAACTACGATTGGGTCTTGTTGATCTAAAGTATAGGTAATACTGTGCCCAACCTGTGATTTGGAAAGATTTATACCATTTTCATCAGACAAAGTAGCTATAAGCATTGAATTTGAGCTTACCAAATCGTTACCTTGGAAGGTAGAATCTTCCATATAAAGTTCAATTTTTGGGGGCGTTGTATCTATTTGTGGATTGGTAGAAGACCCATTCATAAAAACAGATACCAGCGCACCACTGGCGTCTGTACTATCGTTTGCCAATGCATACATAGAAATTTTACCAGTTTGAGGTTGGTAGTTGATATCCAGGGGAACTACAAATTCAAATTGAAAATGACCATTTTTGATCTCTGAGCTACCTTTAAAAAGAGCACTGTTCCGTTCTTTGTATTCAAAGGAATCTTCAAAGTTTCCTAAAGTCTTTAACATGATGGGACTATCATAAACAGCAATATATGCTGTTCCTGAGAATGTTTCGTTCATATTGCCATTTGTATTTCTTACAGTACCCGTAAACCTTACTTTCTCAAGAGCACCAATTGTGTCTGTTAATTGAAGAGGATTATTGTTTAATGAGTCTAGCTGAAGCAGTTTTTCAGGATATGCCAGTTTAAGGCTTGGATCGGCCAGAAGAGAGAAATTACGATTGTTAGGTCCATTTAAGCTATTGTTTTTTGTAGCACTAAAAATATCGCCCAGCGCTTTGTATTGTCCGTTGACTTTTGAAAAGACTTCATTATAAAAAGCAAGATTTAGAGCATAATTGGAAGGAGCGAATACAGGCCTGCAGGTAGTTATAATGCCAATTGCACCGTTGTTTTCTTTTACCACAAGTTCCTCACCACCAGAAATAATATCTGTATCATCGTGTCTTCCAAACTCGCAAGTAGCTGTTATAAAAAGTGGAAAATGAGGGTTGTTATTAAGACCTTCAATCATATCAGTATTAAATATGTCTGATTTTGCCCATTGCCCTTCATCTCCATGGCCCGTGTAATTAATAATGAACGCTCCATTGTTAATGGCTTCTTCAATTGCTTCATTTACCTGGGGTGCTTCAGTTTTTGAAGGATATATCTCAATCGGGTAAGCATCAACGTATATTTTTTTTGGGTCAAAAGAATAATAAGTAGTGTCTACCAGGGTTGAGAGCTTTTCAGCATCGTTTTGATGCAAATTTCCATCACCATTTTCCGCAACGAACAATACCTGTTTTTTCCATTGGCCTGTTGTGCTGCTAGATTCATAGCGCTTTATTTTCTCTATAATAGTTTCTGCCTCTTCTTTTGATTTAATAGGCAGTCTGCCAACTCCGATGTCCATAGTATGGTCTCCGCTAATAGATTCATTCCATTCTCCTTCACTGGCTTCCATAAAGGCCAAGTAATCGTCTGAGCCATAGGTGTAAAGTGGACTCAACGAATTTCTTGATTCGTAAATAGGGACAAATGATAGATTATCCTCTAAAATGTTTTTGTAGTCGAACGTGCCTTTACCAAACAGCAGAAGATATTTAAGTCCTGCATTTTCATAAAGATATTTTGCAAGGTCCCGAATTGCAGTAACGTCCTGTCGACCAGCTGAAAATTCATTGTATATATGATTTGTAGTTACTACTTCCGTTTCTATGCCTCTTCCTATCTTGTAGTCTTTGAGTATTTCCGCTTCGGCTTTAAACTCAGGTGGTGTTACTATTAACAAGTCGATAGAGCTTATTCCGTGTAAATCCTGATTGTCAACACTACCCACAAATGCAGGGGAATTTATTTCTCCTTCAGGATTAAACGCGCATAGCCAAGAGGTAGTATCAGTTTCAATATTTGCTTTCCAAATACTGCTATTTACGGCACCCCCTACCTCTTTTACGCTGTTGAAATTTTCTACTTCCCATACCACTATGTTGTTAACAGCATTTGAGATTTGTATGGTAGAAATATCATTGGGTTTTTGTGCCAGCAAAATTTTCAACGGTGAATTTGAAAGAGAAAGGTCCTGCTCTGCCTGAACAAGAAAGTAATTTAAATACCCAAGTCCTCCTTGTTTTTCAAATTTGTAGTTGATCTCCAGATTGTCACCACTAAGAGCAGGGAGCAAAAAAGGAAAAACATTAAAATCATTTTGCCCTTTTATGCCATATTGGCTGTTGGGAATATTAGAAATCGAATGGCTTCCAACCTCGGTGCTGTTTATGGAAACTGTGAATGTGCTTGGGTTAAAAGATGAGGCCATTACTGATGAAGTAAGTTTGGCTTGCGAACCGGGCATCCAGTTATTTATGTTTGTTTCAAAAGTCTGGTCCAAATCACCATCGAATTTTTCACCATACCATTCCCTGCCTGAAGACAAAATATTTACCTTGTCTAGCTCATGGACGAAATAAATAATGTGGGAATCAACAATTGGATAATCGCCTGCAACAGGAGTTGCTTGCTCAACTCTTTTTCCGATGGCCTGGTTAAAGTTGAGAAAGAAGTAGCTTGTGTCGCTGTAAAAATTGTTTTCATATGAAACCAAATCTGTAGTTTCATCATAATCGATATTATTTGGTCCTTCAGCCCAAAACAGAATTTTGTCGGAGGGATCAAAAGAACCGTCATCACCATCTATAACCCAAACAGCTATTTCTTCCGGGTCTGAGTACCTAAATGTACTGTTTGACTGAGGTAAAATTCCTCCTGGATGTCCAAAAACACGTATTTTTTCAGGATCAATATTTGAAATTGAGATACCATTGTTTTCAAGATAGGATCCGCTAATAGAATATACATTTGTTTCTGTGATGGCCACTTTATACCAATTGCCTGATGCCAATACAGAGTGTGGTTGGGCCTTGCCGGTAGTTTTTACAAGACACAAAATGATAAGGAATGTAAATAAAAAAACAGCCTTACGCATGTATAGGTTATTGTTGAGGTTTATTCGTTAGCGCAGCTAAAAGTGACAGGGCCAGGTACACCATTATAATTATTGGGAAAGATTTTAATCCCAAAACCACCAATAGAACCGCTGATACAATAACAACCAAATATCTGTAAAAATTGTTCTTGATAGAAAAATCTTTGAATTTAAGCGCCAGCACAGGCAAGGGAGCAACTAAGAGAAAGGCCAGCATCAGGCTAATTACCACTAAACCTTCCATGCTATGAAAGACAACGTTATTTTCTGGCCAAAAAACTAACCCAGATACAAAAAAGGCAGAAGCAGGAGTGGGCATGCCAATAAAGCCATTTGACTGGCGCTCATCAATATTGAATTTAGCAAGGCGTAACGCAGAAAAAAGTGCCAAAATAAATGCTACATAAGGCCAAAGGCCAGTAGTTGCCCGGTTCAACATTGAGTAAAGTATGTAAGAAGGCAGCAAGCCAAAAGTTACCATATCTGCCAAAGAATCAAGTTCCTTGCCAATGGGGCTTGAAACATTTAACATCCTGGCTACAAATCCATCAAGAAAATCTAAAAAAGCAGCCAGCCATATCATGTAGGATGCCATTTTGAGATCGCCCTTAGCACATGCCACCAAACCCAGGCAGCCACATGTTAAATTACCTAATGTTATTGTGTTGGGTATATGCTTTTTTATCATCACTTAGTTTATTGCACAAAAGGGATTAGTGGCTTTCTCATGTCCAATTGTAGTCACGGGCCCATGGCCTGAATATACTATGGTTTCATTGTTAAGAGCAAAAAGTTTAGTATGAATACTTTTGATGAGTGTCTCAAAGTTTCCACCAGGAAGGTCAGTTCTACCGATGCTACCATAAAAGAGAATATCGCCACTTATACATATCTTCTGTTTTTCGTTCACATAGGCTACATGGCCGGCTGAGTGCCCTGGACCATAAATGGTGTCTAAAGTTGAATTGCCAAACCCGATTTCTTCATTTTCTTCTACGAAATGATCGACAGCGGCATGCTCATAGCCACCAAAACCATACACATCGGAATAGGTAGGAACTGAGTTAAAGGTTGATTCCTCGCCTTTTGGAATCCAAAGAGGGATACCAAATTCTTTTTTTATAAAGCTATTACCCAATACATGATCTATATGGCAGTGCGTATTAAGAACCATTTGAGGAATAAGATTTTGATCAGTAATAAAGGATGTAATTTGCATCCGTTCATCCTGAGAAAAGCACCCTGGGTCAATTATTACGCACTCACTAGTTTCGTCATACAAAACATAGGTATTTTCGCTAAAAGGATTAAAAACAAAAGAATGAACTGTTATCATGCCAGCCAATTACTGAAATTTGTCACAAAATAGCTTGATTACTACCAATACACAAAACTTGGAACAAGAATACGATTATATAATTGTTGGGCAGGGGCTGGCCGGAAGTTGCTTGGCATTGCAACTGGCAAATAAAGAAAAGAGTTTCCTGGTATTTAACGAAGGAGGCGGACACTGTGCTTCCAGGGTTGCAGGAGGGCTAATAAACCCTATAACTGGTCGTAAAATGGTACTTACCTGGAGGGCCCACGAACTATTTCCTTATTTGCATACATTTTATAAAAAAGCTGAGCAAACCCTTGGTTCCAAATTTTTGTTTGAAGTGCCGATTTACAGACCTTTTTTAACCATTGAAGAACAAAATGAATGGCAGGGGAAAAGTACAGAAAAGCATTATTTACCGTTTATAAACAGAGTTACAACTACAGCCGAAAAGGAAAATATGGTTGAGGATTCATTTGGCGGGTTATTACTCAATAATAGTGGCTACCTTGACACAGGAGTATTTTTAGATTCGGTTGCTGATTGGTTGACCAAAGAGAAGAGATATATTAATGAGCGGTTTGATTTGAATTTGATAAACTTTAGGGGGAGAGAAGTCGTTTATAAAGGGGTTAAAGCTGAGCGTATAATTTTTTGTGATGGTACTGGTGGAAATACTAATCCATATTTAAAAGAAATAAAATTTAGACCAGTGAAAGGGGAAGTGCTAAAAATAGAATTGGAACAGGACTTAAAAAAGATTTATAACCGGGGTGTATTTGTCATGCCCAGGGAAGGATATAATATGGTCGGTTCTAATTATAACCACGAAGATTTAAGCTGGACCCCAACAAAAGAGGGCAGGGAAGAAATTGAGGAGAAATTAAAAACTTTATTGAAGATACCATACAATGTAGTAGAGCACAAAGCAGGGGTGCGCCCATCAGTTTCTGACCGTAGGCCGGTATTGGGACCTTGTAAGGATTACGAGCAGCTAGTTGTTTTCAATGGTTTGGGTACCAAAGGGGTTTCTTTAGCTCCTTTTTTTTCAGAACAGTTGGCCAATTGGTTATGTAATGGGCAGGAGCTGGATAAAGAAGTTAGTGTAGAGCGTTTTTTTAGTTAATTTTATGAACACAAGTTTTTTCATTGAAAAAATATAGCTTCATACTACTACTGTTAGTTACAGTTTCATTTGCAACCTTTGGTCAGCAAACAAGGGAAGTATTTGGCAAAAACCGCCTACAATATCTTGATTTTGACTGGAGGTATTATAGCAGTGTAAACTTTGATGTTTACTACTATGGAGATGGGCAAAAATCGGCCTTACAAGCTACAGAATACCTGGAGGAAGAGTTTGAAAGAATTACGGACATTGTAGGTTACAGCCCTTATTTCAAAGCAAAAATTTTCATCTATAACTCCATTGAAGAAATGGAGCAAAGCAATGTTGGGGTTAATCAAACCTCGCATAGGGTGGGGGGCCAGACTAACTTTGTAAAATCTTATGTTGAAGTTCCTAACCCTGGTTCGATGATTGGGCTTAAGCAAGAACTTGTGGCAGGAGTAGCAGAACTGGTCTTAAATGATATGCTATTTGGAGGTAGTCTTACAGACATGTGGCAAAATACTTATCTTATGAGTTTGCCTCCATGGTTTGTGCAAGGCGCTATTGCATATTTATCCCGAGGTTGGGACGTAGATATGGATGATCGCATACGGGATTTGATGAATAGCGGAGCTGTGAATAAGTTGAATAAACTTAGCTCTGAAAACGCCCGGTTTGCCGGTCAATCTATGTGGAATTTTATAGTACAGAAATATGGGAAAAGTAATGTTAACCAAATACTTAACCTTGTAAGAGTTACCCGTAGCGAAGAAAAAAGTATTGCCTTTACACTAGGAGTACCCTTTAAGCAAATAATGCTGGAATGGCAGGAGTACTATACTACCATGTCCAACCAGGTCAATCAATCATTTGTTACTCCCGAGCCCAAAAGTGCGCTACTTACGATTAACTCCTCAAAACATATTAGTGCTATTTCTTTTAGCCCATCCGCAAGCTTATTGGCATATGCGGTTAATCAGGAAGGTAAGCACGAAGTCTATATAAGAAATGTTGAGTCCGGGAGCACAGAAAGGGTATATGTGGAAGGGTACAGGGTAAATGATCAAAAGGTTGATAAAGATATGCCGCTGCTGGACTGGATGGATGATAGTACATTAGGAATAGTGGACTACAAACGTGGTAATTATGTGTTGGAACTATATGATTTAACTACAAAAAGTAAATTAACAAGCCCACTTAGAAATCTGGAAAAAGTAAACGCAATAAGTTTTTCCGCTAATGGTAGGCTTGCGGCTCTTAGTGCCAATAGAGCGGGGAAAACGGATATTTATCTTTTAAGTGTTAAAAGAAACAAAATCAGAAGATTAACCAATGATTATTTTGATGATCTTGATCCTTCATTTATTCCTAATACAAATACAATAATTTTTAGTTCTAACAGAACCAGCGATACTCTTACGGTTGATGAGGAGGGGATGAAAAAACTCACCTCTAACTTCAATAATTTCTCATTTAACCTGGATACCACAAATATGGTTTTGAGCAGGTTGACAAATACAATTAGCAAAGATTACGCTCCTTCAGCCAAAAGCTCAGACGAAATCTTCTATTTAAGTGATCAAAAGGGAATCACCAACCTGTTTCGTTACAGTTTGACTGACAGTATGTATGTTCAGATTACAAATTATTCAAAAAACATACGCCTTTATGATGCAAACTATGAAGAAGGCATGTTTGCCTACGTGGTTATAAATGACCAAAGAGAACAGTTGTTCGTAGAAAATAGTTTTGATTTTTCAAAATCATTGTTTACCCTGCTTACTCCAAGACAGCAGATACAGCAGGCCAATTATCTTTCTGTTAAAAGGTTGGAAGCTGCTCAAAAAAGAAATAGTTCTCCTTTAGTGATAAAGGAAACTTCTCCAAAGGTCACGCTTTCAATTGATGAAGAGGATAGTGTTAAGATTCAAGATAGTGAAACACCTGCAAAACAGGAGGACGACACTGGATTGATTGACACGGACAACTATGTTTTTGATAAAGAGGTAGTACAAAAAAAGAAAGAAACAGGTTCATTTTTAAGTAATTATAAAAGGATAACCTATTCCACAAAAGTACAGGGGCCTTATTCCTATCAGCCATCGGTAAGTGCGGATAATATCATAACCTCTTTCGTAATTGACCCTATAAGAGGCTTAGGGATTTTATTAGAGACTCAGATGAATGACATGCTTGGTAATCATAAATTTTTGAGTGGAGCGATGATAACCACCGACTTTAAGAGCGGAGATGCATATGCCGAATACCAGTTTTTAAAGAACCTGGTTGATTACTCTGCCCGCTTTGAGAGAAGCTCATGGTTTATAGATGTTTATACAGAAAATCAGGGGGATATTGTCCAAAAGTATGCGAAGAATACATTCCAGGTAAGTGCTTCCTTGCCCTTTACACCAAAATTCAGGTTGTCCGTTAAACCGTTCTATACATTTACTAAGTTTCAAGACTTGCTGTTAAATTTCAATTCTGTTGCTACTTCACTTGAAAGTAATAGAAACTCATATTTAGGAGCAGATATTGAATTTGTGTATGACAACTCACTTGTTTTAGGGCAGAATATGCTTGAAGGAACAAGGTTTAAGGCTAACTTCAAACATTATGAATCTTTGAACGACAAGGGACGAAGTTTTGATAATTTCAGTATTGATTTTAGGCACTATCAAAAAATCTATAGGTCGCTCGTATTTGCTTCTCGCTTGTATTATGGTAAATTCTTTGGCAGATATCAGCACAATTATCTTTTGGGGGGAATGGATAATTGGTTGTTCAAAAACTCTCATGCACAGAACAACCCATGGTTACCAGGTTTGAACACGGAGAATAATGACCTCTATTTTCTGGAACATGTGACCTCACTTAGAGGTTACGATTATAATACATTTTATGGTTCGGATGTGCTATTGGCAAATTTTGAGTTGCGAATGCCACTAGCGCATATTTTATACTCAGGGCCAATTGGTTCTAGTTTTATTAAGAACTTCCAATTGGTTGGCTTTATGGACATAGGATCTTCCTGGACAGGGATATCTCCATTTAAAGAAAACAATAGTATAAGTACAGTTGTAATTGATGACCCAAATAGCTTATACAGAGCTGAAATACAAACCTTCAAAAGTCCCTGGCTGGCAGGGTACGGAGTGGGCATGCGAAGCATGATATTTGGTTATTTTATGAAATTTGACCTTGCATTTCCGTATCAGGATAACCAGGTGGGAGATGCAAAATTTTATGTTACTTTGGGGCACGATTTCTAATGCTCCATTTATGACAAAATCAATGACAGGGTTCGGTGTTGCGAGCCGGGAAATAGGTTCCTTTACAGCTATGGTCGAGGTTAAATCTCTTAACTCCAAGTTTGCAGATATAAGTTTAAGATTACCAGCGCAATTGAATTCGCAGGAAATTGCAATACGAAAAAATGTTGTGGATTTACTTACACGAGGTAAAATTACTGTTGTAGTCGATATTACAACCGATTCACCCGAAGACCATTTAATAGACAAAGAGCAATTTGAAAAGTATTACCAGGTTTATAAAAAAATAGCAGAGTCAGTAAATGCAGATGCTGGTGAGTTGTTGAAGCTGGCCATTCAGGCACCTGGGGTTATAAATGCTCCTAATAATCAACTACTTCCTGAAGACGTGATAACAGCCATTCCTTCTGTTATTTCCAGTGCTTTACTTGAGTGTGATAAGTTTAGGCAACAGGAAGGCGCAGAACTTGAAACAAAGCTAAAAGAGTATTTAGAATCTATTCGTGTGAACCTTGATCGTGTGGACCAACTTGATTCCGGTCGTTCGGGTAGGGTAGCAGAGCGATTGAAATCATCTCTTGCCAACCTTAATCTGGATGTAGAAGTAGATAAAAATCGATTTGAGCAGGAGTTGATCTATTATATTGAAAAGTTTGATATCAGCGAGGAAAAAGTAAGGCTTACAAACCACTTGAATTATTTTCTTGAAGTGCTTGAATCTGGTGACCAAGTGGGTAAAAAGCTTGGATTTGTTTCCCAGGAAATCGGGCGTGAAATAAATACCATTGGTTCCAAAGCAAATGATGCCGATATTCAAAAACATGTTGTTGTTATGAAGGAGGAACTGGAGAAAATAAAAGAACAGTCATTAAATATCCTTTAGTATAGTTCAACGTAAAAATCCCCCGTTTTACGTTAGTGGAAGGGGTGGTGAGTTAAAACCGTTTCTTAGTGCAAATTAGATGAAAAATGCTTAACTCCGACCAATTAGATATTATTTGGTCGGAGCTATACTTAATCTTATAACTGTTTAATTTGCAGTACAGTTTAAGTCCAAAAAAAATGAAGCGAAATGTAATAATTGGAGCAAGTGCCATATTGGTATTGCTCGTAGTGTACTTTGTGGTAAAAGGAAACAGAGACTCAGATGTAGCTGACATTTTTGTGACAGTAGAAAAAGGAAAGTTTCAGGTGGATATTGAAACCACAGGTGAACTGGAAGCAAAAAATTCTGTAGTAATTTATGGCCCCAGGAATTTACGGGAATTCAGGATACATCAGGTTAAGATTGACCAGATAGTAGAGGAAGGGACCGAGGTTAAAAAGGGTGACTGGATTGCAACGCTAGATAGGTCGGAATTGATAAATAAAATACAGGATGCGGAACTGGAAGTAGAGTCTGAGCAATCACAATATACTCAAACTAAGTTAGATACAACTTTACAAATGCGGCAAGCTCGCGATGAGCTTATTAATTTGAAGTACGACATTGAAGAGAAGCAAATAATCCTGGATCAGTCAAAATTTGAGCCCCCGGCAACTATTAAGCAAAATGAGATCAATCTTGAAAAAAGTAAAAGGGCCTATAACCAGGCAAGTGAAAATTATGATATCAAGAAGAAGCAGAATGTGGCCAAGATGCAAGAGGTTAGTACAAGTCTTCGTAAAGCTAAAAACGAATTAGCCTCTTTGGAAAGTGTAATGTCTCAGTTTACCATTATTGCACCTGAAGATGGTATGCTAATCTACAGAAAGGGGTGGGATGGGAAACCAATGAAAGAAGGATCAACCATAAGTAGTTGGGATCCTGGCGTTGCAACCTTACCCGACCTTTCCGTGATGATTTCCAAAACGTATGTAAATGAAGTTGATGTAAGGAAGATAAAGGTTGGACAGAAGGTCGAGGTTGGGTTAGACGCCTTTCCTGATAAGGAACTCAAAGGTACCGTAATAAAGGTAGCAAATGTAGGAGAACAGCGGCCGAATTCTGACGCTAAGGTTTTTCAGGTGAACATTCAGATTGAAGGACGTGATGACCTTTTCAGGCCATCTATGACAACTAGTAACAAGATTATTGTCAGCATAGAAGATTCCGTAAAATTTGTTCCATTAGAATGCCTCCACTCAAAAAACGATTCAATTACATATGTGTTTAAGCGTGAAGGTCTTTCAATCATTAAACAGGAGGTTGAAGTCGGTGAAAACAATATGAATGCCGTTATTATTAAAAATGGCATAGAAGAGGGGGATAGGCTGTATCTATCAGTACCAGAGGGATATGAAGATGAGCCAATCAGTTTACTTGCCACAATGGATGGCAAAAGAAACATAAAAAGGGGAGAAGTTGTTGAGGAAAAAGCAGCTGAAAAAACTGTCACACTGCCCGATGGAAGGGTGATAACTATACCATCTGACGGCCGTGCTCCTGGAGGGCGTGGCATGAGACCTATGGGAGGCAATAAAAAAGCTACCACTTCTAAAAAGGACAGTGTAAAATAATCTGGCATGAAATTCAAGGATATTTTCTCGGCCAGGTTCACATCCAATTTTCAAATAGCATTTGAAGCAGTTCTATCCAACAAGTTAAGATCAT
Source organism: Cyclobacteriaceae bacterium (assembly GCA_020436145.1). Taxonomy (GTDB): domain Bacteria; phylum Bacteroidota; class Bacteroidia; order Cytophagales; family Cyclobacteriaceae; genus JAKISE01. The sequence goes on along the minus strand of JAGQYJ010000057.1, from coordinate 1,651 downwards.
TTTTAACAGCCCTGGGAATTATTTTTGGTGTAGCTGCTGTCATTGCCATGCTAGCTATTGGTAATGGGGCCCAGCAGGAAATACTTGAGCAGATAAGATTAGTGGGGGTCAACAATATTGTAGTTACTCCAATAGTTGAACAAACAGAAGAACAGATTTCTGAAGAAACCGGTGCAAAAGAGAAAGAAAAGTTTTCCCCTGGCCTTACATTGAGGGATGTTGAGGGACTAGCAAATGTAATTCCAGGTATATCCAGGGTAAGTCCGGAGATTCTTTTGGAGACGTACCTTATCAAGAATGGAACACGAAGATCAGCTAAGCTGGTAGGGGTAACTCCAGATTATTTTACTATAACAAACTTTACATTGGCCGAAGGGGAAATGTTCAGCGAATACCAGCTAACTCGTGGTGAACCGGTTTGTATAATTGGCAACAGCATTAAGGTTAAGTTTTTCCCAACCGAGAATCCAATCAGCAAATCCATAAAAATGGGTGGGGTGTGGCTGAAAGTAATTGGAGTTCTAGAAGAAAGGTTTGTCTCGGAAACGAGTATTTCTAAACTTGGCATACGCGATTACAACCTTGATGTTTATACCCCGATCCAAACCGTGCTTGTAAGGTATAGGAACAGGGATCTTGTGACCGAAGCAATGATACGGGAAACGAATAATTCAAGTGGCGGCCGATTTATTGTTATTGGCGATGAGTCTGAGGAAGAAAGCAAGCCCCGAGAAAATTACCATCAAATTGATAGATTGGTAATTCAGGTGGACGAGACCGAATTGCTTACTCCCACTGCTGAAATTATGTCAAGATATCTGGAGCGGAGGCATTACAATGTAGTAGATTACGAAATTACTATTCCGGAGTTGTTGCTGAAGCAACAACAGCGAACCAAAAGTATTTTCAATTTTGTGCTGGGAGCTATTGCCGGTATTTCACTTTTAGTGGGAGGTATCGGGATTATGAATATAATGCTAGCCTCTGTAATGGAACGCATTAAAGAAATTGGCCTTCGTTTGGCTATTGGAGCTCGTAAAGAGGACATCATTACCCAGTTTTTGAACGAAGCAGTGATGATTAGCGTTTCAGGTGGATTGATAGGCATTATTCTGGGAATGATCATGGCTGTTATTGTTTCCAATGTTGCTGATATCCCTACCATTATTTCACCATTCTCCATTTTATTGTCGTTTGGAGTGGCTGCAACCGTTGGGCTCATTTTTGGTATTACACCGGCCAAGCGTGCTGCCGATCAAGACCCTATAACTTCATTAAGACATGAATAAAATTATACTTTTATCAAGTGCGTTACTTATGGTTCTGAGTAGTCAGGCTCAAACCAATGTTTATACACTAAGTGAAATTGTACAATTGGCACGTTCCAAATCTCCTGCTTGGTTGAGTGCCGAAACACGAAAGGAAAACCAATATTGGCAATACAAGACTTTTCGTTCTGACTATTCTCCCCAATTGGTGTTGTCAGGAATGTTGCCATCGTTCAATAAAAGTGTGACCGCAGTTACCCAGCCTGATGGCAACGTACTTTACAGAGAGGTGAACAATAACACTATAGAAATGCAACTTGGATTAAGTCAGGTAATTGGGCTTACAGGGGGCGAAGTTTCGGTATTTACGAACTTAAGTAGGT
>JAGQYJ010000056.1:2186-16407 GCA_020436145.1 Cyclobacteriaceae bacterium | reverse complement strand
AATTTAAGATACTGTACCGTATCAATTTCAAAGGTGCTAAGGTAATAGATTGCGCTATCCACACTATTTATGCTATCAGACCGTGTGGGGAAATACCTTCTTTGGGTAAGTTCAAATGGAGCAAAATTGTACAGAGAATCAGGAAAGACAACTTCCATTTGCTTTGGATACTCGATACTTAAGGCATACGCCAGCGGTTCACCAATTTGAATGCTGTCCTTTACAAAACTCCCTTTGGCTTTTATGCTCTGCGCTTGTATAAATGAGGATAATAAAGATAAATAAAGAAGTAAAAATAGCTTTCTAGGCACGTTTCAACGATTTATTTCTCACTTTAAACATTTTAATCAACTGAGGAACATAATCCTCTTCAGTATCAATAGACAAATAGTTGATTTGGTGCTTTCTACAGAAGTTGGCTAAATGTGTTTTGCTTTGGCTATAGGTTTTGTTCAGGCTGTTTCTAAATCCGGAAGAGGAGGTATTTACCCATATCTTTTTCCCGTTTTCTTTATCCCAAACAGGTATTATTCCAAGTCGAGGCACATGAGTTTCCCTCCTGTCATTTATTTGAATAGTAATGAGATCATGACGTTTGGCAAGTGCTTTAAGGTTGTTTTCATAGCCTTCATCAATAAAATCGGAAATAAAAATAATAATGCTTCTGCGCTTAATGGCATTTAGCGCATACATAATACACTTGTTCAAATCTGTCTTTTTAGAAATACGCTCGTGTTCAAAAATGGCATTCAGTAGTTCACTGGCATGCTTATCACCTTTTCCCGCCTTCACAAACTTTTCTTTTACATCCGAAAATGAAATAAGGCCAACCTGGCTTGATTCCTTAATACCAACAAGCGCAAGAACACCACAAATTTCTTTACCAATATCAATCTTTTGCTTGCCCTTGGTCCCTATTTCCTGCGAAGCGCTTATGTCAAGGAGAAAGAATACGGTTTGTTCTTTCGTCTCTTTATATTTTTTCACAAAAGTTTGGTCATACTTGGCAGTTGACCTCCAATCAATAGAGCGGATGTCGTCTCCATACTGGTAGGGACGTATGTCATCAAATTCTAAGCCGGAACCCTTAAATACAGAATGAAAATCACCCTGCATTTGCGAATTAATAGCTTTTCGGATTTGAATTTCGTATTTTCTTAGCTTCTTAACTAATGCCTTCATACTGGCAAGTTTATTGCTCAAAAAGTTAACTGCAATAATAGTATTTTTGCCCTGTGAGGAAGACGATTTTTTCTTTAATTATGTTAACGGCAATTGCTTGCCAGGATGGGAGCAATCAAATTGTTATGTCCAGAGAAGATATGGCTGCCTATTTAATTGATATACATATTGCAGAAGCCCAGGTGCAGAATCTAAGGCTAAAAAAGGATTCTGCGGAGGTGGTTTTTAAAATTTATGAAGATTACCTTCTTGAAAAGAATGGAATAACGGATTCACTTTTTATTAGTAGTTACAATTATTATTTGCAGCACCCAAAAGAACTGGAAGAAATCTATGCCATTGTGGTAGACAGCATTAGTGTAAGAAGTTCGGTTGACGAAGTACAAAAATGATTTACCCGGACAACATTGAGCAAAAACTAGGTTTTGATGGAGTAAGACTACTATTACTTTCCAATTGCCATTCTGATCTTGGCAAAAAGTTCACCACCCGGATGAAGCCTTCTTTTGACTACAATCAGGTGCAGCAGTGGCTCTTACAAACTGTTGAGCTAAAGAAGGCAATTGAACAAGGCTTAATGCCAGCACTTGATTCTTTTTTTGATATTGAGGATATACTGAAACAAGCTGAGATTGAAGGTGCCTTTTTGGACACTGTAATGTTGTTTAAGATGTACCAGACCTTATCCGCAGGTTTTACTCTATGGCTTTTTGCCGGTGACTTAGATGAAGAAGAATACCCTGAGCTTAAAACTCTCTATCATAAGGTTGAATTTCCTAAATCATTATTGCTACAGCTTGAAAAAGTTTTTGATGCTGACGGGGAAATCAAAGACTCGGCCAGCAAAGCACTAAAGGAGATCAGACAGGAACAACGGATTGAAGGAGGGAGGTTGCGTTCTATTGTTCAAAAGGCCTTTAAGCAAGCCCAGAAGGATGGCTATGTACCCGAAGGAAGTTCCGTATCAGTTCGAGAGGATCGAATGGTTATACCTGTAAACGCCAGCCATAAGCGCCATTTAAAAGGGTTTGTACATGATGAATCCTCCTCTGGGAACATTGTGTACATGGAACCGGTTGAATCGCTTGAAACCAATAATAAGCTACGAGAATTGCAGCTGGCTGAGCGAAGAGAAATACATAGGATTTTGCTGGAACTTACCGGGCTTGCTCGTACAAATATTTATGCTGTCAAATCATCTGTATTATTTCTTTCATTACTGGATTTTATTTGGGCTAAAGCCAAACTTGCCATTTTACTGGATGCTTCAATGCCCAAGCTAAAAAAAGGAAGCAATATAAAACTTGTAAATGCGAGGCATCCGCAATTGGTTGTTGCTTTTGCAAAAGACGATAGAAAAGTTGTTCCATTAAGCCTTGAATTAAATACACAAAACCACTTGCTTTTAATATCAGGGCCAAATGCCGGAGGCAAGAGTGTTGCCCTCAAAACAATAGGAATTAACCAATACATGCTGCAATGTGGTTTGCTGCCTGTGGTTGACCCTGACTCTGAGATGTCACTTTTTGATGATATTTTTATTGATATAGGTGACGAACAATCTATAGAAAATGATTTGAGTACGTACAGTTCGCATTTAAAAAACATGCGAATTATGTTAAAACATGCAGGCAAAAACTCACTTATTCTAATAGATGAATTTGGAACCGGCACCGATCCTATGTTTGGTGGCGCTATTGCTGAGGCCATGCTGGAGCAGTTTGTTGAAAATAAATGCTTTGGAGCCATTACCACACATTATGGTAACCTAAAAGCCTTCGCAGAAAAAGAAGTGGGTATACTAAATGGTGCAATGCGTTTTGATATGAAAAACCTTGAACCGGAATATGCTTTGGAACCAGGAAGACCTGGTAGTTCGTTTGCACTTGAATTGGCCCAAAAGTCCGGAGTTCAGGGAGAGGTAATCAGAAATGCAAAGGAAAAGCTGGGGGCAGGCCAATTGGATATTGAGAAGTTGTTAAACAGGCTTGAAAGACAAAAGCAAGAACTAGCTGAAAGAGAAAAGAAATTAAAAGTTACGGAAGCAAGAACCAGGCAATTGGAACAGAAGTATTCCGATTTGTTTGAGTCTCTGGAAGGCAGAAAGCTTGAAATAATTGACAAAGCACGAACAGAGGCCTCTAATCTGCTAAAAGATGCCAATAGAAAAATTGAGACAACGATACGGCATATTAAGGAAAGCAAGGCAGAGAAAAAGGAGACTAAAAAAGTGCGCGAATCTCTTACAAGCTTTACTGAAAAAGTAAACCAGCCTGTAAAAAGGAAAAAAGAAAAGCCGGTTGTACACCTTGAAGAGGGTGAAATTACGGTGGGCAGTTTTGCCATGCTCGACAACTCAAGTTCACCGGTGGAGGTGTTGGACCTAAAAGGTAAAGAAGCGAAAATACGGGCAGGAGAATTCACTTCTTTTGTGAAGTTGAACCGGTTAAAGAAGGTGTCCTCCAGAGAAGCCAGAACAGCCGAAAGAAAAGGACAGCAGGCTAAAACACATATTAACCTTGTAACAAAAAAGGCTGAGTTTTCATCCGTTTTGGATATTCGGGGTAAAAGAGGGGAAGAAGTGACCCTTTTGCTTGACAGTTTTCTGAACGATGCCCTGATGTTATCTCAGACAGAGGTACGAGTATTGCATGGGAAGGGAAATGGAATTTTAAGAGACATTATAAGGAAACAGCTCAAACAATATCCTTTTGTGAACCACTTTGAGGACGAACATGTAGAAAGAGGTGGGGCCGGAATAACCGTTATTACCTTGGGGTAAAAAAAAGGTTGCTCAATATGAACAACCCTTTTTTTATGTTATGGACTAAAACTTAGTTTGTCTGCATATTAAATACCCAAACACCATCAGTTCCATTGGTTCTACCACCATTTGCGGTGTAGTTGAAAGTCATTTTAAGATTTGCTTCATCAACAACGATAGAAATACTTACATCATCTCCACGAATAACCGTATTTAATTCATCATCACTTTTAAAGTCCCAGGTTCCGGAAGTAGGCCAAACTACATCTCGTCCATCAGCAACATTTGAAGCGGTATACGTGCCATCTGCTTCGAAGTTAACAGAAAAACCAGTCCAGTTATCAATCTCATCCGATCCGTCTAAAGTAACTGAAAGCGCATCGCTTTTAACCGACCAGGTTTTAGCTAACAGGTCTGTTTGTTTTTCCTTGGGTGTCTGTTCATCAACCTTCTTATTTTTACAGCCTGTTACTGCCAAAGTTCCTGCCAGGAACAACAAAACAACTATTCGTGAGTATTTCATATCTTAAACTTGTGTTTGGGGTTCTAATTAATTTAATATCGTTTGATCGATAAAAGTAACTAAAAAATGATTTGTAAATAAAAATTTTGAATGAAACTATTAAATTTTCATTCTTCTAGCTCATATATCCTTTCATAACGCCTCTATCGGAGCTGCGAATAAATTTCAGTATTTCGTCTCTTTCTTTGGATGGTGGCAATTCCAGTTCTATTAGATCAATTGCCTTAGAATTATTTAATCCTTTAAGAAACAGATACCTGTATACTTCTTGTATTTCATTAATTTTTTCTGAGGTAAAACCCCTTCTGCGTAATCCTATAGAGTTAATTCCACTGTAAGAAATAGGCTCTCTTGCCGCTTTTGTATATGGTGGCACATCTTTACGTACTAGTGAACCTCCGGCAATGTATGCATGTGCTCCAATTTTAGAAAACTGCTGTACAGCACAGCTACCTCCAAAAATCACATTATCCTCCACAATTACATGCCCCGCAAATTGAGAAGCATTGCCCAATATACAGTTGTCACCAATTATACAATCGTGCCCCAGGTGCACATAGGCCATCACTAAACAGTTTTTACCTACTTCTGTCCTGTTTTTATCCACTGTTCCCCGGTTTATTGTGGCACATTCTCTTACGGTGGAGCCATCACCAATAATTGCAAGCGTTTCCTCCCCGGCAAATTTCAAGTCCTGAGGAATGGCTGATATAACTGCACCGGGAAAAATTTTACAATTTTTGCCAATTCTGGCACCCTCCATTATAGTAACATTAGAGCCTATCCAGGTTCCTTCTCCAATTTCCACGTTTTTATCAATGGTGGTAAAAGGTTCAATTACCACATTTCGGGCAATTTTGGCTTGTGGGTGTATATATGCTAAAGGTTGATTCATTTTATAATCCTTTTGATCATAATAGGTGTTAAGCGTCCTTTCTAACAATGCTGGCGGTCATGGTTCCTTCGCATACCAAAGCGTTTCCAACATAGGCCTTTCCGAACATTTTGGCTATTCCTCTTTTTATTGGTGCAAGTAATTCACACTTTATTACCAGAGTATCACCAGGCAAAACCATTTTTCTAAACTTGAACCCTTCAACGCCTAAGAAATAGGTCCAGTAGTTTTCAGGGTCTGGTACCGTATTAAGCACTAAAATTCCTCCTATCTGAGCCATAGCTTCAATTTGAAGTACTCCTGGCATAACAGGGTTGTCGGGGAAGTGGCCCTGGAAAAAGTTTTCATTCATGGTCACATTTTTGACTCCCGCAACCGTTTTTTCATCCAGGTGAATAATCTTATCTATTAGAAGGAAAGGGTATCGGTGAGGTAAGATATTGGCTATTTCGTTTATATCATATACCGGAGGTACAGAAGGGTCGTACTTGGGAATGTTGGTTGCTCCCTTCAACATGGTTTTTTTAAGCCTTTTGGCAAATGCCACATTAGCTGCATGGCCGGGCCGTGCTGCCAGTATTTGTGCTTTAATTGGTTTTCCTACGAGAGCAAGGTCTCCAACAACATCCAATAGTTTATGCCGTGCTGGTTCGTTTTTGTAACGCAGGTCAACATTATTTAATATTCCTTCTGTTTTTACTTCTACTTTAGGTTTGTTAAACAGCGAAGCAAGGTGGTCGAGCTCATCTTCCTTCACAACCCTGTCCACCACAACAATGGCATTGTTCAAATCACCACCTTTGATAAGGTTATTTTTATGAAGCATTTCGAGCTCATGCAAAAAACAAAATGTTCGGCAGGAGGCAATTTCATTTTCAAACTGGCTGATATCGTTCAATGAAGCATGCTGGCTGCCTAACACTGGTGAGTTATAATCCACCATTACAGTAATTCGATAATCATCCAGAGGAAGAGCGGCCATTTCCACATTCCTGTCGGCTTCTTTATAAAAAACGCTGTCAGTAACCTCCAGGAAGTCTCTCAAAGCATTCTGCTCTTCTAATCCGGCCCTTTTTAATACTTCAACATATTCTATGGAACTGCCATCCATAACCGGAGGTTCAGGGCCATCCAGCTTGATAAGTACGTTGTCTATCTGAAGGCCCACAAGAGCGGCCAAAGTGTGTTCTACTGTGTTAATTCGTGCTCCACTTTGTTCAATACTGGTGCCTCTTGAAACATCAACTACATTATCAACATCTGCATCAACAATGGGTTGGCCTTCCAGGTCTATTCGCTGAAACTTAATTCCATGGCCAGGAGGAGCAGGTGCAAACGTCATATGTGTATCTACCCCGGTGTGAAGCCCCACTCCGGATAATGTAACCTCTTTCTTAATGGTATGTTGTTTCAAATGCATAGGTTGTTATAATTCAGCGGGCAAATTTAGCTTTTTTTCTCTAGTTCGCGGAGCCTTCTGTTAATATCAGGTAGCGTTTTGAAGACTGCATAAGAGCTCAAATATTGTTTGATATCGTAAGCAGGGGAACCAAATAAAACTTCTCCTTCTTTTTTAATGGATCTGGATATGCCTGCTTTAGCTGCCAATGTAGTTTTGTTGGCTATTTTTATATGGCCCACAACACCAACCTGGCCGGCAAAAATGCAGTTATCGCCAACCTCGGTTGAGCCTGAAATTCCTGTTTGAGCTGCAATAACGGTATTTTTCCCAATAGTTACATTATGCGCAATTTGAATAAGGTTATCAAGTTTTGTTCCTTCCTTAATGGTAGTAGCATCTCCATGGAAAGTAGCGCAATCTATAACCGTGTTGGCACCAATACTCACATTATCTTCGAGTACAACGTGGCCCATTTGAGGTATAGCCTTATAAGTGCCATCCTCCTGAGGGGCGAAGCCAAAACCATCACTGCCTAACACGGCTCCGGAATGAACTATGCAGTTATTGCCAATTTGAGTGCCTTCATACAGTTTGGCCCCTGCATAAATAATTGAGTTGTTTCCAATTTTACAATTGTCTCCAATATGTGAATTGGGGTATATCTTAACGTTGTTTCCTATAACCACATTGCTTCCTATATATGAAAAGGCACCCCTGTAAATATCTGACCCCACTGTACTGTTCTCTCCTAAAAAGCTTGGTTCTTCAACGCCAATCTTGCTATATGTTAAGGCCTTATGATATTCTTCCAATAAAACTGTAAAACTGGCATAGGGGTCTTCCACCTTAATGAGCGTGGTATCAATAGATTTTTCCGGTTTAAAGTCCTTCCTGACCATAACAGCTCCTGCCTGCGTAGAGTAAATAAACTGTTCATATTTTGGATTGGAAAGAAACGAAAGTTGATTGCTTTTGGCTTCCTGAATTTTACCTAGCCCTGATATTAGCCGTTCTCCATCTCCTTCCACTTCCCCTTGCAGCAATTGGGCAATTTGATTAACACTAAACTCCATTCTTTAATTGATTAGACGGCAAATTTAATTCAAATTGCTCACTTTGAGCTTAGCTCTCCGGCCCAGCATAAGTAGTATTTGGTCACGGTTTTGCTCATGGCCTTTATGTTTGGCAAATCTGCCGTTTCCTCGATATCTACAACCTTTCCATTCTTTTTAAGCAATTTTATCTTTTGATTGTGCGCCATATAAGCTGCGTTGGAGATCGAACCTTCGGAGACATAATATGGTAGCTCTGCTTTGGACTTCCCTTTTTTAATTAACTGTTTAACAAGCTTTTCCTTATGTTCCGTATATGGTTCATTGCCCAATTTAATTTTATATAAATTCCTGTTTAAAAGCGAATTTGATAAATAAGATAGGATCGGGTCGACTTCATGGCTCCAACTCTTTACAGAGGCCCAGATATCATAGTCATCAAGCTGAATAAACCGGGACAATGTATTAGTATCAGATTTGAAGGATTCCAGGTCAATGTTTCTTTCAAGAAAAAGCATTAGTGTTGGGGAGGCATAGATATTCTCACCCTTTTGTATCAGCCATTTTGCCCGTTTAATAATATTGTTTAACATAACATCTGCCGCAACCCCTGTCTTATGAAGATAAACCTGCCAGTACATAAGTCTGCGGGCGCTTAAAAAATTCTCAACACTGTAAATTCCTTTTTCTTCAACTACAATTTGATCGTCCACAATGTCTAATAATTTAATGATGCGGTCGGAGCCAATGGTGCCTTCAGAGACCCCTGTAAAGAAGCTGTCACGCTTTAAATAATCAAGGCGGTCGATATCCAGCTGGCTTGAAACAAGTTGGTGAAAGAAGGGCCGATGATAGGCATTGGTAAATATTTTAATTGCCAGATCGAGCTTGTTACTAAACAGTTTATTAAGCTGTTGCATTACCATAAGCGAAATGGCTTCATGACCCACATTATTTAATATTGAAAACTCAAGCGTATGAGAAAATGGTCCATGGCCCGTATCGTGCAGCAAAATAGCGATCAGGGCTGCCTCATATTCTTCCTGGCTAATGGAATGACCTTTTTCTCTCAAATTATCCAGTGTGCGCGACATTAAGTGCATGGCGCCCAATGCATGATGAAAACGCGTGTGAAGTGCACCCGGATAAACCAGGTCCGCTAATCCTGTTTGCTTTATTCTACGGAGGCGTTGAAAGTGTGGAGTTTCAATGATGTCATAAATGAGTTCACTCTGAATATTAATAAAACCATAGATCGGGTCGTTAAAAATTTTTTTCTTGTTCAACACAGATGTGGTTTAAAATTTGAGACAATAAATTTGATTAAAAAAATGCGTGTAACCTACGAGATTGAGAAAGATATACGTTATTGATTTGTAACTTACCAAAAAATTAAATTTATGCAGACCTACAAAATACTTTGGGCCGATGATGAGATTGACCTGTTAAGGCCTCATATACTCTTTCTTGAAAATAAGGGATACGAGGTAACCCCTGTAAATAGTGGGTCTGACGCGGTTGAACACTGCGAGAAGGATTATTTTGATGTAGTGTTTTTGGATGAGAATATGCCAGGAATGACAGGGCTGGAGGCACTTAACCTTATTAAATCCAGATTGCCGAACCTGCCGGTAGTGATGATCACAAAAAGCGAAGAGGAACGAATAATGGAGGAGGCTATTGGAGCACAAATTTCAGATTACCTCATCAAGCCCTTGAACCCCAATCAAATCCTGATGTCGGTAAAGAAAATACTGGACAATAAACGATTGGTTTCTGAGCACACCAATATGGGTTATCAGCAGGATTTCAGGGATATATCCATGGCGCTCAATGACTACCTTGATTTTGATGAATGGGCCGATGTGTACAAAAAACTTATAGGATGGGAGCTTGCCTTTGACCAACAGGAAGAGGCAAATATGATGGAGGTACTGGAAACTCAAAAAGTGGAAGCCAACAGTTATTTTGCCCGCTATATAGCTGACCATTATGAAGAATGGCTTAATGATGATGTAGACAGGCCCATGCTCTCATTTGAAGTGATGGAAGAAAAAGTATTCCCTCACTTAGGTAAAGGAAAACCGGTTTTCTTTCTGGTAGTTGATAATTTGCGTTACGACCAGTGGCTTATTTTAAAACCATTTATTTTGGAATATTTTAACCTTCAGGAAGAAGATACCTATTATTCCATTTTACCTACCACAACAGCCTATGCACGTAATTCTATTTTTTCGGGAATGATGCCCCTGGAAATGGCTCAAAAATATCCGAACTTCTGGGTTGGGGAGGACAGTGATGACGGCAAAAACAATTTTGAAGATAAGTTCCTGCAAGCGCACCTGGCTAGGAAAGGGTATCAAATTAAATGGGATTACCAGAAAATATCTCATGTAAACCAGGGTAAAAACCTTGTGGAGTCTATTAACAGGTTAATGACCAACGACCTTAATGTTATTGTTTACAATTTTGTAGATATGCTTTCTCATGCCAGAACCGATATGGCCATGATAAAGGAATTGGCACCCGATGAGGCTGCCTACAGGTCATTGACCAGCTCATGGTTCCAGCATTCTCCACTTTTGGAAGCACTAAAAAGGATTAGCGCTAAAGATGCTACATTGATCATTACTACAGACCATGGCACAATGCGTGTAAAGCGCCCTTTTAAAATTATTGGAGATAGAAATACAAATACCAATTTACGTTATAAGCAAGGAAAAAATCTGGGCTATGAGGACCATGATGTGCTTATTGCCCCGGACCCGGAGCGGTTTCATTTGCCCAAAGTAAATGTTTCTTCTTCTTATGTTTTTGCACTTAAAGATCAGTTTTTTGCCTATCCCAACAATTACAATTACTACGTCAAATACTATCGTGACACCTTTCAGCATGGTGGGGTATCATTGGAAGAAATGATAATTCCTGTTATTTCCGTAACTTCACGTAATGGATAATCTTCAGTTGGACACATTGGTAATTACATGTGATCGAAAAAGCGAGCTTCCTTCTGTGGCTCAACAGATACTTACGTTCGCAGCTGATAGTAGGATTATGCTTTTTGTGGGTGATTTGGGTGCAGGAAAAACAACCCTTATAAAAGAATTGTGTATGCAGTTGGGAGTTAAGGACGAAACTGCAAGTCCAACCTTTTCCATTATTAATGAGTACGTAGGTGATGCTTCCAATTCCATTTATCACTTTGATTTTTATAGAATTAAAAATGAAGATGAGGCTTTAAATCTCGGAGTTGAAGAGTATTTTTATTCAGGAAATTATTGCTTTATAGAATGGCCCGAGCGAATTGAACGGTTGTTACCTGATAATTTTCTGATTATAAAAATTAAAGGCAATGAAGGAGAAAAAAGAACCTTTAACCTAACCAGGTATGAGTGAGCACAAACGAACGGGTTTTGAGCGATTGGCAAGGGAGACCAGTTTATACCCGAAAGAACAACTTGCCAAAGTAGGTAATAAGCCTAATACATTATTTCTGGGCATGCCCAAGGAAATATCCTTACAGGAGAACCGAATTAGTTTAACCCCTGATGCCGTTTCTGTATTGGTAAATAATGGGCATAAAGTATGGCTGGAACGTGGAGCGGGTGCAAAGGCCAATTTTTCAGATCAGGAGTACAGTGAGGCAGGCGCAGAAATAGTACAAGGCAGGGAAGAAGTGTATAAAGCAGATGTTATCCTTAAGATTGAGCCTCCAACGTTTGACGAAATAGAGTTTTTTAAACCCAACCAGATTGTGTTCTCAGCCTTGCAAATGGCTACGCAAAGCAAGGAGTATTTTAAAAAAATGATGTCCAAAAGGGTAATAGCCATTGGATATGAAATGGTGGAAGACAAAGTTGGAGGCAGGCCTATTATTAGGGCTATGAGCGAAATTGCCGGTAATACAGCGATGCAGATAGCAGCTGAATATTTGAGCACCACTAATAACGGGTTGGGTATCATTGTAGGCGGAATAACCGGAGTGCCACCTACCAAGGTGGTTATTCTAGGAGCCGGAACCGTTGCAGAGTATGCTGCAAGGGCTGCGCAGGGTTTAGGTGCCGAAATTATGATATTCGATAATCATATCTATAAACTCCGAAGAATTAAACATATGCTTAATTTCCAGGTGTTTACCAGCACGTTGGATTCCTCACATTTAAAAAACGCGCTGAAAGATGCTGATGTGGTTATTGGCGCACTGCGACCGGAGCGGGGCAAGAATAAAATAGTAGTCACGGAAGAGATGGTGGAGGGGATGAAAGAGGGTTCTGTAATTATTGATTTAAGTATCGACCATGGTGGGTGTGTAGAGACCTCGGAACTTACCACGCATGAACACCCGGTGTTTACCAAGCATGGAGTTATTCATTATGGAGTACCTAATATTACCTCCCGGGTAGCGAGAACGGCTTCGTACGTGTTAAGCAATATTTTTACCCCTACCTTGCTACGTGCAGCCGAAGAAGGTATTGAAGATATGATCTTTAACCATTCCTGGTTTATGAGTGGGGTGTATGCCTACAAAGGCGCCATTACCAGCCGGTTTACAGCCGACAAGTACGGTTTGACGTTTAAAGATTTATCTTTGCTTCGTGCCGCAAGGATATAAATGACAGCAAAAACAGCCATTCGAAAAATAGCTACTTGGCCCATACTTTTTTACCAGTATGCTATTTCACCATTATTCCCTGCTTCCTGCAGATATACTCCAACGTGCTCTGAATATTCCAAGCAAGCGGTAATGAAGCACGGCCTTTGGAAGGGGGGTAAGCTGGCCATTAAGCGTATTAGCAGCTGCCACCCGTGGGGTGGGAGTGGGTATGATCCGGTGCCTTGAATATTATGTTTTCTAAATACAATTAATAAAACCCTCCACGGGGTATGCCGTGGAGGGTGTGTAAATTATACTTAAAAATCAGCTCTGACAGATAAGATAAAATTTCTGCCTGCTCCTGAAATTCCGGAACTATAAGGCCTGTACCTTTGATCCGTAAGGTTCTCAACTCCCGCGCTTAAGCTAAATGTATCGTTTAGCTTATACATTGTTTTTAAATTAAGTGTATACCATCCCGGGGAATAATTATTTCCATCAGCATCTTTTGCATAAATTTCATCTTTTCCCTGCTCTTCAACGGCAAGATCCTCAAAACTTCGCTTTCCCTGATACATGGCATTCAATTCGAGGATAAGGCCATTGTTTTGGTATCGCAAACGGCTTACCCCAAAAAGTGGGGCTGCATGCCGTGAAGGGCTTGTGGTACCATCGTCCAGTTCTTCTTCACCTACCTGGTAATTTAAGTCGGAAAGAAACATAAAACCTGCGGGCAATTCTACTTCAATACCGGCTTGTACTCCATAAACATTTGCCACAGCCGCATTCTGTATTGCCTGTACCTGGCTCAATTGGCCATCATATACAATGCTGTCTTGACCATCTAACCGAAAATCCCTTCGTACAAGTGCGTTTTGCAGTATTGTATAGTATCCGGTTATGTCAACTTTGACAATTTCTCCAAAGACCTTTGCTATACCCAAATCAAAGTTATAGGCATATTCGGCATCCAGATCAGGATTGGGAACCGTTACTGACCCGGGTTCCGAATCAAATACTTTCCCAATGTCATCTACATTTGGAGATCGGAAGGCGGTACCCAAACTGGCTTTAATTGCCCATTTTTCTGAAGGGCGATAAACACCTCCCAGGCTGCCTGTCAAGGCTCCGTTGTTGATTTCAGCAGAAGTAAATGGAAATGGATAAAAAGCAATATTGTTGCTAAAATCGGCATCAAGTTTAAACTGATTGTATCTCAAACCCGCCTGAAGCGTCAGCAAATCATTTAGCCTTAATTCATCATTAAGATATACCGCCATAGAACTCCAGGTAGATACCGGGTATCGGGAAGGACCATTCTCATCCAATCCGGTGGTAATATCGGTCAGTACTCCCTTTGAATCTACATTGTTGCGTACATATTCTGCACCATAATACAATGTGTTTTTAGAGTTTATGCTTTTTACAAGGTCCAAATTCACAGAATAGGCGTTTACATTTTCCGTATTTGTGGTCCTCTCGTCACCATTTAGTGATCGGTCAATGCGACTTTCTTCAAATGATTGCTGAGCCAATCGCAAACTCAGTTGATTATACATGGTATTTCCACCCATATGGTTAACCGCTAGGTTGTTCATCATCCATACCTGAGGGCCATAGTTCCATTCACTATAGCGCAGGGTTCCATTTCTAAATCGGTTATGACGATCGTATCGACCATAAGGTGAAGTGGTCGAATAATGAAAACCATACTTAAAATCCCATTTTTCGCTTGGTTTAAAACGAACCTTTTGCATCAAATTGATCTGGGAATAGGCAGAAGGAATTTGCAACAATGGGTCGTCTTGT
>JAGQYJ010000056.1:0-2086 GCA_020436145.1 Cyclobacteriaceae bacterium | reverse complement strand
TTGGTTTAAAACGAACCTTTTGCATCAAATTGATCTGGGAATAGGCAGAAGGAATTTGCAACAATGGGTCGTCTTGTTTAAGAACTACATCCATGCTATCCTGCCGTTGAGGATAAATGCTTTTGATGTAATCATCGGGCCCATTGCTTCCCTGCCTTAAATTGTCAAAGTCCCAGGAGCTAAAACTGGTAATTAACGCCCATTTTTTCCAACCAATGTTGACATCAAAATGACCTGTTTTTTCATTATTGGCCGATGAATAGCGGGTTACAGCTTTTCCTGTTATTAATGGTTTGTCCGTTAATGATAATTGTGGAGTAAGTGTTTGAAAACTCATGACCCCACCAATTGCATCGCTGCCATAAATAACTGAGCCGGGCCCGAACAACACTTCAGTATTTTCAGTGGCAAATGGGTCGAGGTTAATAACGTTTTGCAGGTTCCCGCCTCTGAAAATGGCTGTATTTATACGAACCCCGTCAACTGCATAAATCAACCTGTTAGTAGCAAAACCACGAATCATAGGGCTGCCACCACCTTGCTGACTTTTTTGTATAAAGACCTTACCGGAAATACCAAGTAAATCTGCCGCAGTCTGGGGATTTTGCAAGGCTACTTCACCTGGTGAGACTGAGACGATTTTTGATGGAATATTACTGGTGATTTGTCTCCAACGGGTGGCAGAAACCACTACTTCATCAAGGCTTAAACTTGATGTTTCCAATGCAATCTTAAAATCAGAACTTTGAATTTGATTGAAACTTAATAGCTGGGTTTTATATCCAAGAAAACTAACCTGGATTTCTTCAGCATCTCTAAAAGTCGAAATTTCAGCCTGGCCTTTGGCATTTGTTAGTATAGATGCCTGGGGCTTTTGGCTGATTAATACAACCCCTTCAAGGGGCTTTTCTGTTTGTTTATCTGTAATTGTTATAACCTGGGCATATGACAAACCAGTACAACCCAATAACAACCACAATAAAAATATTCGTTTCATTGTGAACGCTTTTTAGTTAAATAAATAGAACACGCCAGCCATTAATTAGTAGAAATAGCTAACAAGAAATTAGTGTTACTTATTTAACCAAATTGAGGAGGAGGTACCGGGGGAGAGTGATAGATAACAGCATAATTACTTTCGTAAAAAAAATACTGTATATGCAATTGTTTAATGCATGCTGATATAACAGTTGAACAGTTATAGTAGTAGAGTTTTTTGTAGAATTCAACCACCATTTCTTTTTGCTCTTTTTTATGAGGGTTGTTTCCCAAAACAATAGCTACCAAATGATCGAGTTGCTTATTAAGTATGGTTTCTTCATTGTCCCACCAGCACCAATAGTAGATAGTGTCGCCTTTTACCTCGCTTTTAATTACATCATACATCTGGTCATTAAACTCGAATTCCCTGGAATGCTCCCAATTGAGTTTCGTTTCTGACTCTTCCATGGAAAACTTAAAAAGGATCAATTTGTCAACGCCTATGTCGGTAATCATCTTATGCTTAATTTCCTTTCGTATCTGAATTTTTTGATAGTACAAGTAGGTGAAGGTGGCCATGAAAGGAACTATCAAACAAAATGATAACAATATGGATGTTGCTTTGTTTCTCAATCAGAATGATTTGATTTTTGAAAGCCTAATGTATAACAAAAACCCTGTTAAAATCTACAAAAGACTATTATAGTTTGAATTCAGTTATGTTTTCATGCGTATCAAAAATATACTCCAAAGCCGAATTTAACAGTTGATAGATTTAAACTTTGTGTAGGGGTATTGAAAATTTGATTATCAATGGCATCGTATGAGTATTGCAGGTCAGATGTTACTTCAGTCACAAATAAATCATACGATAATCTGAAACAATAACGGCCAAACTGGTTCTCTAAACCAAAACTAAATGCAGGTGCTGATTTGATGAAAATTGGAGGTTGTTTGTCATAATCAAGGTCACTGCTTCCATCTGTATAAATAATGATCGTTCCATTTGCAACAAGATAACGATCCTTAACTTTTCGAAAATCAATACCGATAAATGGTAATAACTTATAATTATTTGATGAAACAAGCTGGTACATTACCTCTG
>JAGQYJ010000055.1 GCA_020436145.1 Cyclobacteriaceae bacterium | reverse complement strand
GCCAACAAAATAACCGCATTAAGGACTTTTCTCATTTTATAACTTTTTAGTTTAATTAGTACTTTCAAAATGATATGCAAGTATATAAAAAAATAACTTCAAACGTCTATACGTTGTGGTTTTGTGTGTTAATTTTGTGCTAATTACTATGAAATAATATGAAACGATTACAAGGATTTGTTGAGTATCAAATTTTTGGTGTTTGTACACGTCTCGGAGAGAAGCTGGGAATAGCTACATCAAGTATTCGTTTGTCATTTATTTATGCTTCGTTTTTAACTTTCGGATCACCCATTATTATATATATTTTAATGGCATTTGTGATGAACATCCGAAAACATTTGAGACGTTTCAATTCAGCCTGGTACTATTAAGCTGGCGATACTCTTTCTTTCCCTTTATAAAGTACTCCCAAACAATAGAAAGGTTATGTCTAAATCCTTTGTCTTCTATATTGTTTATTCGCTTTGCCAAAAAATTTGATCTGTTTTTTCTAACCTCCTTATGGGCGTTCATAATTGCCCTAGAAAATTCCCATTTGCCCCGGACTAAATAAAGTAAGGCACTAAGCCAATCAAGTAGCACACGGACTACTATTACTTGGTCGCGTTTTTTTTCTGGAAGATTTTTCAACAGAAGATAAAGACCGTTACGGTAATTAAGATAGGTTTTAAAAGGTGAGCCGTAGTCAAGAGTGCCGCCTCCCACATGATACACTGTGGATTCAGGTGTGAACCTTATGCTATACCCATAAGTATGCAAGCGCCAGCAAAGATCAATTTCTTCCATGTGAGCGAAGAAATCATCGTCAAATCCTCCAACCTGATCGAATGCAGACTTTCTAATTGCAAAACATGCTCCACTCGCCCAGCTTATATATTCTGCATCATCATATTGGCGTGTATCTTTTTCTATTGAATTAAAAAGTCTTCCCCTGCAAAAGGGGTATCCATATTTATCTATATAACCACCTGCGGCACCCGCATATTCAAAGTATTCCTTTTTGTGATATGATTTAATTTTGGGTTGTATTGCTGCTACCTTATCATTTTTAAATTCCTCTATCAGTGGTTCAATCCACGCTTCAGTTACTTCAATATCAGAATTAACAAGGATTATGAACTCTTCACTAATATGTTTAATTAGCCTGTTATATCCTCCGCTGTACCCAAAGTTATCTCCAAGTTCAACACAGATTGTTGAGGGGAAATATTCTTTCAAAAGCTTTACAGAATCATCAATAGAAGCATTATCACCAATATAAATTGGACAACCCTTGCTGTTTGCAATTAATGTCGGGAGAAATTGTTTGAGGTGGTTTTCTCCATTGTAGTTAAGTATGGCAATGGCTACACCAGGCATTACATCATTCCGGAAAGATCAAGACCGGGTATATTTGGCATCATGCCTTCTGTTGCTTTTTTCATTTCCTCCTTTGCCAGAATGTCTGCCTTTTCCATGGCGATGTTAGTTGCAGCTACAATCAGGTCTTTGAGCATATCTTTATCGCCTGGGTTGTAAAGACTATCGTCTATTACCAGATCAACAAGTTCTTTTTTCCCATTAACTACTGCCTTTACCATACCACCACCAGCTTCACCTTCAGTAGTTATCCTGCCTAATCCTTCCTGCACCTCTTTTACTTTTGCCTGGACCTCCTTTACCTTGCCCAGCATTTTCATCATATCAAACATAGCTGCTTCATTAAATTCCAAATAGCAAAATACAAATCATAATCGAACCATTTATACTTTACAATTGGTGTAAGATTGAGATTTGAGAGTTTTAAATTTAGTTGCTCAAAATTAATACGCTTCCGGTACGGATGTGCTCATTGTTGTTGAAATCTTTTATTCGAATCCAATATGCGTAGTTGCCGAGTGGAAGTTTTTTCCCTTCACTCGTTTTACCGTCCCAGCCAGTATCCATATCCGTTGTATGAAATAAGACTTCTCCCCAGCGATTATAAACTTGCATTTCATAAGTCGAAATAAACTTACCTTGTATTGTAAACCGGTCATTGAGGCCATCATCATTTGGGGTAAACGTATTTGGTATTGCTATTATTGGAGGGTGCTCAAATAGGAGTTGATTCGACCTTGAATTTGATACAACACTGTTTACAGGTATTGCCCATACGGTAAAAATCAGTGTCTGTTCCATTTGTTCATCAAGAGGAAGTGTGTAAGTAGTATTAAAACCAATATTTAAACTATCAAGTAAATTAGACCGTGTGTCGTAAATAGTAAGCATATATTGTTGTAGACCTTCGACCCAGCCAAAATAATCATTCCAGGAAAGTACAATCTCTTCAGCCTGATTTCTGGTACCCTTTAATAGCAAGCTGGAAGCTAGGTTGCTTATCGCAGAAGAATTGCCACAACTATCCCTTAATTGCACAGCAAGATAATGCAAGCTGTCACCGGCAGATGTTGAAAATGTACTTATGGTTGATGAACTGGTTCGCAAAATATTACCTTGCGAATCTGTCTCATAAACTGTGTATACTTCAGGTGCAATTCCCATTGGTACTTCCCAGGACCAATTGACTGATTCAGTGCCCGTTACACTGCTGATGTTTTCTATTGTTGCCGGCTGGTCATTTGAAAATGAAGTTTCACAGACAGACTTTGAGCGGCCGATTGCTCCACCTGGAAATGTTGCATCTACCAAATAGCAATACGTGGTATTGCAATTAATCGTACTGTCAACATGTTGAAAGGTAGGTGTCGGGATTACAACCTGGGATACACCGTCTCTAACTACTTCTGACACCTGCCCGGAACCCAGATCAACTGTATTCCAGTCCAAAGTAATTTGGTTGTTTTGGGCACTTGCCATTAAGTTCACAGAGCAAACCTCGTTAGAGTAAGATTTAAAATTGCTGCAGGCATCATAGGTGGCTATGCGAAAGCAGTAGTTGTTTTGTGAAATATTAAGATTAGTAAGTGTATCGATGGTTGTGTTTTGATTTATACTTTTATAGAGCACATAGTTTAGGTTGTCTTTGACAGACACTTCCAATTTATTAACTGAATTGGCTGGGAGTTGATAGTCCAGTTTAAGCGTTGAGTTGTTTAAAGTAACTAGGGAGTCAATTTGTGCAGGCAACACATTGGCCAATGGAGAAAACATATTAGATGTAATTCCGCACCTGTTTGTAGCAGTGGTAAATAAGCCTGTTACCTGAATATTTCTTGTATTACCATTGGCATACGTGTAAGGAGGGATAACATCTCCCGGGTTTACCTGAATAACCGTTCCGTCATCGTAATCTATTTCATAAACGTCATAATACGAATCATAGATTTGCACCAGAACTTCAAAATTATTACAACTAAATAGTTCCACATCGGGAAGCTCAGGAGCAACTACTGTTACTTGTACACTATCTTTTTTCTGGCCCGTTCCACCCTGTATATATTGGTTAATCCAATAGGTACCAGGAGCGGTATATGTATGCACAGGGTCTTGTGTGGTTGGAGAATTAAAACCATCAAATTGAAAAACAATTACTGTCGGATCTGTTCCCGGGTCAATATTGGTTATTGTAACGGTCAAGTCGTGGCAACCATATTGCTGGTCAACTTCAAACTGGCCATTTATGCTTATATATTGGGCAAACACCTGTTTTAGAGGAAGCAGGGTTCCTAAAATAATAAGCACAATGGCATTCTTGAACATTAAAAAGAGTTCGTTTTGAGAAATTCAGTTGCCGCAGCCATATCATTATGCAGAATGCGGTCTTCTTCAATAAACGGCACAACTTTCCTGAAATTGTTTACCAAATCTTCAATCTTAGGAGAGGATTTTAATGGCCTCCTTAAATCCAGCGCTTGAGTGGCAGTCATTAATTCAATGGCTAAAATCTCGTAAAGGTTATTTACAACCTTATATGCTTTGGTAGCAGCATTTGCACCCATACTCACGTGGTCTTCCTGTCCGTTAGATGAAACAATAGAGTCAGATGAAGCCGGATGACATAGGTTTTTGTTCTGGCTTACAATAGAGGCTGCTGTATATTGAGGTATCATAAGTCCAGAGTTAATACCGGGATTAGCCACAAGGTAATTGGGCAGGTCTCTTGAACCTGATATTAGCTGGTAAGTTCTACGTTCAGAAATATTTCCCAACTCAGCAATGGCTAGGGTTAGGAAATCCAAAGCAAGGGCTAGTGGCTGTCCATGAAAATTACCGGCAGAAATAATTAAATCATCCTCTGGAAAGACATTAGGGTTATCTGTTACCCCGTTTATTTCATTTGTGAATACTTTCTCAACATAATCAAGTGCATCATGGGTAGCTCCATGCACTTGGGGTATACACCTGAAAGAATAGGGGTCTTGCACATGTATTTTATATTGTTGGATTAACTCACTGCCTTCTAAGTGTTTAAATACTTCAGCAGCTACTTTAGCTTGACCGGGCTGTGGACGTATGGCATGTACTTTTGGGTTAAATGGTTCGATACGGCCATCAAATGCATCTATGGAAAGGGCGCCAATAAGGTTTGAAAGCCTAAGTATTTTTTTTGCTTCTATAAGGTTCCACACCCCAAAAGCAGCCATAAACTGAGTTCCATTAAGCAAAGCAAGCCCTTCTTTGGCCATTAATTGAATGGGTTCCCATCCCATTTGTTTCAATATTTCTTTACCTGAAAACACCTTTCCATTTAAATCGGCTTCGCCTTCACCAATCAGAGGTAAGCATAAATGGGCAAGAGGAGCCAGGTCTCCTGAGGCTCCAAGTGATCCGTATTCATAAACAACAGGCAAAACATTGTTGTTGTAAAAGTCAATTAGCCGTTCAACGGTTTTCAATTGAACCCCGGAATGGCCGTAGCTAAGCGATTGTACCTTAAGTAAAAGTATTAGTTTAACTATGTGACCTGGAATAGGTTCACCGGCTCCACACGCATGAGATTTTATAATATTTTCCTGGAGCTTTTCGAGCTCTTTTTTGTCAATACGTTCTTTATAAAGCGATCCGAACCCGGTATTGATACCGTAAACAGGTTCGTCAGATGCCTTGATTTTTTCATCCAGATAGTTTCTACACGCAATAATTTTCGTTTTTGCTTCTTTTGAAAGTTTCAGTTTGGCTCCCGAAACAATGATTTCCTCAATTTGGTCAATTGAAAGGTGAGTTGTTGAAATGCTGTGTTCTGTCATCTATTTTATACCAACTTCTGTATTACTTCATTAAGGGTTAACGTGTTTTGTTCTCCTGTACTCATATTCTTAAGCGTAAGCTTATTATTGGCTATTTCTTCAGAGCCAATCAATATTACATAAGGAATATTAAGGTTATTGGCATAGCTCATTTGTTTTTTTAACTTGGCAGCATCAGGGTATAATTCTACTGCAATTCCTTCATTTCTGAGGTTGCTTAACTGTTGTTGTGCATATACCTCTTCGCTTTCCCCAAAATTGGTGATCAAAACTTTTGTAGTGGTGGCTATCTCTTTTGGGAACAAGTTTCTTGTTTCCATTACATCGAATACCCTATCAATACCTAGCGAAATACCCACACCTGAAACATCAGGCATACCAAATACACCAGTTAGGTTATCATAACGGCCTCCTCCGGAAATACTACCAATACTTCCATCCCTCATTTTTACCTCAAAAATTACTCCCGTATAATAGGAGAGACCTCTTGCTAATGTAGGATCGAATGTGACAGTATTTAAATTCCCTTGCATGTTTTCAGCAAATGAAAACATGGTTTCTATCTCTTTAATACCTGCTTGTGTTTCATTATTATTCCCAAATAATTTCTTAAGTGTTGCAAGTCTGCCTTTGTTGCTTCCACTGAGATTGAGTATTGGATTTAACTTGTTTAATTCCAGTTCTTTATATCCAGTTTGTTTAAGCTCTTTAAATACGCCTTCAGCACCTATTTTATCTAATTTGTCAATTGCTACACATAGTGCTGATTCTTCTCCCGGGTGCCCAAGGTAAGTTGCCATTCCTGTAAGAATCTTACGACTATTTACTACAATTTCATAACCTTCAATACCCAGGTTGGTTAGTATCTCATTAAGCATCATGAGTATCTCTGCTTCGCAGAGAAGAGAATCCGTTCCAACCACATCGGCATCACATTGCATAAATTCTCTGTAACGCCCTTTTTGAGGACGGTCAGCCCTCCATACAGGTTGAATTTGGTAGCGCCTGAATGGAAACGTGATTTCGTTTCGATTCATTACCACAAAGCGTGCAAAAGGAACGGTTAAGTCATACCTCAATCCTTTTTCGGCAATTTGTGTGGTAAGCTGACTGGAATTGATTTCTGAGAGATCGGTTTTTATTTTGGATAAGTAATCGCCTGAGTTTAATACCTTAAAAATAAGCTGATCACCTTCATCTCCATATTTGCCTGTTAAAACCGAAAGGTTTTCCATTGTAGGAGTCTCCAAAGGCTGAAATCCAAACTTTTCAAAAATTTTTCGAATGGTTTGAATTATATAATTGCGTTTGTTCACCACAGACGGTGCAAAATCACGTGTTCCTTTGGGTAACGAAGGTTTTTGATTACTCATTTTTTAAGCTTCAATATCGCTGCAAAGTAAGCATAGGGAATGTTTAATTACCAGTATGGAAGTAGTGATTTAGGCTTTTGAGCAAGTAATGATGATTAATGTCTGGTTTAATAACAAAATTTTTACCTCAAATTTCAGTTTTTGCATAAATCAACTAACTTTGCAGCTCAAAATTTTGAATTATACACAATGGCTGTAACAAGATTAAAACGAAAAGCACGTAGAAATAAACTCAGATCTAAAAAAAGATTACAAAAAATGGCCTTGGAATCAACCAAACCAGTAATTAAAAATGTTGATATTGAGGAATTAAAAAAGGGTTTTAGCGCAGCTCCTTCAAAAGCTAAGAAAGCCGAAAAGGAAGAGGTTAAGGAAGCTAAAGTTGAGGCAATTACTGAAGCACCTGTAAAAGAAGAAAAGAAAGAAGAGAAAATAGCAGCCCCTAAAAAGGAGGCAGCACCCAAAGCCGAAAAAGCAGCAACTAAAGAAGCACCGGCTAAGAAAAAACCAATAGCTAAAAAAGAAGTTAAAAAATAGGGAGAGTATTCTCTGAATGATCTGTAAAAGGCCGGCATATGTCGGCCTTTTTTTGTATTAACGCCAAGTAATTGCAATTGCAGAAATATGAATTTAAGGGGATTTGTTGAATAAAATTAATATTATTGTTTTTGGATTAATCAGCCTTGACAGTAGAAGAACGCTGTCCGGAATATGTGTAGTTTAGATTTTAGGACGATATGAAGCTTACGAGGTTTGTCGATTATTTTATCAATCCCTCGTATTTTGAAAATTCCATACAGTTATGGCGTTCCCGATTATTAATTCGCTCCAGTCTCCTAACAAGTTTATTTTCTGGTTCTTATGTTTGGTTAAGCATAGTTTTTGACTTTGAAAAAAGTCTATATCTTATGGTTTTTAACGTGGTTGGATTTCTCCTTCTGCCATTTCTTGTAAAAACAAAGATTCCTGTTTCCTGGATAGGCAATTTATATGTTGCCATAGGAGCATTTGCCATCTTTATTCTGACTTATTATTCTGGTGGTGCCTGGTCTGCGGTTTATCCATGGATTATTTCTATTCCGGTACTAGCCATTTTGGTAGTAAACAGAACATCCGGAATTGTGTGGGGTGCCATATCCTTTTTATTCATGGAATGGTATGCTTACCTGGCATATAACAGAGTTGATTTGCCCAAAGAGTATAACCCAGAACTTTATACTGAATGGTATGTTACCGTGTTACCGGGGTTGTTGCTTATCATATTACTGATTGCGTTTGTGTTTGAATATATTCAGTCTAAGTCGCTGAAATCGCTGGAAGAAAAAAATAAGCTTCTTGAGTCTCAGAAAGAAACCATTGCTTCGCAGTCAGAGGAATTGGAAGAGCTTATTGAAGAAAAGGACTACATAATTCGTATTCTGGCCCATGACCTCAGGAATCCATTAGCGAATATAAGAAGTGTAGCCAACCTGATGACTGCTGAAAATGATGAAGACAGGCAGAAGGAGTACCTAAATATTATTAACCAGTCATCTTCCAGTGCCCATAATCTGATTGACAGGGTACTGGAAATGGATGCGCTTGGTCATGAAACCATA
Organism: Cyclobacteriaceae bacterium; assembly: GCA_020436145.1. Taxonomy (GTDB): domain Bacteria; phylum Bacteroidota; class Bacteroidia; order Cytophagales; family Cyclobacteriaceae; genus JAKISE01. The sequence continues at coordinate 8,274 of JAGQYJ010000055.1, read as the reverse complement.
GATGTCAATTTGGAACCTGTTGGCGTTTATGAAATATTGATGAAAGTTGTTGATTCTATGGGTGAGAGTGCAAGGAAAAAGCAAATTGAAATTACACTTGAAAATTGTTCTGAAACGTGCAGAATCCGGGCCGAAAGAACCTACCTTGCTCAAATATTTGAAAATCTGCTTTCAAATGCTGTTAAATTTTCAGAAGAAGGCAAAAAAATTCGTGTTGTGATTTTGAACAATAAGAACAGAGTACAGGTCAAATTCATAGATAGCGGACCAGGAATTAAAAAAGAAGAAGAAGATAAGCTGTTTAAAAAGTTTTCAAAACTTAGCTCGCGTCCAACTGCAGGAGAAACATCTACAGGCCTGGGGCTTTCACTTGTTAAGCGCTACGTTGAACTTTTAAAAGGTAGTGTATGGCATGAAGCAAATGAAATGGGGGGAGCTACTTTTGTTGTTGAATTACCCCTGGCCGATTAATACTAGTCAATCTATTTGCATTCTATGATCTTCGAAAGCTGATTGAATACCAGCCATTTGAGTATGGGGTGCATTCTCAAATTATTTTTACCAGATCATCTGGGACTTTTATTTAATTACAGTAAAAATATAGTCTTAATATTCTGGTAAAAACAAAATAAAAATGTAATATTCCAGTTCAAACACCGATTGGAACACCCTTAGTCAGGACATTTATTTTAATTTATTCAATTGAAATTTGACTTAAGTGATTATGAAACAAAGGGTTTTCACGATGAGATGATCGGTGAAAATGGTTCCGTACGTCCTCACTACAAACTTTTTCAGGAAATAATACAAAAAGTAGGTCTTAAAAAGCTAAATTTTTTACAGCACTCAGCAGACAGGTCGCAACTTTCTTTAGGTATGACCTTCAATGTGTACAGCGACAACCAGGGTATTGAAAGAATATTGCATTTGGACATTATACCCAGGATTGTTTCAGGAAAGGACTGGGATGTAATAGATAGGGGGCTTAGGCAAAGAATTATAGCGCTCAATTTGTTTATTGATGATATTTATAATGACCAAAGGATTTTAAAGGACAACATTGTTCCAAAGGACTTGATTTTTTCCAGTGCAACTTATTTAAAACAATGTGCCGGACTTAAACCCCCGCAAAATGTCTGGAGTCATATTACAGGAACTGATATAATCAGGGGAGATGATGGCAAGTTTTATGTACTTGAAGATAATCTTCGTTGTCCATCGGGTGTTTCTTATATGCTTGAAAACAGGGAAATACTAAAACGCACTTTTCCTGAACTTTTCGAAAGGCTAAAAGTGAGACCCGTTTACAATTATGCACATTATTTAAGAGACATGTTGGAGTCCGTGTCACCAGTTTCGGCTCCTTCTATTGCCGTTTTAACACCCGGTATTTACAACTCTGCATATTTCGAACACTCCTATTTGGCACAGCAAATGGGTGCAGAGTTGGTAGAAGGTCGTGACCTCATTGTACAGAATGACAATGTATACATGATTACGACTAAAGGATTAAAACGTATACATGTGATATACAGAAGGGTTGATGATGATTATCTGGATCCTCTGGTTTTTAAAAAAGATTCTCTTTTAGGTACCCCCGGACTATTTGAAGCTTACAGAAAGGGCAATGTTGTGCTTGTAAACGCACCTGGAACTGGTGTAGCAGATGATAAAGCTGTTTATGCCTATGTTCCCAGGATAATAAAATATTATTTGGGAGAAGACCCCATTTTGCCCAATGTTCATACCTATTTGTGCAGTGAAAAAAATGACCTGACATATGTAATTGAAAATATAGATAAGTTGGTTGTTAAACTTACAGATGCTTCTGGAGGGTATGGAATGTTAATTGGGCCAACGTCTACCAAGGCAGAGCAAAAAGAATTTGTTAAAAATATAAAGCGTAATCCTAGAAATTATATTGCCCAACCACTTATCAATTTTTCGAGAGTGCCCACATTAACAGAAAACTCAATAGAAGGAAGGCATGTTGATTTAAGGCCATATGTTTTATATGGAAAGGAAATTAAAATTGTACCAGGTGCTTTGACCCGTGTAGCTTTAAAAAAAGGATCTGTAGTTGTAAATTCTTCCCAGGGGGGAGGAAGTAAAGACACATGGGTGGTTGATTAAATGTATAGCGTATGCTTAGTAGAGTTGCTGATACTATTTATTGGATGGGCAGATACATTGAGAGAGCTGAAAATTATGCTCGCTTTATGGATGTAAATTTCAATTTATCCCTTGAACTTCATCCAGACGCCTATGAACAATGGAAACCCCTGATAGTTACAACCGGAGACTGGAGCCTTTTTGATGAAAATCATGACGTTGCAAACAAGACTAACAGTATAAAATTCTTAACGTTTGATGATAAAAATCCTAATTCTATTTATAGCTGTTTAATAAAGGCTCGTGAGAATGCCAGAGCTATACGTCCTGACATCACCAAGGAGATGTGGGAACAGATCAACAGTCTTTTTTACCATGTTAAAGAAGCAAAAAGTAAAAAACTATGGTTGAGAAAGGACCCCAGGGCTTTTTTTGAAGACGTAAAAAAGAGCTGTCAATTGTTATATGGTATTCTTGATTCAACAATCTCTAAAACAGAGGGTTGGCATTTTGCCAAAATTGGTCAGTTAATAGAAAGAGCCGATAAAACCTCTCGTGTGCTTGATGTAAAATACCATATACTTTTGCCAAGTTCTGCTACTGTGGGGTCATCACTGGATATTATACAGTGGTCTTCACTCTTAAAATCGGTTAGTGCATATGATATGTATCGGAAAAAGTATGGAAAGCTTACCCCCTCTGATATATCAGAATTCTTAATCTTTGACAGCGAATTTCCACGGTCTATTTTAAGTTGTTTGATGGCTACCGAACAATCATTGCATGCAATTACAGGTAGCCAATATGGTTTTTCAAATAGTGCAGAAAAACAATTAGGGTGGATTAAATCCCAACTCGAATATGCAGATATTAATGATGTGTTTACTTTTGGATTACATGAATATCTAGATGGTATTCAAATGCAGTTAAATCAACTATCTATTAGTATTTTTGAAACCTTTTTTGCCACCGAAAACATTATTAAGGCAAACGATCAGATACAAAAGAACGACATATCGCAATGACATATTGTTTAGGAATTAAATTGAAAGAAGGAATTGTGGGGATTGCTGATACCAGAATAACATCTGGTAATGAAACCACTACTGCTAAAAAAGTCTTTACCATCAATAAGCGAAAGCATTCATTTTTTATAATGACGTCTGGATTGAGATCTGTAAGGGATAAAGCTATTACCTACTTTAAGGAAATTATTGAAGAGGATGATGAGTCGTTTGATAAACTTTATAAAGCTGTAAACGCATTTGCCGACCAGGTTAAAAGAGCAGCAAATGAGGATAAGTCTTCATTGAAAGAAGCCGGGCTTAATTTTAATTTATATGCAATTGTTGGCGGGCAATTAGAAAACGATACTGAACACAAAATATATTTACTTTATCCCGAGGGTAATTGGATAGAGGTAGGTGAAGCGTCTCCATTTGTCATTATTGGAAATAAGGGTTATGGGAAACCCATCTTAGATCGCTCCGTCAAATTCAATTCCTCAATGAGGTTTGCGCTCAATGCAGGTTTTCTTTCGTTTGATGCCACACGTTTAAGTGCTAATGACGTGGAATATCCCATTGATGTTATTTCCTACAAAAGGGATTCGTTTTATATTCATGAAAAACGTTTTCAAAAGGAAGATCTTCAAAATCTCTCGGAGCATTGGAATGCTATTTTAAATGAAGAAATTTTTAACATGCCCGAAACGTGGATGGACAAGCTGCTTAATGAGGAAGAACACAGCATTTTAGATGAAAGTTAGAATTGTTCATTCCACACAATATCAATTTGGTTCTGATGTTTTTCTTGAACCTCATTATTTAAGATTCAAACCTAAAAATACTTCTTATAACGCATTATCCAGCTTCTCACTTGAGGTAACACCCAGGCCTGCAGGTTTCACTGATAATTATGATGAGGAGGGGAATCATGTAAATTTTTGTTGGTTTGAAAACACAACGAACATATTTAAAATAGATTCATTTTCAGAAATTGAAATAGGGGATTATAATCCTTTTGATTTTCTTATTTACCCTGCACACTATCAGGAGCTTCCCTTTGAATATGCAGTACACAAGAAAGAGTTATTGAATCCTTCACTAGCAGTTGCTCAAATGGACACATCATTACAGACCTATGCTAGTGAGGTTCTAAAGGGGGTAAATAATTCACTTCAGTTTGTCATAAACCTTACCCATAAAATACATTCAGACTTTGATGTAATACATAGAATGGAAGGACCTCCGCATGAACCCAATGAAACCTTTCGTCTAAAGAAAGGCTCCTGCAGGGACCTGGCATGGATGCAGATTAATTTGTTAAGAAATGAGGGTATCGCTGCAAAATTTGTAAGTGGATATTACTTTTTCCCTACAGAGACTCCTGTTTTCGAGCTGCATGCTTGGCTGGAAGTGTTTTTTCCTGGAGCGGGTTGGGTAGGGTTTGACCCTAGTCATGGAATTGCAACAGGTAGTTCACATATTCCAGTGGCTTCGAGCGCATATCCTGCATATACCTTACCAGTATCCGGCAGTTTTAGAGGAGACTCGTCCTCTCATTTAAAAACAGATGTTCATATAGAGATGCTCTGAATTAATTTACTTAAGGTTTTAATCTAATACCACTTATATACACGTATGCCTATGGCAAAAAGCAAAATGCCTATGCCACTTAGAATTACAAATGGAGGGAGTACATGGTTTATTCCTGTGCCTTCTAGAAATAAGCTTCGGATATTATCAGCAAGAATGGTAAGAGGCAAGAACTTGATTACAGAAATCATAAAATCCGGAAAGTTATGGTAACTAAAATATATTCCAGACATTATCATCATAGGCATAACTACAAGATTGATTAGTCCATTGGCAATCTGTGTTTTAGAGGTTCTTGATGCAACCAACCATGCAAGTCCGCTAAAAAATATATTACCTGCCAGAAACATTAGTACTAGACCGACAAAACTTCCGGTAATACGAATATCAAACACCCAGTGCGTTACAAGGACAAGAAGGGATGCTTCAATGGCTCCGGTGAGAATATTGGAACCAATTTGTGCTATCACATAGTTGGCCTTCTTCATTGGTGTAGCCACCATTCTGCGAAGTAGCTTTTTATTTCTTCTGTCAACTGTTCGATAACTTATGCCCCACATACAGCTCATCATTATCCCCATGGCCAGAATGCCCGGCACAAGAAAATCTACATATCGGGTACCTTCTTGTTTTAGAACCTCAATTTCTGATTCCTTTATTGGTTTGTTACTGAAATAGTCAGACAGCATTAGGTAAGAAAGCTTGGCATCTGCATTGGCAGGGTCAAAATGATAGCTGATGCTATCATTTGGGTAGGGTTTCAACACCAAACTTGTCTTGCCCTGTTTAAGCATTTGTACCGCCTGGTTCCAATCTGTATATTGAAATTTAAACGTAGTGTACCCGATTTTCTCATTTCCAATTTTCGTGCTCGTTTCGTTCTTAGGCACTAATGTATTGTTGTCACATCCTGATGAGCATACCACTGCAATAGTTCGGTCTTGCTCACTGCTTCCAGAAAATGCCATACCAAGCCCAAGGGCTAAAAGAATTGGGAAGAGGATCGACCAAAAGAGTGCACCCGGTTCCCGTATGTACTCTTTAATTTCTACAATAAATAGTTGATATAACTGATTCATATTATTCTGTCAAATGCCTTCCTGTCAGGGTGATAAACAAATCATCCAAAGTCATTTTCCTGCACTCAATAGCGCTTAATTTCAAGCTTTTTTGTTCAATATATTTTAACAAAGCGGGCATGTAATTTACCAGGCTTTCCACTATAATTTCACCTTTTTTGTTATTTTCCTGTAAATTGATGCTCAGATAGTGACCTAATTCTTTGAATACTTTTTCATCAATTCCGGAATCTACTTCAAAATTTATTATCTCACCATTTTTATACTCTGCCAATAATTGTTCAAGGGTGCCTCTTGCAAGCACTTTACCTTTGTCTACCATAATAATGCGTTTGCAGAGATAGCTTGCTTCTTCCATGTAGTGAGTTGTTAAAATCATGGCGGTGTTAAACTCCCTTTTCATATTCATCAGAATGTCCCATACTTCTCTTCTTGCAGATGGGTCTAAACCGGTTGTGGGTTCATCAAGGAGTAATATTTCGGGCTGGTTTAAAAACGCAATGCCCAGAGCAAGTTTCTGTTTCTGACCTCCAGAAAGATTTTTCGTATAGGTTTTGCGTTTTACTTCTAATCCAACCATCTCAAGTGCCGTTTCAATTCTTGATTTAGGAAGGGAATAAAAGCTGGCAAAGAGGGCAAGTGTTTCATCTACGCGAAGTTTGTCTATGAAGTGCGTTTCCTGAAGTGAAAGGCCTATGACCTCCCGAATTTCTTTATCGTTTTTACCCCAAAGCAAACCCTTAATGGATATTTCTCCTTTGTCAGGCTTCTGAATACCCTCAATCATTTCTACCAGGGTAGTTTTTCCTGCTCCATTAGGGCCTAACAACGCCACAAATTCGCCCTTTTCAATTTGCAAGCTGATTCCATCGACAGCCTTGGTGCTGCCAAAGTATTTCTTTACGTTATCAACTTTAATCAAGGGGTCCTTTTGCATAGATAAGAAATTGATGAAAGGCTAAAAATAATAAGCAGGCTCTTGAAATGTAATATTTTGAGTATAAGTTTATAGTATCAGAAATGCTAATTGAATTTCCTTGAGAAATATCATTTTTCAACAACTATAATTTTCTTACATTGCTTATTAAATTAGGCATGTAACAAGATGGACGAACCTGTTAAAAAACTTAGCAAATCAGATTACGAAGAAGCAATTGCTCAACTACATGAAGAGCTCGTTTACCTCCAGGAATGGGTAAAGAACAATGGGCTCAAAATAGTGGTTATTTTCGAAGGCAGAGATGCCGCAGGAAAAGGAGGAGTAATTAAACGGATAACAGAACCTTTAAATCCTCGTGTTTGTAGGGTGGTTGCCTTAGGTACCCCAACCGAGCGAGAAAAAACACAATGGTATTTTCAACGATATGTGCCGCATTTGCCAGCAGCAGGTGAAATAGTACTTTTTGACAGAAGCTGGTACAACAGGGCGGGAGTTGAAAAGGTGATGGGCTTCTGTACAGATGAAGAGTACGAAGAATTTTTGAGGTCATGTCCCGAGTTTGAACGCATGCTTGTGCGCTCAGGAATAATTCTTATAAAATACTGGTTTTCAGTAAGCGATGAGATACAGGAGAAGCGGTTCAAAGCCCGTATTGAAAGCCCATTGAAACGTTGGAAATTTAGCCCGATGGATCTGGAATCCCGCTCTAAATGGCTTGAGTATTCCAAGGCTAAAGACGAAATGTTCTCTTATACGGACACTAAGCAGTGCCCATGGTATGTGGTGAATGCGGACGATAAAAAGCGCGCACGACTTAATTGTATTTCACATTTTCTGAGCCTGATTCCACACAAGAAAACAGAATACCCTAAAATTGAACTACCCCCGTTACCAGAACATCAGAGTTATGTCAGGCCACCCATGGATTACCAGTCTTTTGTGCCGGAAAAATACTAGAAAATTAATTACTGAACCAGGTATACTTCATATCCATTACATGGATTGTAAAGCCGGAAAACTGTTAGGTCTTCAGCTTCAACCCCAGAAGCATAGACTGTCCCTTCCGCGAAAATTTCATCTGTGATCAATTCTAAATTTTGTTGAGCACTTGGGCTGGGAGTATCTGAGAAATAATAGTTATCCAGCAAGTTTACCTGAACTCTATTGCCAACGGTGGTCGTCATTTCAAACTCTCTTAAATACGTTTGAATATCTCCATTTTCATCTTCTACATACAAACCCACCGCATATGAAGGCTCTTGCGGGTCATCAACCCCTGGCATGTATCCATAATTAAATGCAAAGCCCGTTGCATTTGGAAAATACTCATTAATGGAGCCAGACTGAGATAACGAATAACCATCGGAATCTACCACAAACAGTACATTTACGCTGTACGGGTTTTCCATATGGATTTCAAAGAACGATCCTTCATAATCATACAATGTCTTGTTAATTGTGCACGGGCCTGTTCCAGAAATAGTACCCGTATATACAGGAGTGTTTTCTACATCACTCACACATGCAGGCGGGCCAGAAAGAGTGT
>JAGQYJ010000054.1:14429-16589 GCA_020436145.1 Cyclobacteriaceae bacterium | reverse complement strand
TAACAGTAGTTCCTCCTGTTGGTGTATAATCGCGTATGTCAATTACGTCACCTCCAAAATTCATGTCAAACCCACCATCGACTAATACGGCATTATCATTCATGTAAAAATCACCATCCACATCAAGATTACCATCCAATGTAGCGTTGTTGTTTGAGTATACATCAAGCCTTCCATAAGTAGGAGTCGTATAAACCACCTGATCACCACTACCGTTTAGTGTCACCCGGCTCGTACTAGCAAGACTATAGGTACCAAAGGCTGTTGGGAAAGCAGGAAGTGGGTCCGCAATATCATCTGTAATTACCCTGCTTGAACCCAGCATGGTAAATGATTCAGTACCAGTTCCTGTCATGCTATTCCCATTCATTTCTAAAGTAATAGCATCATTAATAGTTACATCACCAGTAATAGTAAGGTCTGAATTCACGTATTTGTACCCAGAACCATCCAATATCAGGTTATTAAACCCTGTTATGTCAGGGTCAATATTCCAATAATCACCAAAATGGTTTAGTGTTCCGGTTCCTCCAGCTACCCCCCAGTCTATCTGGGTACCCCCTGTTGGCAGAGAAATCGCATCTTCAAGGTTTATGGTGAAGTCATTTGCAGCAAGAGTCACGTAAATGTCATTAAAAAGAATATCATCATTAACGGTAATATCACCCGTGATATTTTTAACTGGGAAAAAGCCTGCATTCACACTTCCAATCCTTAAATCATAATATGTCGTTGCAAAAATATTCTGATCAATATTAGCATAATAGTAGACTTCACCATCAATTAGGTTTATTGTCCCAAAACCAGCAGGAAAATTATCTGTATCCTCTAGTCTTAATTGCCCTCCGGTTTGGGTCAACGTACCAGTCACAGTGCCAGCCACAGTAACTCCAGGATCAATTTCTACCCTTGTAATTCCGCTTAAAATATTCATATCGCCATTTACATTAGCTGATATCTGAACAATTTTAGCCCCAGTTCCTGAAAAGAACACCGTATTAAAAGTTGTAGAGGCAGTTCCTCGAATTTGCTGTCCTCCTCCATTAAAAATAACTGCGCCACTTCCTGATTGGGAGAAAACGCTTACATCACGATCATTTATCCAGTCATCACCTACTTTCAAAACATAATTCTGACCATCAAAAGTACCGGTAAAACCACTATGAAATGTAATATCATCCAAAACCGTTGCATTTGAAGTGAGCTGTTTTGATCCAGCATTTCTTAAACTAACAGCATAGAAAAGTCCCCCATAGATTGTCTGGGTTCCAGAAGTTCCGGAAAAGCGAATTTCACCTGTTCCTGGATCAAACGAACCGCCATTAGTTGTCCAGTTACCTGAAAGAGTAATAAGCTTATTCCCAATTACACTAAATGTGCCATTTGAAATCAACATATTGTTGTTGACGACCATATTATTATCCAGATTATACTGGGCACCACTTGCATCTACGGTCAGGTTATAAAATGGGTTCGAATTAGGATTAAAAGTATATATCCCTGAACTTCCATCCAGAGTAAATGTGTTACTACCTGAATTATATGTTCCTGAATTCGAAAAGGCACCGGCCAATTTAATTTCACTTGAATTTTCCTGTGTTAAGGTTCCATCAATAATGGTTAATAATTCTTCAATATCTAATACCCTTCCATTTTTAACCGTAAGTGTAATATCATTCGAACCACCTGCATCCAAGACCAATTTTAAGCCTACGGCATCGATGGTAAGTATATCCACTGAATATGATCCACCCACATTTGTATGGTCTAGAAAAACTACATCGGTACCTGTTGGAACAACATCTGTAGACCAATTAGTTGGATCATTCCAACTAATACCATCTCCTCCTCCATCCCAATATAATCCTGTTCCGCTAAAGCTCCATGATATTTGATCAAATGCATCGCTGTCGTTCGTCTCTCCAGATAAGCCTCCAAGAGCATCTTGAAAATCTACTGCAAGAGCTCCTCCTTGGTCGTTTGGTGCAGAAACATTAAAACTTGGGCCCACATTAAAAATAACGTTGGGTACTGTTGCCATAAAAGGTATATCAAGAGTCATATAGGCCGTTCCGGCACCGTTGCTGAAGACTCCATTTGAGAAGTTGTTGACAGCATCAATACTACCTCCCTGAATATCAAATCCATTGTTTGTACAGT
>JAGQYJ010000054.1:13048-14331 GCA_020436145.1 Cyclobacteriaceae bacterium | reverse complement strand
GTTTTAGTTCCTGTTCCTGAGAAAATGGCATCATGAAAAGTAGAGGCACTTATATCCTGATCTGCACCATCAAATGTTATAGAATTCGTATGCTGAAAACTACCATTATTTACCCAATCTCCTGCAACGGTATGCGCCAAATTGGTACCATCTAAGGTAGTCGTGGTAATAGTAACATCCCCATCTATATTAAAGCCATTGTCATACAATATCTTTTCACCCAGTCCTGAAAACGTAAGGTTAGGATACGTACCTGTAATATAATTCCTTATGTATTGATCCGTGTCCCCATTAAAGTGTATTGTAGCACCCGGTAGTGTATAATTAAATGAAGTTCCGGTTCTGTAACTAAAATCCCTTCCAACGTACAATGTAAATCCTTGCAGGTTAAAATCACCAAGGTTTTGAACCAAGTCAAAATCACGACTAACAACAATATCTGTCTGAGCTGTAACCGTTCTTGAAGCCCCGTTAGTAATATCCAGATCACCAAAAATGTTATTGGAATTGGATGTTATATTTTGAGATGTTTGTGTACTACTAAAGAATACTGTGCCTGTAGTTTGGCTGAAAGCCCCTGTACCCCCATTTACCCAATGGCCACCAATCATGTCAATACTATAAATGCCTGCATTTACAGTTACACCATTGTTTATGGTGAGATTACCATTCAATGGGCCAGCTACATCTCTACCCACATTCAAATCTCCCTCCAGAGTCTTAACACCGGAACCACTAAAAGTCAGATTATTAAAGTCAGAAGCTGAAATAGTCTGGGCAGTACCGTTAAAGATCATAGTACCTGTCATATTATCGGTATATGCAGTCCCCATTTCCCAGTTACCAGCTACTGAGTGTGTAAAGCCACCATCCACAAACACAGGTGTTTCTGCAATTCGTGAGAAATCACCTGTAACGGTCATAGCACCGGTTGCATTTTTGTTCCCATCTCCACGTATTTCAACATTTCCATAAGTTATTCCCGGCAGGCTTTGTGTCGTTCCATCAAAGAGAATTGTACTTTGTGGGTCAATTGACTCGGTAAAGAAGGCCATCATAGAATTAAATTCGCTGGCTCCACTTGTTCTTAGTTCTACATTGGAACCAATACTATAACTTCCAAACCCAACCATAAGGTTGGCATCTATATCCACAATTAAATAATTAGAGGCGCTTCCACCTGTATTGGTCACTGAAAAATTTGTTACACTAACATTTGTGGCATCAATATTCTTTGTTCTAACTGCAGTTGGAGCCGTATTTGTAAATACCAGAGTGGAAAA
>JAGQYJ010000054.1:0-12948 GCA_020436145.1 Cyclobacteriaceae bacterium | reverse complement strand
ACACTAACATTTGTGGCATCAATATTCTTTGTTCTAACTGCAGTTGGAGCCGTATTTGTAAATACCAGAGTGGAAAACATATAGGTTCCCGTACCTTTATCTTCCATTCTTTGATTTGCATCCGGGGCATCAAAAGTAAAAGTTCCACCTGTTTGTGATATGGAAGCATCTGTTTGATTATATAAATCACCTGCTAAAGTGTGGTTAAACGTAGAAAGGTTTAATGATATGCCATTATTCAAGTCAAGGTATCCATCAATATCAAGCGGACCATCTACTGTTTTTGTGCCTGAATTTCCAAGGGCAAGCCTTCCATAGGTTATATTTCCCCTAACTGTCTGGTTGCCCGCCATATCGTAATTTGCCCGAGCTGTATTATCTTCAAAAACAACCAAACCAAACCCTGTTGGAAAATTGTCTACACCTCTTACATAAAGCGTGTTACCGCTGTTAACTTGTAAGGTACCACCAGAACCAGTAACAGAACCTTCATTTAATACTAGATAATTGCCATCAACGGTTAAATTACCACCAACGGTAATGTTATCATCCCCGCTCGAAAAATTAACACTACCACTAATTGTTATATCAGCCGTACCAAGAGAAAAAGCATTATCATCGTTATCATAAACTGTACCACCGGTAAAGGTTATTGAACCTGTGAAATTACACGTACCTTCCTGCCGTAACCCCTGAAATGAATGATCCCCGGAACCATTCAAAGTTGCATTAGGATAGACCAAAGTAAGATCATTGGCGACCAAGTCGCCAGTTACATTAATATTGATTGCAGCACCCGGATTAAAATATATTCGATCGAAAGTAGCATTTGAGCCAATATTCATGGCCTGATCGACACTACCATTTAATGTCAAAATTCCATCGGTTGCGTTATAAACCGAACCATCATCAACCGTAATATCACCACTAAGCGTATGAGTATCACCTGTGCTAAAAGTTGTATTGTTGGTTATCAACCAGCTACCATTCACTGATACATCTCCACCAGTAGTTACAACACCTCCTCCACTAAATGTTAAATTGTTGAAAGTAGCATCCGTTGAAATAGTTTGAACAAGAGCGGCATCAAAGATGACCGTTCCAGTACTAGAAAAGCTGGCCCCAGAATTTACTGTCCAGTTTCCGGCTATGTTTACCTGATTATCATTTGCTGTAAGAGTTGAGTTTACCTCAAAAATCATATTCCCTTCCAAATCTAACGTTGCCGTTCCTGCAGGCAATGTCAACGCCCCTCCGGCACCTCCTTGGCCCAGAGTTAATGTCTTAATATTCAAGTTAGACGTTGCAGTATAGCTATCTCCGTCTCTAATTATAAACACATCTAACCCATTGGAAAAGTTAGGGGTACCTGTTCCTGTCCAGTTAGCAACATTATTAAAATCCGTACCAGGTGTAGCGTTATTAGAGGTAAATGTATTTTGGGCAAAGAGGGTTACCGAAAAAGTAATTCCAAGCCCTAAAAGAACTAGTTTTTTCATACGATTAGTTTCTTTTAGCTTTTTGCTTTTTTTAACAATTAGTGGTTTGAGCTAGTCTACGCAAAAATAGGTTAAATATCTTAACCAAAATACATCAACTAAGGCAAATGTAACCCTTTAAAAGCCTCAAATCTTGGTAATTACTCCAATTGATGTTCAACCCCAGGCTCCAACAAAAACAGGTTTTGGTTGTTAAGTTGGGATTTAAGATCATCCAATGCTTTAGTTCCCTCTTCTTTGAAATGTGACCAACCTGAATAATGAATAGGAATAAACCGATTCAAATTAAGCAATTTAGCTGCCTTAAGTGCTGATTGAACATCAAAGGTATACTTACCAAATCCTGTCAAATACCTGAATTGTACAGCGCCTAAATGCATGATACCTGTGTCAATAATAAATTTGTTTGCTATTTCCTCGATGCCTTTAAAATAAACGGTATCACCTGAAATATAATAGGCACCATTCTGGCCCTCCCACTCAATCATGAAACCAATTACCTTACCTGAAAAAAACTCAGGTAGCCACCAAGGGTGATGTTGTGCTGGAGTAGCTGTTATTTTTATATTTGGTACTTTTAAAGTATCCACCTTATAGCTTTCCCAGTTATCAAGGCCAACGGCATTTTGCATTTTGCTTGCACCTGACTTAGTTGTAAGTATTCGTGGAACAGTTTTTGCAAACTCCCGCCCGGCCTTATCGAAATTATCCTTATGCTGATGATGGCTCAGTAGAATTAAATCAATTTTACCAATCTGCTCTGGTTTTAAAGCCGGCTGGCTCTTCTTTCGTGAGAAGCTCCCATATCCAAAATGATACCAGCCCCCGGGACTATCGAGAACAGGGTCTGTCATTATTCGAAAACCATTGATATCCAGAATTATGCAAGCGGTATCAATATGGGTGATCGAAATTTTCAATTACAAACCGTCTACTTCTGCCTCCCTATGTATTTTTTTAACAAGGCCTTGAAGAACTTTTCCCGGGCCACTCTCTATGAAAAGAGTAGCGCCACCTTGCACCATGTTTTGTACCGTCTGTGTCCATCTTACCGGAGCTGTCAATTGTTTAATTAGATTTTCCTTGATCACAGTTATATCAGTTGAAGGCATTGCAGTAACATTTTGATAAACAGGGCAAATTGGTTGGTTGAAATTGGTTCCATTTATGGCCTCTTCCAATTCAACACTTGCAGGTTCCATTAATGGTGAGTGGAAAGCTCCACCCACTTGCAAAGGCAGGGCCCTTTTAGCACCCGCTTCCTTCATTTTTTCACATGCAATGTCTATTGCTTCATTGCTTCCTGAAATTACCAGCTGACCAGGACAGTTGTAATTAGCTGCTACCACAATTCCATTAACCTCCTCACAAACCTTTTCAACTACTTCATCCTCAAGTCCTAATATGGCAGCCATAGTTGACGGATTAATCTCACAGGCTTTTTGCATAGCCAGTGCGCGTTTATATACAAGGCCAAGGCCGTCTTCGAAAGATAAGGTTTTGTTGGCCACCAGTGCAGAGAATTCACCCAATGAGTGTCCCGCAACCATATCAGGAGCAAAATCAGAATCAGTTAATGAAAGTATTACCGAATGAAGAAATACGGCAGGTTGAGTAACCTTCGTTTGTTTTAATTCTTCATCAGTGCCCTCAAACATAATCTTGGTTATTTCAAAACCAAGAATTTGATTTGCCTTTTCAAAAAACTGTTTAGCGATAGCATTCGACTCATACAACTCTTTGCCCATTCCTGAATATTGTGCTCCCTGCCCAGGGTATATGTATGCCTTCATAAATTATTCATTAGTTTGGGCAAATATAGTTCGGGTTGCCATGTAAGGCAATAATTATAATATAATGCGGTCCGTGTATTTGTTTTCAGTGATTAAACATTTGTCCGTTTTACCAAACCATTTAATCCGATTCTTAGCAATCCAATCATACAATCCATCAGCCATTTTACGTGGAATAACTCCTAATATGTGTAACATATTGTACGGAAAACCCAGCCTTTTTGCTATAACTAAAAATGCTTTGCTCTTTATATAGCAGTCACCTTTATAATATAAAATAACGGAATCACTTGTAATAGAAAACTCCTGCAGTAACTCCTTGCCTATATCACTTTCCAGTCCTGCAAACTTTAGTTGTTGTTTCCTGTCAATCTTTAGCAAAATTTGAACAGTTCTGTTACATAGCAGGCATGTGGTATCAAAAAAGACAATTGCCGGGGTGGCTTCTAGTAAAGAATGTGCACCCATCCTTTAAGTTGTTGGAACCTGTCTTTTGGGCGCCTCAAGTCAAACTCTACATCAGCGGTATAGTAATACACTCCACTAGTTAATAACTTACCGGTATCGTCCTTGCCATCCCAATCAATATACACACTGTTTTCCCCACCACTTTGGTAGTGATAAATAACAGTACCCCATCGGTTATAAATCTTGAAATTAACCGATTTTATAAACCTTGGGCATTGAGCACTTTCAATATCTGAAAACTCATCCATTGGCCTGAACGTATCATTTTTACCATCGTCATTAGGAGTAAATACGTTTGGCAATTCATAGTAAGGACAGTTGTCATTGCAAACTATGTTGCTTGGAATACTTTCATTATTGGAACGATCAATGGCAGTAACATAATAACAACCGGCAAAAGAGGGCAGATCAGAGTGAAGGTAAGAAGTGTCCTGAACGAACTCAAGAAACTCAAACGTATCCTGTCCCTCTCCTGTAAAGGAAAAATATATATTATAACCTTTGATCTGATCTTCATTATCACAACCTTCTCCATCTGTGAGTCTCTTTGACCAGGCAATTTCATTGTGGAAGTCGTTATAGCCACATGGCTGATTAGCTAAAATTGTCGAACAATCTTCGGTAGCAAGAAACAACTCAGGAGGACAAGGAATAACTGAATCGTTTGGTTGAGCACATGTGATTTGCGACAAATTAATCTGAGGCTTTTCTACATTCGGATTGCCATAGGAACCCTGGGTCACCACATAATAACAATACACTATTTGATCATTCAGTGGATTGTTATTAAAACTTCCGTCATCAAAATAGTAAAAACCTTCAGTGTTCAC
This sequence comes from Cyclobacteriaceae bacterium, assembly GCA_020436145.1. Lineage (GTDB taxonomy): Bacteria > Bacteroidota > Bacteroidia > Cytophagales > Cyclobacteriaceae > JAKISE01. Next base: position 8,358 of record JAGQYJ010000054.1, on the reverse strand, counting down.
ATTAACACTATCAATTAATACCAACTTAGTAGCATCTGAGTCGTCTACGTGGTCTCTGTAAATGTAATGGTTAGGGAAAGCTGCAGTATTATTTGACCACGGAACATGTGCCGACCAATCTAAACCAATTGCCGCCTCACTAGGAGAAGGTGCTAAATAAACTGAAGATGCAGGATTTGAATCTATTATTTCCTGTCCATTGCTATCAAATAATTTTACAACGTAGTGATAAGGATTCTCTTCTGTATTAATTCCTGTATCTCGAAATGTAGTATCAGATGACATGGTCATAACGCGAATGCCTGTTGAACCTTCAAAACCTTCTCCCCGCCATAATTCATAACTATAAGGCGGTGGAAACAACATTTCATCAATTTCAAAAGGTCCCCTCCAACTTACGGTTATTTCACCATCTGATACACCAGTTTTATCAACTGTAACATGAGTTATTGCAGGTCCCTCAGCGCTTATCAAACCACACGCCTCATTAGAAACGTAACTCTCACCATTTTGTGGTGAAGGGAAAATTGCAACCAGGCGATAACAGTAGTTGGCATCAAAGGCCAGCAAACTACCATGATTATCATCATGATAGGAGGTGGTTGTTACCTGCACTTCATCTAAAAGTGCGTAACCTGCATATTCGGGCATTCCCGTCTCACAATCATCGGGTGACAAAGGATATTCATCTACCCTGCGCCAGATTTGTATTACTTCCGCATTAGAACAGGAATAATCATCCCAGGTCAAATCTATGGTACGGTCGGCATTAACCGTACTTTGAAGGTTTTGGGGTGCCGGAGCTACCACAATAATATTTACTGTACCAAATTCCACCAATGGAACCCCCTGTGGAGGATCATCTGTTACTTTAAAAGTGACCAGATAAGGCTGCTCACGCACATGACCGCAATCAGTTGTCCAATCAAAAGTTATTTTCCCCGGCTGAGGTTGAAAATCTGGCGGGTCCGGGGTATATGTTGCTGGCGAATTTGGGAAGTACAAAACCCCTGAAAAAACCTCCAGTTTCACAGGGTCTCCATCCTGATCAGTACCATAAACATCAAAATTTACAGTTTCTCCTGCTTCAACACATATATCGTCAGGAAGGTCTAATTCAGGCCTGTTGTTATCGCAGTCATCTACTATTATCTGCATATCGCGTACAACTGAGCCAATAAGAAAGTACTCCCCATCTATTCTTCTATATTCTTTAACCATAAAGGCTACATTATATTCCCCCGTTACTCCAGGAGAATTCCAAACGATATCACCCGTTAAAGGATCTATAGAAAGAGTTGCTGGAAGGTTGGTTGTACCTTCCTGAAAACCACCGAATTCAGGGTTATTGAGCGCTCTGTAGTTATCCACAGGTGTATCTTTTGCCTTTCTGGGAGTTACAAACTCAAATGCCAGGCTATCACCATCCACATCAAAAGCTCCAGGATTATGGTAAAAAGCTACACCACTACAACCAAAATCAATTGGAGGAACCAGCATTTGTGGTAAATGTAAATTGCACCCCAAAGTAGCATCTATTCGAACCATGGTTTCAACATAAAAAGGAGTCTCTATAGAATTATCCATGTTAACGATACCACCATTCCTATTAGGTTCGGTATAGCTAATAATGAAAATGCCATTTCCATTAAATGTATGTTCCACTCTAAAACGGGTTATTCCCACGCCATTACCTCCTTCAATGGGCTGCTCATCAATAAGAATAGTAGCTCTGGGATCATCACGGATATTTACGATAGATTCGCTGCCATCTCCAAAATCCAATTCACCACCACCAAAAGGTACTTGCCCTCCCACTAAATCAATATAACCAGTAATGTAAATTACAAATGCCTTGCTTTGACAGTTTACACGTTCAACGGTAATTTCACCAGCACGTATATGGGTTGCACTAGCCGAATAACCCAATACCACCAGCAAGAAAGTAAAAAATATGGTTCTAATTCGTTGAAACATTTACTTATTTAAATTGACTACTAAAGATATAACCAAATACGTACCTATTAACCCAAATTTTTCAAAATAGTTACATTAAGAGGGCGTTTTTACAATGTATATTTATTGAATTCAGGATATACTAAATTTGTAAACGAACAAATTCTATTTTTTGCCTTGTCCGATCCTTTTATTTCTTACCAATGGAATGACGACTATGATTCGTTAAAGTTTAGTAAGGATTTCTTATATCTTCGTAATAAGAAGCAGTTTTATCAGTTTGCATTCTCCGAAATCATTTCTGCAGAACTACTATCAAAGAAAAAGCTGGCTCCTCTGGTTTCAGGAGCAATTATTTCCAGTCTGGCTGCCGTTAATATATTACTAGAAGGTTCCAGCTTATACATGGTCGCAATTCTATTTATCGGTCTTCTAATTCTTTATATTGGGCTTAACGGTTACTGGGTAGTAAAAATTGTGACTCCAAGAGATTCCACATTGCTCTGGCTGAGTAAAAACAAAAACCCATATTTCCCCGAGGTTATATTAAATGTTGTTCACTACCGTATTAAACAAGGTGTCTTTCCCCCTCTCTACTGCCAATTGGAAAAATCCAGATTACATGAATATATAGAAGAAAAAAATGAGATGAACCCTGGCTTGCAATTAATTCATTATACCTTGTTGTCACCTAAACCATTGAAAAGCAACATAATACTAAAGGTTGACCCCACCTTGCTTACAAAACCGCTCACCTTCGAAGTTCACCAGGACTACCTTGCTTCCGGTACACACAAAATAAATAGTTCGGCACTTCTGGACATGGTGCTATAGATAGAAGTGGAATTTAAAATTATATTTGGGCACTATACCGGACTACATGGAGGATAAATTCAATAACACAACCGAGTTTAAGCCAATAATTCCTAAACATAGTGAATGGCCTGTGGTCAAGTTAAGCAAACAGCGCCAGGAATTCACAGAAAGGGTATCTGCAGAGAGCATTGATTCGATTAAGAAAGTAAAAACTACTGAAGCAAGCTTGATAGAAGAGCTTGAGCGTACCCGCTATAAAGAAAAACTAAGAATCCAGAAATCACCATGGAGTGTTGATCCAGATGACGAGTACGAGTTTTGGAAAGAGGTTAAAAGACAACTCATGGCAATCAGTAGCCAGACTGAAGAGAATACCAAAACTTCAGATGAGATATTAAAGTCAATTACTGAGCGATATGCGAATGAAATTGCTGGTAATTTCAAGCATTCATCGTATAGGCTGGCACGCAGCATTGCCACCTTCGGCTTTGCACGATTGCTAAATGCGGCTCATACAGGTAGGTTTTCGGGGTTGTTCAGGGCTCAACGTACCTTAAGAGATAAAATCAGAATAAGAGGCAATCTTGAACATTTGCGGGAGCTTGCTAAAAATGGAACCATTGTTATGGTTCCCACCCATTTCAGCAACCTGGATTCTGTCCTTATAGGCTGGGTGATTCATGAACTTGGCCTCCCACCATTTATTTATGGGGCTGGTCTTAACTTATTTAATATCAGAATATTTGCCTACTTTATGAACAGCCTTGGGGCTTATAAAGTAGATAGACGGAAGAAAAACCTTATATATCTTGAAACACTAAAAACGTACTCCAATCTGGCCATTCAGGATGGTTGCCATAGTTTGTTTTTCCCAGGAGGAACCAGGTCAAGATCTGGTGCGATAGAAACAGAATTGAAGCGAGGCTTACTTGGAACCGCAATTCAGGCACAACTTGCCAACTTTAAAAACGATAAAGACCATAAGATATTTGTAGTACCTGTTGTGCTTAATTACAATTTTGTATTGGAAGCGCCTTCTTTAATTGACCAATTCCTTAAGCAAAAAGGTCAGCAGAGATATTATACGGAAAATGATGAGTATTCTACTTCGTATAAAATAGTCAAATTCCTTATCAAGTTTTTTACCAAACAATCTGACATCTCTGTAACCATAGGCCGGTCAATGGATTTATTTGGCAACTATGTTGATGATGAAGGACATAGTATTGGTAAGAGCGGCCGGTACATTGCAACAAGAGACTATTTTATGCGAAATGGTAAATTTGTAGATGATAAACAGCGCGATGAAGAATATACCATCCACTTAAGCAGGCGAATTGTTGAAGAATTTCATAAAATTAATGAAGTACTACCAAGCCATTTAATTGCCTTTGTAGGGTTCAGACTTCTTCGTAAAAAATTTCCTGATCTGGATCTTTTCAATTTTCTTAGGTTGCCCGAAGACGAACTCTTATTGGATTATGGAGAGTTTAGTCAGGAAGTTGAAAAGCTAAAGAATATAATTTTTGAAGAAGAGGCCGAAGGCAATATTTTGACAAGCCCGGGATTACATAAAACAACCGATGAGCTAATTAATCAGGGACTGAGAAATCTTGGAATTTTTCATGCCAGCCTCCCCTTGATACGAAATGAGGTAGGCGATATTGAAACACAAAGTCTCAATTTGCTATATTATTATCACAATCGTCTTACAGGTTATAATTTCGAAGAACATGTCGGATAAGAAGGTAGGTGTTATAGGAGCTGGAAGTTTTGGAACAGTAGTAGCAAACTTGCTGGCTCAAAATGTAAAGGTAAAATTATATGCCCGCAGTGATGAAAAAATAGCCAATATGCGGGTTAATCGTGAGAATGCGGGTTATCAGCTGCACGAAAACATAGAAGTATGTGATAATCTGCAGGAAGTAGCTTCAGAGTGTGAAACATTGTTTCCAGTAGTACCTTCATCAGGATTCAGGAAAATGATGCGCGACCTCGCTCCCTTCCTCCACCCCTATCACACCATGATTCATGGCACCAAAGGGTTGGATGTATCTTTACCAAAAGGCATGTCTATTGACGATCCTGAAGCCTATTTTACCCGTGAAAATGTGAAGACCATGAGCGAGGTGATAAGAGATGAAAGTGTGGTTGTTCGTATTGGTTGCCTGGCCGGCCCTAACCTGGCCCGTGAAATTGGCAATAACCAACCCGCAGCTACAGTAGTTGCCAGCTCCTTCGATTCTGTAATTAAAGAAGGTCAGAATCTTCTGAGAAGTGAGTATTTTCAGGTGTATGGAAACAAGGACCTGATAGGCATTGAACTTACCGGAGTTTTAAAAAACATTATAGCGCTTGCATCCGGAGCGCTCAGTGGGCTTGGATTTGGCGAAAATGCCCGTGCCATGCTTATAAGCCGGGGGCTTGTAGAAATGATTTACCTGGGAAGAGAGCTGGGTGGAAACCTGCAGGCATTTATTGGCCTGGCCGGTGTTGGAGACCTTGTGGCAACAAGCTCCTCGAAATACAGTAGAAACTTTACAGTTGGTTATCGCCTTGCTCAAGGCGAAAGACTTCCCGATATTATTGCCTCCATGAACGAAGTTGCTGAAGGTGTGAATACAATCAAGATTGTTAAAAAGTTTGCCGAGCATTACGGTTTTAGAGCCCCTATCACAGAAACACTGTATAAAGTGCTCATGGGCAATATGACGGTAAAAGACGCCCTCACCTATCTGATGAAAATTCCACTAAACGTGGATATAGATTTCATCTAACTTATTGCATGGCAGCTAACCTAGTTAATAAAGGTGGGTGTGAATAATGGAAGAATACATACGTTGGATGTGGTTGCAAATTGCTTAAATTGTCTACAGATAGCTTTTTCAATGCCAAGGGCAAATCAACATTATTGGTTGTTTCAATGGCATAATGGTCTGCTTCAAACTCTTTCTTACGGCTAACAACATTGGATATAATACCAGTTACGAATGAAATGGGTGTGTACAACATGGCAAATGCAATCAGGTTTACATGCAGTTGCAAACTATCGGCTCCCAAAGCCAACGAAAGCTTTTCACTAAAAATAAGCAATGACATAATAAAAAGCATCACTCCGGTTTGTAGCACAGAAGAAACCAAGCTTTGTATAATATGCTTCTTCTTATAATGCCCTACTTCATGGGCAAATACAGCTACCAATTCCTCGGTTGTGTGGTTTTCTATAAGGGTATCATAAAGCACCACTTTTTTCTTTTTTCCAAAACCGGAGAAAAATGCATTGGCCTTGCTAGAACGTTTGGAGCCATCAATCACAAAAATGTTTGTAAGTGGAAATCCAACTCTATTGCTATAGGTCTCTATAGCCTTTCTTAAATCACCATCTTCCAATGGAGTTAGTTTGTTAAACAACGGCATGATAAGTGTTGTGTAAAACATATTCATAAACACTGTAAACAGTGTTATGGCAATCCAGAAAACCCACCAGAATTGAACACCAAGATTGTTAAGTAATAGCATTAGTAAATAAAGAAGCCCCCCTCCCAGCAAGGCTCCCAGCAAATACCCTTTTAGCTTATCCATTATAAAAATCTTTGGAGTAGATTTATTGAACCCGAAACGTTCTTCAATTACGAAAGTGCCAAACCACTGAAATGGAATACTAAGCACATCGGAAGCAACGAACAAGGCTCCAAAGAACACCAAAGCCCTGATTATTCCATTAGAGAAATAAGGTTGAAACATGCCATCTAACCAACCAAAACCACCTAATGCTAAAAAGGCAAACGAAGCAATAAAGCTTATACCGCCAGATAAAAACCCAAACCGAGTTTGCACACGTTGGTATTCCATCGATTTTTCGTATTTATCTTCCTCATAAATACCTTCAGCAGCTTTGGGTAATGGCTTTTTACCATAGTTAAGATTTACAACATCAAGCACAAGCTCAAAAATGTAATTGGCGGCTGAAATAAATAGTATAATGTATAGTATCGCTTCCGGACTCATATAAAATAAATTTGGCTGCAAATCTAGCAAGCGAAGATCATACACTCAAAAATTGTTTCACAATGCACAAATCGTCTATTTTAGCAGCATGAGAAAAAGATGGTTTCATTTCTTATTCACAATTCTAACACTGGTGTTTTCACTACAGCTAAATGCTCAATCAGAGCTTAAAATTGCCAAGCTGCAGTACCATGGTGGTGGTGATTGGTATGCCAATAAAACCGCATTGCCCAACCTCATTGCTTTTTGCAATAAGAATTTGCGCACCAATATAAATCCTGAAGATGATGTGGTAGAAGTAGGAAGCGAATTCCTTTTCACCTACCCCTATGTGTATATGACAGGGCATGGAAACGTAGTGTTTTCCGATGCCGAAGCTGAAAACCTTCGTAATTACCTTATTGCAGGCGGTTTTCTCCATATTGATGATAACTATGGGTTGGACAAATTCATTCGGCTGGAAATGAAGAAAGTATTTCCCGAATTAGATTTCGTAGAGATACCATTTGACCACCCTATTTACCATCAGAAGTACGACTTCCCCAACGGCCTACCCAAAATACATGAACACGATGGCAAACCAGCCCAGGGCTTTGGGCTGATCTATGAAGGAAGGCTTGTTTGCTTTTACGACTACGAATGCGACCTTGGCAACGGCTGGGAAGATCAACAAATCTATAACGATCCTGAAGAGCTTCGACAAAAAGCACTGCAAATGGGGGCCAACATAATTAGCTTCTGCTTTACACAAGAGTAAGGTTTATTCTAGCTGAAATCACTGGCCAGGAATCCATTGATAGCAGTAACAAACGCTTTTTGTTTTTCCAGAATGGCTCCATGCCCGGCATCCGGAATCACAAGCACAGTAGCATTCTCCATCTGGTTCGCCATCCCTTTCATTTCAGCAACCGGAGTTAGCTGGTCCACATCACCACAAACCATCAAGGTAGGAACACTAAGTTTATGAATATCGTCAGAGTAGTCAAACTTTTTGGCACTATAAGACAAACGTAAAAATGAGTCGAACCATTCCTGTGTTAGAAAACTCTTAAATAATTGCTTTCTTTCTTCCAACCAGTCGAGCCGGGTTGCGTAAAAATCTGGTGCATAGACAAATGGCATACCAATAGTGAAAAACTTTTCAGCATCGCCCAGCTTAGCAGCTTCTTCCCACGACTCCCCAATGGCACGCAAAAAGTTAGTCGCTTTGGGGCCGATAGACATTAGCATAAGCCTTTTTAACCTATCCTGGTGTTTAATGGCAAAGCCTAACGAAACCTGCCCACCATAAGATACACCAAACATATTGACCTTGTCAATTTTTAGATGGTCAAGTAACTGAATAATATCATCGGTATGAACATCGGCCTTATAACCGTGTTCTAGTTTAGAAGACATCAGTTGGTCCCTAAAATCGAAAAGGATTAATTGGTTATTTCGGGAAAAATGAGGTACCAGCTCATACCAGCTTCCGCAAGTCATCATTAAACCATTCAGAATAATTAAAGGTTCACCTTCTCCATGTATTTCGTAATAGAGCGTGCCTCCATCTTTTAGTTTTAATTCCATATCTTATCT
>JAGQYJ010000053.1 GCA_020436145.1 Cyclobacteriaceae bacterium | reverse complement strand
TGAGAAAGGTGAGTTGTGAAATAGAAAAAACAAACCCAGGACCCCAGAACCAGGTACCTAAAACCTAAGCTTATTCTCTTTCTTCGCCAATTTCGTTTTCTTCTTTGGCAAAGTCTTTTGGAGTAGGCAGTTCGCTGATATCATTAATACCAAAGTAATCCATAAACTGTTCGCTGGTGCCATAGAGAATTGGCCTGCCAATGGTATCTGCCTTACCCTTTATTTCAATCAGGCCTTTATCAAGCAATTTTTGCACAGAGTAGTCGCAGTTTACACCACGTATTTGTTCCATTTCAAGTTTGGTAACGGGCTGTTTGTAGGCAATAATGGAAAGGGTTTCAAGTGCGGAAGTTGAGAGCCTCTTTTTAGATTGTTGCTTGAGTAAAATGCCTATACTGGCCTGGTAGGCCGGTTTGGTAAGAAACTGGTAACCGCCTCCAGAGCGTACTAATTCAAACGAAAATTCCTCCTTACTGTATTTTTCCTGAAGGCCTGCAATAGCCCCTGAAATATCTTTGGCCGGTACTTCCGCTTCAAACATTTCTACCAGGCAGTCACGTAATTCATCTTCCTTAAGCGGAGCTGTGGCACAGAAAATAAGCGCTTCAATATGGTTTTGAAGAAAATCCAATTACTGGTTTTCGTTCAACTTGGCTTCGATAGAAAGTGTTGTATGAGGTACAGCCATTAAACGTTCTTTGGAAATTAGCTTACCGGTAACGCGACAAATGCCATAAGTACCATTTTTAATGCGTACAAGAGCGCTTTCAAGATTGCTAATAAATTTTTGCTGACGGGCTGCTAATTGGTTCAAATTTTCCTTTTCGGCCGTATCTGCACCATCTTCCAATACCTTAGATGAAGAGGCAGTAGCGTCAGTTCCGCTATCCGTACTTCTGCTAAGCGACTCTTTTAGTATTTTGAGTTCATTTTCAGCTTTTTCAATTTTAGACAAAATCAGCGCCTCAAACTCCTTTAGCTCAGCATCTGAATATCTGGTACGTTCCGCTTTTTCACTCATAATCTTCACATTTAAAATACTTATAGAAATCAGGCATCTGTCAGCACAAAGTTACTAACTTGCTTTTGTAAAATGTTTTGCGAAGAAAATCACCTTGAAGGACATTTCAAAATAACATTTTTCTTTTGTTCAATTGTTTTGGCTAAAACCAATATTAATATGACAAAACCAATTGTTTCCCTGGTCGTAAGCTTTATACTCTCTTTTATATGGATAGGTTGCACAGTAGATGGAAATTTGGATAAAGCAAATCAGAATGTTGTAAATGAACAAAACGAAACAGGACCCATTACGCTGGTAATTCATGGAGGAGCGGGCACTATTTTGAAAGAAAATATGACCCCGGAACTTGAAAAACAATACCGTGAAAAGCTGGAGGAAGCCTTGCAGGCAGGCTATAAAATACTGGCAGATGGAAGGAGTAGCATTGAGGCTGTGGTGGCATCCATACAAATAATGGAGGCTTCACCGCTTTTTAATGCGGGTGTGGGTGCTGTATATACGCATGATGGAAGAAATGAATTGGATGCTTCCATAATGGATGGGCAAACGGGTAATGCCGGTGCAGTAGCGGGTGTAACAACCATTAAAAGCCCCATTCAGGCCGCTTTGGAAGTTATGCTCCATTCATCTCATGTGATGATGGCGGGCCCCGGAGCTGAAGCCTTTGCAGAAGCGCATGGACTTGAAATGGTTCCTAATTCGTATTTTGGAACAGAACGAAGAAAGGAAGCTTTGGAGAAAGCGCTTAAAAAGGAAGTAGAGGGGACCACGGATCTTCTGCAGTATCAGGACTGGAAATATGGTACAGTTGGAGCGGTGGCCCTGGATCAATATGGAAATATAGCTGCAGGTACTTCCACCGGGGGAATGACCAATAAACGTTATGGTAGAATTGGAGACTCTCCCATTATTGGGGCCGGTACTTTTGCAGAAAACAGCACATGCGGAGTTTCCTGTACGGGTCATGGAGAGTATTTTATACGGAATGTCGTTGCGTATGATATTGCTGCAAGAATGAAATATGAGGAGCTATCCGTTCAGGAATCGGCTAAAAAAGTGGTGCAGAATAAACTTGCAGGATTAGGAGGAGAAGGTGGCGTTATTTGTCTGGATAGAAAGGGGAATGTTGCGATGGAATTCAATACTTCAGGAATGTACAGAGGATATATTCAAAACAGCCAAACACATGTATATATTTATAAAGAAGAATAAAACTACACCTGACGCACCAATTTAAACTGTATTTTGGTTCTTATCTTGTCCCGCAAAACAATCATTCTAATTGTTTTATTCTCTTTTAAGTTAATTAGACCCAGGACTTCATCAAGGGTAAGGTCCTTGGTATAATGACCGTTGATAAGTACTATTTGATCTCCCGCAATGATACCGGCTTCCTGAGCCGCACAGCCCTTCCTGACTTCAGTTACTTCAAAGGTGTTCAGGTCAATTCCCGTGGCTTTAACTATAAGACCACTTAAGTTATACTCAAAAGACTTGTTGTATGAACGCCCTTTCTTTAAATACAATTTTCCATGAACAAAATCGAATACAACCTTGAACCTTGACATAAGCCCACCCCCAATAGTGCCATTTCTGGGCACTGCGCCAACATCAATGTCATAGGTGGAGGTATCCGGAAATGTGGTAATTACTTCTTCAAAAGCAAAGGGGCCAACAGACAGGTGCTCGACCCGGGAGATCTCCCCGTAAAGATCACCAGCCAATCCTCTGCCTAAATGACTTTTAATCGATGGCTCAGGAATATAATATCCTGGATTTGAATGCTTATCTATTAAAAAAGAATGACTAGCACCAGTATCAACCATAAATTTACCTGTGCGGACCACATTATCCTTAAACGAAAATGAGGCATTGACATAGGGTTTTGTATCTTCTATATTTAAGTCGATTTCCTTGAACCCCCTTTTTGGCCGGTAAAAGTCAGGATCATAAAAGGTGATGTATTTTGTGTCATAGTTAACCTCAATAACAAAACGACTGAAAAGTTCATAGCCCAGTACGCCATGCACATTTGATCCCAAATAGTTTTTTAATTGAAGCAAATCTTCTTCCAGTACAATAAGTGCATGGCCCCGCCCGATCATGTCCTGGATTTTTAGCGTCACATTATTTGTCACATAAGCGTCTACAAGTTTTTCACCTCCTATTCCCGGAATCGTAATTTTTCGTGAGTAGGTAAGGTTTAGGAGGTCAGTAAATATTTTTTCCGTAAGTACACTTGTCCTAACACCCGTATCAAGGATAAATTTCAGAGGTATAGCATTATTGAGCAGAACATCAATCACAATTAAATTATTATTTAATTCAAACGGGATGCTCATCTGGTGCTTGTCTGCGGGGAGCACAAAACCAAGTTGAATGGTTCCAATTGTATCTGGCTTTTCGTTAAAACTTGCGAGTGCAGGCTTTGCGATTAAGGAAATTAAGGTGAATAAAACCAGAAACGTCTGCTTATACATAGGGTGCTTACTACCAAAAATTAAGTATTCTGATGAAATAATAATCAGTTTACTTTGAAGTATGAAACGGAAAGAGAAATTTTAGGTTTTGAATACCTTAAAAACTCCAAACATGACAATTGTCATGTTTTTGGTTAATTTAAATCATAAATGTATCTTAACGCAAGATTTTATCTTAGTGTTTTTTAACCTAACTAACTAGATTATAGACGTATGAGTATGGAAAAGTTTAGTTATGACAACAAGGTCGTAAAGTACTTTGTCATAGCAACCGTGGTCTTTGGAATTGTTGGTATGTTGGTTGGCCTTACAATAGCAACGCAGTTGTTTTGGCCTGCTTTAAACATGAATATTCCTTATACCACTTTTGGTAGAATCCGGCCCTTACATACCAATGCAATCATTTTTGCTTTTGTAGGTAACGCCATGTTTGCAGGGGTATATTATTCAATGCAGCGCCTGCTAAAAACCAGGATGTTTAGTGATGCACTTAGCTGGATTCATTTTTGGGGATGGCAGCTAATTATTGTGGCGGCAGCTGTAACATTACCTCTCGGTTTAACAACTTCAAAAGAATACGCAGAACTCGAATGGCCAATTGATGTGGCCATAACCTTAATCTGGGTTGTCTTTGGTATCAACATGATTGGTACAATTATTAAACGAAGAGAGCGCCATATGTATGTGGCTATCTGGTTTTACATTGCCACATTTGTGACTGTAGCTGTTTTGCACGTTGTTAACTCATTTGAGTTACCGGTGCTTGCTTTTAAAAGCTACTCGCTTTTTGCCGGGGTACAAGATGCCCTTGTGCAATGGTGGTATGGGCACAATGCGGTTGCCTTCTTCCTGACAACACCATTTTTGGGAATAATGTATTACTATCTGCCTAAGGCAGCCAACAGGCCAGTATTCTCCTATAAACTTTCCATTATACACTTCTGGTCGCTCATCTTTATTTATATATGGGCAGGGCCTCACCATTTGCTTTATTCAGCGCTTCCAAACTGGGCACAAACTCTGGGTACAACCTTCTCATTAATGCTGATTGCGCCTTCATGGGGTGGTATGTTGAACGGTTTGATGACACTTAGAGGAGCATGGGATAGAGTACGGGAAGACCCTATTCTAAAATTCATGGTAGTGGCTGTTACTGCGTATGGTATGTCCACGTTTGAAGGCCCCATGCTTTCATTGAAGAACTTCAATGCGATTACCCACTTTACAGACTGGATTATTGGTCACGTTCATATTGGTGGTTTGGGATGGAATGGCTTCCTGATATTTGGGATGCTGTACTGGATGATACCACGTATGTGGGGAACTAAACTGTTCTCGGTAAAAAATGCCAATCTTCACTTCTGGCTGGGCACATTAGGCATTATTATTTATGCGCTTCCTCTATACTGGGGAGGTGTGGTACAAAGCTTAATGTGGAAAGAGTTTACCCCGGATGGTTTCTTAATGTATGCAAACTTCCTGGAAACAGTTACAAAGATATTGCCATTCTATATGCTAAGAGCACTTGGAGGTCTGCTTTACTTTACCGGTGTGATTATAATGGTAATTAACCTGCTTAAAACGGTTAAAACAGGTAAATTCATAGCAAATGAAGAAGCAGAAGCCCCAGCTTTGGAAAAAGTAAGGATTGTGGGAGGAACATTCCATTCAGCATTGGAAAGAAAGCCTGTTCAATTTACCATTCTTGCTTTAATTGCAATTTTAATAGGAGGTGTGGCTGAGATAGTTCCTACCTATTTAATTAAGTCGAACATACCAACCATTGCCAGTGTGAAGCCTTACACACCCCTTGAGTTGCAGGGCCGGGACATTTATATACGTGAAGGTTGTGTAAGCTGCCATTCTCAATTGGTTCGCCCTTTCAGGAGCGAAACTGAACGATATGGAGAATACTCTAAGGCTGGTGAATATGTGTACGACCACCCATTCCTTTGGGGCTCAAGAAGAACTGGGCCGGATTTGCACAGGGAAGGACTTGGTAACAAGAATGCCAAACCTCATGCATGGCATTATAAGCATATGTACGATCCCAGGATTACATCACCGGGCTCAATAATGCCTCGTTATTTGTGGCTTCATGAAAATACGTTGGATACTAGTACAACGAAAGCTAAAATAAATGGTATGAGAACATTGGGTGTTCCTTATGAAGAAGGATATGAAGAAATAGCAAATGACGACCTGAAAAAGCAAGCTGAACAAATAGCTGCTGCGTTGAATGCTGAAGAGGATATTGAAACAAGTAGCGACAAAGAGATTATTGCTTTAATAGCCTACTTGCAACGGTTGGGAACAGATATTAACGCGGAGAAATAATATGTTTAAACATTATTTTGAAGGAGCAGAGAATGTTGCCATTGGCCCTATCATAGGCCTGGTAATATTCTTTGTGTTCTTTTTAGTCCTTCTTTATCTGGTGTTTAAAGCGGACAAAGGATTTATAAAAAAAATGAAAGATATGCCATTGGACGATGGCACAGTGGTAAATCATGACTCAAATGAAAAAGCCTAATAAAATGAAAATACTTGCCCCATTACAATTTGCACGAAAGAATGCTGGTTGGGCATTAACACTTGTGTTACTATTAACAGCTATTGGATCGTATGCACAATCTGACAACAACAATACAGGACTACTTCTGGTTGCCGTTGGGCTGGTTGCCGTTGTTTCAATATTGGTTCTTTTGGTGGCAATCTATACCTTACAGGTGCTAAAAGTTTTTGTTCAAACTGAAAAGGAAAAAGCTGCGAAGGAAGCAGGTGTTGATGTTGCGGAAGAGCCGGGATTATGGCAAAGGTTCCTTAAAGTGGTGAACGACAGGGCCCCAATAGAGCAGGAAGAGGAAATTCTGCTGGACCATAATTATGATGGAATACGAGAATTGGATAACCATTTACCGCCCTGGTGGAAATGGTTGTTTTATGTAACGATCATATTTTCTGTTGTATACGTGTTAGGATATCATATCATGGATTGGTTCCCACTTCAGGAAAAGGAATATGAAATTGAAATGGCGGCTGCAGCAACCGCAGCTCAGGAACGTATGGCAGCTAATGCCGAAGCAGGTGGTTTTGATGAATCGCAGCTTGCTTATTCTGATGATGCAGCTATTTTAAGCAGCGGCCAAACACTTTATACACGTAACTGTGTGCCTTGCCACGGAGCTGAAGGACAGGGAGGCATAGGACCTAATTTGACGGATAACTACTGGTTACACGGAGGAGATATTAAAAGTGTATATACTACCATAAAAAAGGGAGTTCCGGACAAGGGAATGATTTCATGGGAGCAGCAGTTCTCACCTGAGCAAATGCGAGACGTTGCCACATATATCTTATCATTGGTCGGCACGAACCCCCCAAACCCTAAGGCTCCACAGGGAGAATTGTATAAGACAGATGATGGTACAGAAAGCGCTCCTGCAGAAATGGTTTCATCTGAAGAAGTAGAGGAGTAAAATTATTATTAACCTGGTATTTTTTAAACTAGAGGCGCGTGGAAAATTTTTATGAATATGATGATCAGTTCCGTGATAACATAGGAACTGTCGATAAGGAAGGGAAACGGATATGGATGTATCCTAAAAAGCCCAAAGGCAGTTATCATACGAAACGTGCCATAGTTGCGATTGTATTATTGGGGCTGCTTTTCAGTGGCCCCTTTATCAAAATAGGGGGGCAACCCCTTTTGCTGTTTAATATTTTTGAACGGAAGTTCGTGCTTTTAGGCATACCTTTCTGGCCCCAGGACTTTTACCTTTTTGGCCTGGCAATGATAACCTTCTTTGTATTCATTATCCTTTTCACAGTGGTTTTCGGAAGGGTATGGTGCGGTTGGGCATGTCCGCAAACCATTTTTATGGAAATGGTATTCCGGAAAATAGAATATTGGATTGAGGGCGATGCTGCCAAGCAAATGAAGCTAAAGAATATGCCATGGACTGCGGAAAAAATATTTAAGCGAGTTCTTAAATATGTGATCTTTATGGCCATTTCCTTGCTCATTGCACATACGCTTATGGCGTATCTTATCGGGGTTGATAAAGTAATTGACATTGTAACCGCTTCGCCCTATGAGCATTGGAGTGGTTTTCTGGGTATGTTGTTCTTTACCGGCATTTTCTTTTGGGTATTCTCATATTTCAGGGAACAGGCCTGTATTGCGGTTTGCCCTTATGGAAGACTCCAGGGTGTTTTGCTCAATAAAGACTCCATGGCGGTTTCCTATGATTTTAAGAGGGGCGAACCAAGAGGGAAGATCAAAAAGGGAGAAATACAGGAAGGCCAGGGTGATTGTATTGATTGCAAACTTTGTGTACATGTATGCCCTACGGGGATAGACATAAGAAATGGTACGCAATTGGAGTGTGTTAACTGTACAGCTTGTATGGATGCCTGTGATGAGGTAATGACTAAAGTAAACAGGCCAAAAGGGCTCATACGAATAGCTTCCTATAATGGCATTGTTGAGGGCACAAAAAAAATATTTACAGGAAGGGTAGTAGGTTACTCGGTTGTACTGACGGCCCTTTTGGTTGCATTGGGAACATTGTTGAGTAACAGAACTGCTGTGGATGCAACTGCTCTGCGCGTACCGGGTCAGCTATATCAGAAAAATGAAAAGGGAGATATTCAGAATTTAATAAACATTCTGTTTATTAATAAATCCTTTGACCCAATAGAACTGGAGGTGAAAGTACGAAATATACCAACAGCAATAATCCAGCAGGTAGGAAAGCCGGGTATAAAATTAGGGCCTAACAGTACATTTGAAGGAATATTTTTTGTAACCATTCCATTAGCTAATTTGCATGATCCCAAAACACCAATTATAATTGATGTATATCAAAATGGTGAAGTGGTTGAAACTACCGAGACTAATTTCTTAGGACCTTTTAATGTAAAGTAGATGAATTGGGGGAAAAGCATTGCCTTGTTTTACGGGCTTTTTGTAGTTGCTTTATTAGCGGTAGTTGTATTTTCATTTACACAGGATGTCAATCTTGTGGCTGACGACTATTACCAACAGGAGTTGGTCTACGAAGATCAGATTAACAGAATAAAAAACACTGAAAGTCTTGAAATTAAACCGGCCCTGGTTCTTAAAGGCAACTATGTGGAACTCACTTTTCCACAGGAATTATCTCCTAAAGGAACTATTTTGTTTTTCAGACCCTCTGACGCAAAAATGGACAGGAGAATCTCCGTAGCCCTTGGGGTTGATAATAAACAACAAATAGACTTTTCAAAAGCAGAAAAGGGATTGTGGAAGGCGAAACTGACCTGGAATCAAGGCAACAAGGAATATTATCAGGAATTTGTAATAGTAAAATAGTATGCTCTGGAGTGCGTTTCTAATGGGCTTTCTCGGAAGCTTTCATTGCGTTGGTATGTGTGGGCCGATAGTACTGGCATTACCAGGACATGGTACAGCATATAAAGTGCTTTATAATCTGGGAAGAACAATAACCTACACGTTGATGGGGGTTTTGGTAGGCTTGGTGGGTCAGGGGTTTTCCATGGTTGGTTGGCAACAATGGCTTTCTATTGGTGTTGGAAGCCTGATGCTCGTAATCATATTGTTTACCAGGTACAAACATTTTGATCTGCCTGCCAACGGAATTATGCATGACTTGTATCAAAAAGTCAAAGCAGGGCTAGGACCTCTCTTGAAAAGTAAGTCAGTGTTTGCACCCTTATTGATAGGTATTTTGAATGGACTTCTCCCCTGTGGATTGGTATATGCAGCTTTATTTGCGGCCGTTTCTATGGGCGGAGTAGCTACAAGCGCCTATTACATGGCATTGTTTGGATTAGGAACCATTCCAATTATGTTTGGCTTGGGTATTTTTTCAGCTGTTATTACTCCGGCTGTGCGCACCAAACTAAACAAGGCTGTACCTTACTTTCTTGCAGTGGTGGCCATATTGCTTATCCTAAGAGGAATGAATCTGGGAATACCCTTAGTGAGCCCTAAAATGGATGGAACAGGGCAAACACATATGCACCATAAAATGTAACCCCTATAAAAACCTAAAGGCGAGTGATGCTCGCCTTTGGGTTGGTGTGGGTTTACAATGTTTCGCAAACTCCAATCTAACCACCTTAAGGATTCAGCCATACGTGACTGAACCGTAGTTAAATATACAAATTGAGCATAAAACGACCAAATTTTTTAAAAGAAACTACACTTAAAAAACTTGCCTCGAACAGCCCGTATTTGTTACTTTGTAAGTTGTCCTATATGGGAAAATGAAAATATCTTCGAAAGAAAGCTTCCAAATAGTGTACTCACTTTATCAGCATGAGTACTTAGGATATTTGTTCGAATCTTTTATTGTTAAGGTGGATGAAAAAGGACAACTTACACTGCAACATCAGAATATATCTTCGTTAAATGCTTCGGAGTTTTCATCAGGTCTGGACGAGACTGATTTCGAGTTAATTCGGTTGATGGACGAAATGCAGCAGGGCTCAGTGCTAAAAAAATATGCCCCTGTTAACACCAAACCTGGTGAGTTTTTCCCTAAGGTGTACGATGAGGAGAAAGGTAATGAAGCGCTACAGGAAGAAATTGATAGATATCTAAAAGGCATTAGATCTAAGATACTACCCTTATTGGTGGGCAGAAACGTGTTCGAAATGGGTAGCGATGGAGAGCCAGCTTGGCGCAGACTTGAGGTAATGCCGCAAAAAGCAACAGTATTATTTCACTTTAGAAGGAATGAAGACAATACCCATTATTTCCCAACTATAAAGTACGGTGAAAATAAGGTGGAATTCCAGTATAAAGGAGCTTATATATTGTGTGAAAAGCCTGCATGGCTGGTAGTTGATGGAAGGGTGTATTCATTTGAAAAGGAAGTGGACGGAGCAAAGCTCAAACCTTTTTTAAACAAGAAATTTATTCTTATCCCCAAAAAGGTAGAGGAAACATATTATCATAAATTTATAGCTCCTTTGGTTGCTCAGTTCGATGTTTATGCCAAGGGGTTTGAAATAAAAACGGAGAGCCCGCTACCCAGGGCGAAGCTTACCTTCACACCGCTTGCACAGGTTCAGCATAGTATGGCCCTTTTTGATGGTGGAGATGAAGAAATTGTTGCTGAACCACAAAAATTTGTATTCACCCTATCGTTCGATTATAATGGGCTGCAAGTGAAACCGAGTGATAAACGGGAAATAGTTGTTAAAGTTGATCAGCAAGGAGAAAATTACACGTTTCATCGAATTAAGCGTCAGTGGGGATATGAACGCCATGTACTGGAGACCATTCAAAGTACTAAACTGTACTTGTCAGCTGGAAAGGGGGTACTGGCTGCTGGTGATGCTTTCGATTGGATGCTGAATAACAAGACGCTTATGGATACTGAAGAAATAGAGCTTGTTCAGAAGCAACAAGGAGGGCGACATTATTTTGTAGGCGATTCAACCATTAAAATTGATATACAGGAAAACATAGATTGGTTTGATATAAAAGCCATAATTCAGTTTGGTGATTTCCAGATACCTTTTCATGAATTGCGCAGCCTGATTTTAAAGGGGAAAAATGAATTCAAGTTACCCAGTGGCGAAATAGCTGTGGTACCGGCAAGTTGGTTGAGCGATTATTCTGAACTTTTTTATTTCTCTGAAAAAGATGAAAATGATAAACCAATCTTAAGAAAGCACCATCTTGCACTTGTGCATGACCTTGAAAAAGGAGAGCACGCACAGGTTATAATGAACAGAAAACTGAATCAGCTCAAGGATTTTAAGCAAATAGAAGAGCATCCTTTGCCTAAAAAATTTAAAGGTACCCTGAGGCCTTACCAAAAGGCCGGGTACGACTGGCTGCAGTTTCTCAATCAATATAAGCTGGGAGGTTGTCTGGCAGATGATATGGGGTTGGGAAAGACAGTTCAGACCCTGGCACTTATGCAGGCACAAAAAGAAGTTGGAGTAGAACGGGCTTCTCTTTTGGTAATGCCCACCTCCTTGATCTACAACTGGCAGAAAGAAGCAAAGAAATTTACTCCTGGTCTGAAAGTCTATAACTATACAGGTGTTAACCGGGTTAAAGACATCGACCTTTTTGAAGGCTATGATTTAGTGATTACTTCCTATGGAATTATTCGCAGAGACCTGGAAATGTTAAAAACCTATTTTTTCAATTATATTATTCTGGATGAGTCTCAGGCCATTAAAAACCCTTCCTCCAATATTTCAAAGGCGGTCAGAGAACTACAATCTAAACAAAGATTAATACTTACAGGCACCCCGATTGAGAATAGCACAATGGACCTTTGGTCTCAAATGAGCTTTATTAATCCAGGGTTGCTGGGCCAACAAAGTTTTTTCAGGAAGCAGTTTCAGATACCGATCGAAAAACAAAATAGTGATGAGAAGACCAGCAAGCTTTATAGCCTGATCAAGCCTTTTATTATGCGAAGGCAAAAATCGCAGGTAGCCAAAGATCTTCCCAAGAAAGTTGAAAACATCCACTACTCTACCATGACGGCACTGCAGGAAGAAGTGTATGAAGAAACAAAGAATCAGTATCGGAACGAGATACTTTCACATATTGAAACACATGGATTAGGGAAATCACAAATGGTGCTGTTGCAAGGATTGATGAAACTTCGTTTGATAGCTAATCATCCCAAAATGGCCGATGAAAATTATGTAGGGGATTCAGGCAAGCTTGACGACATGATGCTTATGCTGAGCAATACGCTCTCGGAAGGGCACAAAATTTTGATATTTAGCCAGTTTGTAAAGCACCTGACTATCGTGCGTGAGTTGATTGAATCTAGAGGGATAAAGTACAGCTATCTGGACGGAACTACCAAAGACAGGCAAGGTCAGGTAGAAAGATTCCAGGAAGATGAGAGTGTGAAAGTTTTTTTGATTTCACTAAAGGCGGGAGGCCTTGGACTTAACCTTACTAAGGCAGATTACGTTTTCTTGCTTGATCCATGGTGGAATCCTGCGGTTGAAAACCAGGCTATCGACAGGGCACACCGAATCGGTCAGACACAAAAGGTTTTCACGTATAAATTCATCACTAAGAATACGGTCGAAGAGAAAATCCTTGAACTCCAAAAGCGTAAACTCAAACTTGCCAAAGAATTGATTTCAACCGATCAGGGCTTTGTCAAAAGCTTATCGAAAGAGGATATTGACGAGCTGCTTAATTAAGCACCAAATTATCCGCACTTAGAATACCCACAACTTTTGCAGTTCAGGCAACCTTCTTCATAAACAAGAGCATCTTCGCCACATTCGGTACACTTTGTGTTTTTGGGTGTGGTACCATCAGGCAACATTTTAGACAACGCTCTAACAACGCCATTTTTCCAGGTATTCAATGAGTCATCATTTAAATGAAGGTTGTTGACCAGGCTAATGGCATATTTCAAAGGCATTCCATGACGAAGCATTCCGGAAATCAACTTGGCATAGTTCCAAAACTCTGGTGTAAAAGAGCGTGATAAACCTTCGATAGTTACACCAAAGCCATCCTTGTCCTTATAGCGGAAATCGTAACGTTTGGTGTTATCATGGTTGCGATGCTTAATTACTTCTCCTTCAGCCACGTATCCCGGAAGCTGGAATGCATCTTCTGCTTTACCGGTAAAAATTTCGTAGGGCTTTTCATCAAGCATACCTACTACCGCTATCCACTTTTCGTGGTTATTATTAAACCGGATGATTTTAGCCTGCAGTACGTCCGGCCTTTTAGGGGCAGCCGTTTCCATAAATTCCTCAGCCGATTGCTCCTTGTTCTCATCTTTACTAATAAGCACCCCATCCCTGGATCCATCACGGTATACGGTCATACCTTTACAGCCTTGTTTCCAGCCTTCAATATAAATTTCGTTGATGGTCTCAACGGGCGTTTCTTTGGGAACATTCACGGTTACAGAGATGGAATGGTCTACCCATTTTTGTACCCTACCCTGCATTTGCACTTTCTTTATCCAGTCTATATCAGAGGCAGTGGCTTTATGATAAGGTGATTGAATTATCAATTCATCCATCTCCTCATCGCTGAACGTACTGATTTGTTCATTCGTATAACCCTGGTTTTTTAACCACATTTTAAACTTAGGGTGTAGCACAAAGTATTCTTCCCATGAATCTCCGGTTTCATCCGTAAAGCTCACCTTCACATCTCTGTCGTGCGGGTTTACCTTTTTTCTTCTTTTGTAAGAGACCTGGAAAACAGGCTCAAGTCCGGAAGTGGTTTGGGTCATTAAAGAAGTAGTGCCGGTGGGTGCAATAGTTAACAACGCAATATTTCTCCTTCCTTTTTGCACCATATTCTCATAAAGAACAGGGTCAGCATCTTTAATTCTATTAATGAAAAGATTGCTTTTTTCTTTTTGTATGTCAAAAATTTCAAATGAGCCTCGCTCGCCTGCCATTTCAACGGAAGAGGCGTAAGCGGCTAATGCCAATGATCTCTGAACGTTTTCTCCGAAAGTGGTTGCCTCATCCGTACCATATGTAATACCCAAGGCGGCCAGCATATCACCTTCTGCTGTTATTCCAAGTCCTGTTCTACGACCTTGCAGGGTTTTTTTCTTGATCTTCTCCCAAAGCATACGTTCGTTATGCTTAATTTCTTCCGGTTCAGGATCGTTTTCTATTTTCTTAAGGATACTTTCAATCTTTTCAGCTTCCAGGTCAACAATATCATCCATGAGGCGTTGAGCAATACGGATATGTTTTTTGAATTTCTCAAAATTGAAACTTGCCTTTGCAGTGAAAGGCTCATCTACATAGCTGAACAGGTTGACAGCCAACAAGCGGCATGAGTCGTAGGGGCAAAGAGGAATTTCTCCGCAAGGGTTGGTCGAAACCGTTTCAAATCCCATGTCGCTATAACAGTCAGGAATAGATTCCTTGATTACCGTATCCCAGAATAGAACACCCGGTTCGGCTGATTGCCACGCATTATGAATGATCTTATCCCAAAGCGCTTTGGCATTTACCGACTGTTCAATTGAAGGAGTATCGCTGTTAACCGGGAATTTCTGAATGTAATCACTTCCTGATTCAACAGCTTTCATAAACTCGTCAGATATTTTAACCGATACATTGGCTCCCGTTACCTTGGTTCTGTCTTGCTTGGCATCTATAAAAGCTTCTGCATCGGGGTGGTCTATACCAATGGAAAGCATAAGAGCCCCTCTTCTACCATCCTGGGCTACTTCACGTGTGGTATTGGAATAGCGTTCCATAAATGGAACAACGCCTGTTGAGGTCAAAGCGCTGTTCATAACAGAAGTTCCTCTTGGGCGAATATGAGTAAGGTCATGGCCCACACCCCCTCTTCTTTTCATTAACTGAACCTGCTCCTCGTCAGTTAACATAATGGAACCATAACTATCTGCTTTATTGCCGGGACCGATCACAAAGCAATTAGACAGTGAAACATATTGAAAATTATTACCAATTCCTGACATGGGACCTCCCTGTGGAATAATATACTTAAAGTCCTTTAACAGGTTAAAGATTTCCTCCTCACTTAACGGATTTGGATACTTGTTTTCAATACGAGCCAATTCTCTGGCCAGCCGTTTGTGCATTTGTTCCGGAGACTTTTCATATAAATTCCCGTCAGAATCCTTTAGTGCATACTTATTAACCCAAACATTTGCAGCTAGTTCGTCTCCGTCAAAATACTCCAGGGATGCCTTAACGGCTTCTTCCCTGCTATACTTTTGGTATTGAACCTCTTGTTTCAATAGTTTCTTTCGCTCTTCTATTACTTCCTTGGCCACAGGCTGGTCCGGTATCATTTCTTCCGGTTTTTGAACGGGTGACTCAATAGCAAAAAGGTCTAATACAGAAGGTGTTTTTTCAACGGATGATGGTGCTGGCATATCTGTTTAAATTAAAAATTAACGAAACGCTAAATTGGCATTTAAGTTTATCAAAAATAGTGATAATTCTCACGTTTTTGAATCAATTTTTTAAAAAGAGAATTAAGCAAAAAATGGCTTTTATTGAGCGTACAGTAAGAATTTTTGATTTAGATATTCTTACGCAGACTACTGTGTAACAGGAAGTTATAAATGTATCTACAAACGTTAAGAAAAATTTTAAAATTTTATTCGGATAGAATTTTTTCTAACGATTCATGCGATATTTTATCCGTTCATGAATAGATGTATATTTGGTTTTTAATCAAACTCCTTTGGCAAAATCAAGAACGGTTTTTTTCTGTCAGAATTGTGGCTACGAATCTGCCAAATGGATTGGTAAATGCCCTTCCTGCAACCAATGGAATAGCTTTGTAGAAGAGATAATAACCAAATCGAAAGAGGAATCAGCGAGTTGGGCGGACGACAAATCAGAAAGATCCCCTCTTCCTATTAATGCAGTAGAACACTCGGAAGAAAACAGGCTGTCGTGCCCTGATCAAGAACTGAATCGCGTACTGGGAGGTGGAATAGTGAGCGGATCGTTGGTATTGATTGGAGGAGAACCAGGTATTGGTAAATCAACACTTATGTTGCAATTGGCATTACAGTTACAACAAAAAGTACTGTATGTATCAGGAGAAGAAAGCGAGCAACAAATTAAATTACGAGCTAACCGATTGCATCATAAATATTCGGATACCACCTATATTATTAGCGAAACATCTATCGAAAAGGTTTTCAAGCATATTAAGCAACTTAAACCGGACGTGCTCATTATGGATTCCATCCAAACGCTTGCATCTTCCAGAATTGAATCGGTTCCGGGAAGTATTAGCCAGGTGCGGCAATGTGCAGGTGAGTTAATGCAGTATGCCAAAACCACACAAACGCCTGTATTCTTAGTGGGCCATATTACAAAAGACGGGAGTTTGGCAGGCCCCAAGGTTTTGGAGCATATGGTGGATACCGTTTTGCAGTTTGAAGGGGACCGCAATATGGTGTACCGTATTCTACGCACGACCAAAAACAGGTTTGGTTCTACTTCGGAGTTGGGAATTTATGAAATGCAATCCGGAGGATTGAGAGAGGTTAAGAACCCTTCGGAGATCCTTATTTCACAACGAGATGTTGGTGTAAGTGGTGTAACCATTGGAGCCACAATGGAAGGGAACAGGCCGCTTCTCATTGAGATTCAGGCATTGGTAAGTGCCGCTGCCTACGGAACCCCACAGCGTTCTTCCACCGGTTTCGATAGCAGAAGGCTGAATATGTTGCTGGCTGTTTTGGAAAAGCGCACCGGACTAAAAATGGGAACGCAAGATGTGTTTCTTAACATGGCTGGAGGTATTAAAGTGGATGACCCGGCTATTGACCTGGCCATTTGTGTGGCAGTGCTTTCATCGCTCCATGATTTACCGGTAGATGAAAAGACCTGCTTTGCTTCGGAAGTGGGCCTGGGAGGTGAACTACGTGCTGTTAACCGAATTGAGAACCGAATTTCAGAGGCTGAAAAGCTTGGCTTTACAACCATTTATATTTCTAAGTACAATAAAGGCATCAACACCTCGAAATATAAGATCAGTATTAAACCCTTTGGT
>JAGQYJ010000052.1 GCA_020436145.1 Cyclobacteriaceae bacterium | reverse complement strand
GTTATCTATGAACTTTTCAATAAAGACCGTATCGTCTCCAAATGCATTTTGGGCTTCATTGCGAGCCTCTTCAAATAATGTTCCCAGGCTTTTGGAATCGCGCACTACACGCATACCACGGCCACCCCCTCCGGCAGCCGCTTTCAGCATAACAGGATACCCTATGCGTTCTGCTTCCTTCAGGGCTATTTCAGCCGAAGTCAGCTTTTCCTGGCTGTCTTCGATAATAGGCACCTTGGCTTTAATGGCTATTTCTTTGGCAGCCACCTTGTCTCCCAGCTTTTCCATCACCTCGGGCTCCGGCCCCACAAATATGATCCCTTCTTCTTTACACCTTCGGGCAAAAGTTACGTTCTCTGATAGAAAGCCATAGCCGGGGTGTATTGCATTTACATCGTTTAATTTAGCCAGGGCAATAATGCCTTCAATATCCAGATAAGGTTTCAGTGGCTCCTCATCTGCTCCTATTTGATAGGCCTCATCGGCCTTATAGCGGTGCAGCGAAAAACGATCTTCGTATGTAAAAATAGCTACTGTGCGAATGCGCATTTCTGAAGCAGCCCGCAATACACGAATTGCAATTTCACCTCTGTTAGCAACAAGTAGCTTAGTTATTTTCTTTAATTGGGTCATAAAATAATGGGTTTCCTAATAACCAACATAAAAATAGAAACTCGTGCCTCAAAAAAAGGCCATGTCTTAAAAAACTTACTTTTTTTTATTATCAGCTTGAAAGCTTTGAGACCAGGTCTTTCACAATGAGATTGGCATGCTCCCTTGAGTTCTCGATAAACCATTTATTGGTTTTAAGGCCCCCACATACCACTCCTGCAATGTACACATTGGGTGCACTGGTTTCGTTGGTCTCAGGATTGTATTTAGGTGTATGATATTCATCGTTATTGAACTGGACGCCCATAGATTCCAAAAAAGAAAAATCAGGCTTGTAGCCAGTCATGGCTAACACAAAATCATTTTCCAAAACGATATCACCTTCTGGCGTATTTAGCTCTACAGTACGTTCTGTTATTTTAGTGATGTTGGAGTTGAAATAAGCCTTGATTTCACCAGATGCAATTCGGTTTTCAATGTCAGGTTTTACCCAGTATTTTACGCTTTCACGAATGCCGGTTTCACGTACTACCATGGTCACTTCTGCTCCTTTCCTGAAGGTTTCTAACGCTACATCCACAGCAGAGTTGGCTGCCCCAACCACTACTATTTTTTGCCCGAAGTATGGATGAGGCTCATCGTAATAGTGTTTTACCTTGGGCAGGTCTTCGCCTTCCACACCAATAAGGTACGGATAATCGTAAAAGCCGGTAGCCACAATTATGGCCTTGGCCCGATACGTGCCTTTTGCTGTTTCTGCTTTAAAAGCCTTACCTTCTTTTCTTATCTTATCAATTTTCTCGTAAAGCTTCAGATTCAAGTCCCATGTAGATGCTACTCGTCTGTAATACTCCAGGGCCTCAAACCGGTTGGGCTTGCTTTGATGAGATATAAAAGGCACACCTCCTATTTCCAACCGTTCGGAGGTGGAAAAGAACGTCATGCCCTTAGGATAATTATAAATAGAGTTTACCAAGCAGCCTTTATCAAAAATGACGTAGGAAAGCCCTTCTTTCTTTGCCTCTATTCCGCAAGCCATACCTATGGGGCCACCTCCAACTATAATAATATCATATGATTCCATAAAAAATGATTATCCGTTGATTGTTACAAAGATTATAAAATCCTATTAGATTAGTGGTTGCTGTACTCTTTTAAGCGATAACCCCAGGCATGCCATTAAGCAAATTACTTTCTAATAATGCAACCGATCAGGAAAGGGAAAAGAATAAGGATTATCGCAATGTAGTCACTATTCAGATCATTATTGTCATTTCGGGGCTTGTACTCACAACTTTTACCAATTATGAAGAACCCGCCTTTAAAGATAAGCTGATTATTACGCTTTTCTCCGGTTTTGCAGCGTTCTATGCCTTTTTGCTTTGGGACCTGCTTAAGGACTTTACTACCAACCGGAAACTTATTGGTATTGTACTGGTAGTACTTAGTATAATAACCATTGTTGGTTTACTGGGCGAATTTCCTTTTTATAAAGTGCTTAAGATCGAAAACAGAAGAGAATATCTTTTTGCGCTCCACGCTTCACTTTTCCCTATTGAGGTAATGGTTATTGGGTTTGCCATTCGTGATCTGTTCTCCGGCAATGTGTTTACTTCCAGCAAGCTTTGGGGGGCTGCAGCCGTTTACTTAATGATTGGAATCAGCTTTGCCAGCCTGTACGATTTACTCAACATAGCTGCCCCCGGAGTACTAGGAGTAGATCTAACCCTGGGAATTGAAAGCTATGCAGAATGCATCTATTATAGTTTTGCCATTTTAGGGGGGCTTGACAATGCCTATCAGGATCCGGCTCCTTTGCTTCGAAATTTAGCAGTAATTGAAGCCGTATGGGGAAATTTATATGCTATTTTAATCATAGGGAAACTGTTGGGGTTGCCAACAAAAAATGAATAGAATCATTATGGTTTTCCAAAAAAATCAGGGCCCCCTGGCGGGAGCCCCTGATTTAACCTAACCTTAACCTAATTTATGAAAGTACTATTCGTACTACCCTTCTAACGAACAATATGTTAAAAAAGTTTTACTTAGTACAAATATTTATTTTATGGTTTATACCAGTTCCCTTCAGCTTCTGAAAAACCTTCAAGAAACTCTTGTTCAGAAGTTTCCAAACGAAGCCGATACAATGGCATTTCAGATTGTAGAACATTTTTCTGGTTTTACACGAACCGATATTTTGGTTGACAAACCTATGGCCACAGGCCCGCAGTTTGACGACCAAATTCAACAAATTACAGAAAGAGTACTTAGCAATGAACCAATACAATATGTTCTGGGAAAAGCGCATTTTTTCGGGCGAATGTTTGAAGTGAATCCATCTACACTTATTCCACGACAGGAGACTGAAGAACTGGTTCAGATTATTTTGCAGGATGTGGAAGCTAAAAAAGGGCTGTTGGCCCTTGATATAGGAACAGGCACCGGATGTATACCTATAACCCTATCTCTGGAAAACCCAAACCTGTTGGTAGAAGCCCTGGATTTTAGCAGAGAAGCCCTGGAAACAGCTAAAAAAAATGCACAGGCGCTTAAGGCAAATGTTCAGTTTTTTGAATTGGATGTACTTAATAATAATCTCTCTAAAACATACGATATTATTGTAAGCAACCCACCCTATGTGCTCGAGAGTGAAAAGGAACTTATGCAGCCCAATGTATTGGAGCACGAGCCGTCTACTGCCCTTTTTGTACCTGACGAGCTTCCCTTACTCTTTTACGAACGGATAACCGAACTGGCTTTGGAACATCTTAACCCTAATGGTAAAATTTACTTTGAAATAAATGAACAATTTGGAGATGAGGTATTGGAATTGCTTACCAAAAACGTTTTCCATCAGGTGACCCTACACAAAGATCTCAACGGAAAACCACGCTTTGTTTCGGGAATTCTACTATCTGCCTAGCAAGTGAGGAGCTATTAGATGATACATTTAATGCAAAAAATACGTTACTTTGATAAAAGTATAAACCCTGTACATTGAATAGAAGAGAGTTATTACAAAGGTTGGCTTACGTAGTTCCTGCTGGTATGATGTTTCCATCTTTGCTGCACTCCTGTGCGCCCAAGGACCCACCTTTAAAACCCGTGTATGATGGTAAGGTAATTATTATTGGTGCCGGAATTTCAGGCTTGCATGCCGCTCAGATTATCAAAGCTCAAAATGTTGATGTTGAGATATTGGAAGCCACAAATTTGTTTGGAGGAAGAATAAAGGTAAATCCCGATTTCTTCGATTTCCCATTGGAGCAAGGTGCAGATTATATCTATGGAAATAATAATGCATGGTATAGCGCTATAGAAGGCACAGGCATTTCAATGGTTGAAATACCTGTGAACCCTGCCTACGTAATGGACGGAGTTCCGAAGCTGGAAAGTGAGCTGGGGTCAGATATTGATTTTCAAAATGCTCAAAGCTTCATTAACAACCTTATTAACCGAACAGGTCCGGATTTAACTCTTGAAAACGCAGTGGTTAGCGCCCAAATTGCTCAGCGTGCACATCATGTCGTTGAAGGGGTTGTAGCAACACCAAAAGGTGCCACCTATGATAGTATCAGTGTGAAAGGGATTACAGAAAACCTTAATCTTTGGAATGATGGAGACGGACGCTATTTTAGCCAAAATCAGACACTTGTCCAGATAGTTGGGAATATATACAGTAATATATTATCTCTTGTAAAATTCAATACTCCTATTACCAATATTGACTATAATGATCCTACCAAAATAGTACTGACTGATGGTAATGGTGACAGCCATGAATGCACAAGGGTCATTGTTACGGCTCCGCTGGCTGTCCTTAAGGCTGGTGATATCAACTTTAGTCCTACACTTCCTGTCGGTACAACAGCTGCCTGGAACAGGGTCGGCATGGCTGGTGGTATCAAGGTTGCGCTTAGCTTTTTTGTTAATTTCTGGGACAAACAAGTCAGTTCAATTTATACTCAAGGGTATGCCCGGGAATACTATGCTGCCGGAATGGGAAGAAGTAATAGTAATAAAGTGCTTACAGCTACCATTATGGGCGCACAGGCCGATGCGCTAGCTGGTAAAACGGATGAGGAAATTATCAATCTGTTACTTGTCGATTTGGATGCCATATACGATGGTCAGGCCAGCCATCAGTTTAATGCAGAGGATAGCTATGTATTCGATTGGAGTAAACAGCCCTATACCAAAGGGGCAGTTTCGTATCCTATTGTGAGTGGAACAGGGGCAGCTAAAACCATGGCTACCCCCATTGAGGACAGGATTTTCTGGGCTGGAGAAGCTACAGCTTTTAATGGTAATAATGGAACGGTTCAAGGTGGAATTGAATCAGCTGAACGGGCTGTGGCGGAACTGTTTGAAATCATACTCGATTTATAACCTATGGACCTTGACCTTTTTTTTACACCTGTAGATGAATCAATAACGGATAAGATAACTTCCATAAGTTCTTTTTTTAAGGGTATAAATATTAACAAAGGAAAAATCCCAAAACTTACCGGCCATACAATTGCTCTATTAGGCATTAATTCTTATCAAAATATTGAAGGCAATGAAGGGGTAGCCCGGGGAGCAGATGCGATAAGAAAAAAGCTTTATAACCTGAAAACCGGAAGTGGAGCCCATAAGGTAATTGACCTGGGTAATCTTAATCCAGGAGTTGACCTTAATGAAACTATTGGCAGACTTCAGGAGGTTTGCGAACACCTGATAAGAGAAGACATCTTGCCTGTAATTATTGGAGGCACTCATAACATGGACTATGGGCAGTTTAAAGCATATGAAGGACTGGAGAAGTTAATTACCGTTTTAAATGTAGATGCTTTTCTGGATATGGAAGAATCTGAAGATGCTACCCACAATCATATCCACGAAATGCTTGTGCATGAACCCAACTACCTTTTCCATTATAGCCATCTGGCCTATCAAACTTATCTCATCGAAAAAAGTTCTATAGATGTGCTGGAGCGATTGTACTTTGAAACCTACCGCATTGGCCACTTAAGAGAAATACAGAGGGATATTGAACCTGTTATTCGGGAAGCGGATATGTTAACCTTTGATATAAGTGCAATCCGATCTTCAGATGCCCCGGGCAGTAAAAATGCACAACCTTTTGGTTTGACTGGTGAGGAAGCATGCCAGATATGCTGGTACGCAGGGCTCAATGAAAAACTTACATCTGCCGGATTTTATGAATACAATCCTGAATTGGATGATGCCAGGCAAAAAACTGCCTCTGTGGTAGCCACCATGATTTGGTATTTTTTGGAAGGTGTTAATAACCGCAAAGGTGAAACACCCAGGCAGACAGAAAATTATATTAAATACGTGGTAGAAATGCATGGGCGACCAGCCTCCATTATTTTTTATAAAAGCATAGCAAGCGAAAAATGGTGGATGGAAATACCTTTGGAAGATAAAGCCAAAAAATCCTTTGGTCGAAACAGTCTTGTACCATGCAGCTATTCAGATTATGAAACTGCGTCCAAAGGAGAGGTGCCTAACCGTTATGTAAATACGCTTGCCAGGCTAAATTAACCCACCTTTTGTACTTGGTTAACATGTTTAGAATCTATATTTCATTCTGGCTGGATACCGGATTCATGTGCCATATGTTAACCCAGTTTGTTCATATTTAGCATAACAACAAAGAGCGCCTGGTTGTTTTTTACCTTAAAAATTCATATTTTAATAAGCTCCAAAACTTACAACCATGGTAAAAAACTATCAAGGCGCCCGTATCGAAAAAGCCAAAACTACCGTCCATCAACCTGTGAGTGTCGAAGACTACATGACAAGCAAGCTTGTTACTTTTAAGCCGGATGACACCATACACGATGTAATTGATGTGCTGCTAAAGAAGAGAATATCAGGCGGTCCCGTTGTAGATGAGAAGAATCACCTGATTGGTATTATTTCTGAAGGAGACTGCCTAAAGGAGATTGTAAAAGGTAAATATAACAATACGCCCTCACTTACCGGGAAAGTAGAAGAGCACATGGCGAAAAACGTGAAAACCATAGCTCCTGAAACGAATGTTTTCGAAGCCGCCAGAATGTTTCTTGATATGAAATTGAGAAGATTCCCGGTGGTGAAAAATGGTAAACTCTTAGGCCAGATAAGTCAAAAGGATGTTATGCGTGCTGTTCAAAATCTAAAAAGTACTACCTGGTGACGTATTCAGGAGGTTCTCATTTCTCATGAACCATTTTTTATGCTGTTGCGTTAAGCTTGCATAAAGAAAAACCATGAAGTATTTTTTATACCTGGGTGTGATTTTATTAGTCACTACTTCTTGCCAAACAGATCCCTCAGCTCAAGAAATAATTGATAGGTCTATTGAGGCCCATGGAGGAAGTAAAGTTTATAATTCCAAGTTCTCGTTCGACTTCCGTGATAAGCACTACGAGGCTGTTTACATTAATGGCGATTACACACTTTCCAGACAATTTACAGACTCGCTGAACAATCAAATAAAGGATGTTCTTACGAACAGTGGCTTTGAACGCAGCATAAATGATACTTTGATTATTTTGACAGACGACTGGAAAACAAAGTATTCAAATTCTGTCAATTCTGTAATTTATTTCTTTCGACTTCCATTTAACTTAACAGACCCTGCTGTTAACCTTACCTATCTTGGAAAAGGGAAAATTGAAGGGAAAACCTATTTTAAGATAAAAGTGGCATTTGCTAAAGAAGCAGGTGGTGAAGATTTTACCGACCAGTTCGTTTATTGGTTCAACACCCAAACTTATACGATGGATTACATGGCTTATGAATATGCTACGAGTGGTGGAGGTAAGCGATTCCGGAAAGCATACAATCAACGAAGCATAAATGGTTGGTTAATTTCTGATTATCATAATTATGAGCCTTTAGACATTTCTATTGATATTGAAGTCTATGATCAGTATTTTGAGAAAGGTGGCCTTAAGAACTTATCTGAAATAGTGAACAGGAATGTGAACGTTGAATTTCTTGACCCTAAAACCCATTAAGCTCAACGTAGCTAACTCGTGACAAAAATTGTTGCACCAAACCTGCATTTATTGTAAATTGAGGTTCAAAACTGAGCCAAAACCATGAGATTCTTAACTGCACTTCTATTAGTAGTTTCGTTTATCTACTCTGCATCCGCACAAGATTTCGAAAAAAAAGAAACAAGTCAGGACCTGGGTATTGAATTTGTGTACCCGGTTAGCTGGAAGCCTACTCCTAAAAAAGATGGTTATATTCTTGGTTCTGAAAAATTGGAAGGATTTATTCTTATTAGGGTAGAATCCTACAAGTCTATAAAAAAAATGAAAGAGGTCATGGATAATGGCATCGTGCAGGAAGATGGTAGCAAACTATCTTTGGTAAACGAACTACAGCCCATGGGTGAAGATGGCCTTGCAGGAATGTACGAAGGGTCAATTGATGAAAAGAATGTCCGTGGCTTTATGATGGGTAAACTGGATAAAAAAAGCGGCAAGGGAGTTGTAATTATTGTGGTAGCGCCACAAGAGCGATTCAATCAATCACATATGGATGCGCTAAAAACTATTGCACGTACACTAACCTTTATATAGTTACAACTTCTGGCGATTCATAATACTTCTGCCAAGCGTTATTTCATCCGTGTATTCAAGCTCTCCTCCAACAGGTACGCCACGTGCAATAGAGGTGATTTTTACTTCCAAATCTTTTAAT
The DNA here is from genome assembly GCA_020436145.1 of Cyclobacteriaceae bacterium. Classification (GTDB taxonomy): domain Bacteria; phylum Bacteroidota; class Bacteroidia; order Cytophagales; family Cyclobacteriaceae; genus JAKISE01. Next base: position 8,743 of record JAGQYJ010000052.1, on the reverse strand, counting down.
TTCTTAGAAATATAAAAAGCTGTTGTATCTCCTTCCATAGTAGCAGGAAGGGCAAGAATCACTTCTTCAATGTTTTCTTCTTTATTCAAAATCCGTTGAACCAGCGGCTCAATGGTCAGGTCGGAAGGGCCGACTCCTTCAATAGGTGAAATAACCCCGCCCAACACATGATAGAGACCAAAATACTGACTTGTATTTTCAATGGCCATTACATCACGGGTATCTTCCACCACACATATCACAGAGCGATCGCGCTTGGTACCAGCACAAATAGCACAGGTGGTCGCATCAGATATATTGAAACACTGATCGCAATACCTTGTTTCTTCCCTCAGCCTGACAAGCGCCTCGCTTAAGTCGCGAATATCTTCCTTTTCCTGTTTTAATAAATGCAGGGCTAATCTTAATGCTGTTTTTCTACCTATTCCGGGAAGCTTGGCAATTTCTTCTACCGCATTCTCGATGAGTTTAGACGGATACTCCATAGACTATCGAATTCGAGCATCTATACCTTCATCACATATAGCCCTTGCCATAGGTGTAAGTTCATCCCGGGTACCTGATTTAACAGCACATTTACCTTTGTAATGGATAAGCAGCGTACACTGCTCAGCCTGTTCAGGACTATGCTTGCATATACGTATCAATGTATTGATGACATGATCGAACGTATTCACTTCATCATTATAAACTACAAGGGAGTTGGGCTCACCAATAAGCTCATCAATCTTTATTTCCGGTAATTCAAGCTCCTTCATAATTTGACATTTCTATGAATGGGACAAAGATATAGAGATTTGATTGATATACTTGTCAAAAAAAGTATGCATCCGGGATTAGTAGCAGGCATTATTGGAGGATATTTCATTTTATTAATCCTCATTTCATACTTCACTTCAGGCAAGGGAGACGCTAAGGCTTTCTTTACCGGGAATAGGCAGTCTCCCTGGTATTTGGTAGCTTTTGGCATGATTGGAGCCTCCTTATCGGGGGTCACTTTTATTTCGGTGCCTGGCTGGGTGGGAGACACCAGCTTTGCATATATGCAAATGGTACTTGGGTACATTCCGGGATACCTCGTTATCGCTGTGGTTCTGTTACCCTTATACTATAAATTAAATCTGGTATCTATTTACCAATACCTCGAAAAACGTTTTGGATTTTACAGTTATAAAACCGGGGCATTCTTTTTTTTGATTTCCAGGGTCATTGGTGCTTCTCTTAGATTGTTTTTGGTAGCCAGCGTTTTACAAATAGCTTTTTTTAATTCTTTTCATATCCCCTTTGAGGTGTCCGTATTGGTGACTATTGTGCTTATATGGATTTACACTTTTCGTGGTGGTATTAAAACAATTGTCTGGACAGACACCCTGCAAACCCTGTTTATGTTACTTGCGGTTGGTATTACAATAGTTATTATTTCAAGGGATATGGAATTTTCAGCAGGCGGGCTTATCCAGACAATTTCAGAAAGTCACTACTCCAAAATATTTAACTGGGATTGGCACTCAAAAACTAATTTTTTCAAACAATTCTTTGCAGGTGCTTTTACTGCTATTGTTATGACCGGCCTGGACCAGGACATGATGCAGAAAAACCTGACGTGCAAAACACTGGGCGAATCCCAGAAGAATATGCTTTGGTTTAGTTTGAGCCTCATTGTTGTGAACCTGTTTTTCTTAAGCCTGGGAGCTTTGCTCTTTATGTATGCTCAAAGCAACGGCATTGCCTTACCTGAAAGATCAGATGATCTATACCCGTTGTTGGCACTTAATCACCTGGGCACCTTTGCCGGTATCATATTTTTGCTAGGCATTACCGCTGCAGCCTACTCAAGTGCCGACTCGGCCCTTACCGCCCTTACCACATCATTTAGTGTCGATTTTCTGGGAATGGATGCAGAAAAGGACAACAAGAAATTGAGAACATTAATTCACATTGGGTTCTCAGCACTTCTTTTTATGGTAATAATTGTTTTTAAAGCCATAAATGACCAAAACGTGATTAGCGCTGTTTTTACGGCTGCTGGTTATACCTATGGCCCATTGCTGGGATTATATGCCTTCGGCTTATTTACTAAAAGGCAAGCAAAAGATACCATAGTCCCTTTTATTGCTATACTAGCCCCTATTCTATCCTACCTGCTTAGCATATATTCCGAGACTCTTCTATGGGGATACAAGTTTGGGTTTGAGCTTCTTATTGTAAATGGGTCAATTACGTTTATTGGGCTATGGGTGTTTTCTTCAAGAAGAGAACTATCATAATTCCAATTCAACAGCCGGGTCCCAAAATTTTTCCTTAAAACCCTGGATTTGATCATCCACTACCCGAATGCCTTCGGCCTCCAGTCTTTCCTTCATAGGATTGCGGGGGTCAAAGTGGTGCTTGCCTGTAAGTAACCCATTGCGGTTAACAACCCGGTGAGCAGGAACATCCGGTACAGAGTGGGCTGCGTTCATAGCCCACCCCACCATACGGGCACTACCCTTTGTTCCAAGGTAATTGGCAATAGCACCATAGGAAGTAACACGCCCTTTAGGTATCAAACGTACCACTTCGTACACCATGTCAAAAAAGCTCAACTTATCCATACTTCTAATTTCACGTGTTTAGGGCAGTTCACCAATTACCGATTGAATAAAGTTTGGACCATGTGTTTTATAACCTTCTTAAATGCCCTAGTTTGGCAGAATCAAAATATAATTAGATATGAAAAAAATCCTGATGATATTCCTGGCTTCATCCCTTTTGGCATGCCAGCCTCAAAACAAACAAAGTGAAAATACAGCCAACACTGAATCTTCTTTAGAAATAAAAAGCTATCTGTCACAATATAAGCCCTATCCCATGGACTTTGATGCTACTACATACAGTGAAACGGATAGGACAATCCTTAAAAAATTGGTGGAAGCTTCCGAATATCTGGATACTATTTATTGGTTGCAAACTTCCAAATATGGAATGCATTTACGAGACAGCCTGGAAACAGTTAAGGACAACCCTGTTGCCAATGATTTGCTTACATTGGTAAAACGAAACGGTGGTCCTTTTGAATTGTTAAATGGTTACACGCCTTTTATGGGCAATCAAACCTACTACCCAGGTGAGGAGCTGTATCCACATGGTATGACAGCTCAACAATTTGATACTTACGTGCAAAACCTTTCCGAAGAGGAGCAAGCTGAATTTATGTATCCATATACCGTTATTAAAGAAGATGGAAATGGAGGATACAAGGCGGTGCGTTACCATATAGAATATGAAAAGTACATTACCCCAATTGTGAAACTTCTGAATGAAGTGGCTGATCTGACCGATAACGAATCATTTGCCAAATTTCTTCGATTAAAAGCTGAAGCATTAACTACAGACAATTACTACGATGCTGACGTAGCCTGGATAGATATGAAAGACAGCAAGTTTGATGTTGTATTCGGCCCTTTTGAAACCTATTCGGATGGTGTAAAAGGAGTAAAAGCCAAGTATGAGGCCTATATTGAAATTATAGACCAAAAAGCTTCCGAAGATTTAAAAAAATACACTTCGTATTTAAGCAAAATGGAAGAGCACCTGCCCATTCCGGAAGAATATAAGTCAGATGCCTCAGGCCTTACGGCCACCTTTGTAGTAGTAAATGATATTATAAGAAAAGGTGAAGGTGCCGTAGGCTACCAGGCTGTGGCCACCAATCTGCCCAACGACCCGGCCGTGCATGCGTCAAAGGGAACCAAAAAAACCTTCTGGAAGAATATGTTAAAGGCCAGGTTCAATGGCATCATAATCCCGGTCAGTAATCGACTAATTGATGAATCACAATTAAAATACCTTTCGGATGAAGGTTTCTTCCAGTTCGTACTTATGCACGAAATATGCCATGCAATTGGGCCACGTACAGTTAAAGTGGGCTCTAAAAAAGGCATGGCTGCGAATGCTGCAATTGGCCCTAATTACAATGCTCTGGAAGAATGTAAAGCAGATGTGACCGGGCTATATCAACTCGCTTATCTTATGAATGAGGGTGTGGTAGACAAAAGCAGAAGAGAAGAATTTTATGTTTCATTCCTGGGAAGCCTGTTCCGTTCTATTCGTTTTGGCCTTGATGAAGCACATGGTAGGGCAGCAGCCATTTCATTAAGTTACCTGTCTACTAATGGAGGTATTATATACAATGAAACAACCGACAAATGGGCTATCGATTTCAATAATTTTGAAGAGGGAATTAAAAACCTAGACAGGGAACTACTGATACTGGAAGGCGATGGCGAAAATGAAAAGGTTCAGGAGTTCTTTGACCAATGGACAAAAGAGACCCCGGCCCTTGCAAGTGCCATAAAGGCAACAGAAGACCTGCCCATTGATGTGCTTCCTGTCCGGTCGATCAAATGGGAGTAAGAAGTTTTCAAAATTTGGTTTAAGAATTATTGCCTAACTTTATTGACTAAACAACTGAAAATGAAAAAGTTATATATTGTTATTTTGATTTTAACTCCCTTCATTCTTAAAGCACAGGCTTTTATAGGAGCTGTAAGTGAACTACATCCTTCTAAGGATTGCATTGTTGAACTACTAGATGGAACCGAGATGAAATCTGGAATGGCTTCGGCTTTTATCGTTAATGGGTATTTAAAAACCGTTACACTAAAGGATGAAAATGGAGAAAAAACAAAGCTTAAAGCAGAACAAATAAAGAGAATAAAGGTAAAGGCCGACTTTACAGCCAAACTTGATATGGTTGCCGAAGGCACTTCCTCCTTAAATGAGCTTATCAAAACTGATTTTAATGAGATTATTGAAAGGGATTATATTATTTATGAACAAGCCCTTTTGCCTAAAAACAAGGATAAGTACCGTCTGCTTCAGCTCTTAAACCCCGGATTCGATCACCGAATTAAGGTATATCAGGACCCTAACGCTAAGGAAACAGCCGGCCTTTCTATGGGAGATATTCAGGTTACGGGTGGTGAAGACAAATCTTACCTGGTAGTGAAAGACGGGGCTAAGTCTGAACTGGTGAAGAAAAGTAAATACAAAAAGGATTTTCCAGAGTTATTTGGCGATTGCGACATTGCTCAGATTATAGACAGCTCTAAAGTAAAATTTAAAAATTTTGCCGCCCACGTATTTGCGTATGATCAGATATGTGGAGAGAAAAAGTAAATAAAAAAGCCCGGGATCCCGGGCTTTTTTATTTACTAAGCTTCTGCATATGCCTCCACCGGCAAGCAGCTACATATAAGATTCCTATCTCCGTAGGCATTATCTACACGTGCCACGGATGGCCAGAATTTACTCTCACGAATGTAGGGCAATGGATATGCCGCCTTTTCTCTGGAATACGGATGACTCCATTCATCAGACATAACCATCACTGCTGTGTGTGGCGCATTCTTTAGCACATTGTCCTGTGCATCCGCCTGGCCGGAAATCACTTCTTCAATCTCTTTGCTAATGCTATGCATTGCATCACAAAATCGGTCCAGCTCATCTTTGGTTTCGCTTTCTGTTGGCTCAATCATCAATGTTCCGGGCACAGGGAAGGAAACCGTAGGCGCATGAAACCCGTAGTCCATTAATCGTTTGGCCACATCCTCTACCTCTATTCCTCCTGCCTTAAACTCTCTGAAGTCCACAATCATTTCATGCGCGCACCTTCCGTTTGCTCCACTATACAGGATAGGGTGTTCTTCTGATAAACGTTCTTTTACATAATTGGCATTTAGAATGGCATACTGTGTTGCCTGCTTCAAACCTTCACCCCCCATCATGGCTATGTAGGCATGGCTTATAATGGCCGCACTTGCACTTCCATAGGGTGCCGATGATATTCCAGTGATGGCTTTTTGACCTCCTGTCTTCACCACGGAGTTTCCGGGTAAGAAATCTACCAAATTCTCGGCCACGCAAATAGGGCCTATGCCGGGTCCGCCTCCACCATGTGGTATGGCAAATGTTTTATGCAGGTTCAGATGGCACACATCTGCTCCAATATTAGCCGGGCTCGTTAACCCAACCTGGGCATTCATGTTGGCGCCATCCATATATACCAAACCTCCATTGTTATGGATGATGTTGCAGATATCAATAATACTTTCTTCGAACACCCCATGAGTGGATGGATACGTTACCATCAAGGCCATTAAATTATCTTTATGTTCTTCAGCCTTAGCTTTCAAATCAGCCACATCAATATTTCCTTTTTCATCCGAGGCCACAATAACCACGTTAGAGCCTGCCATTACCGCACTTGCCGGGTTGGTTCCATGAGCAGAAGCGGGAATAAGTGTTACGTTACGATGCGCTTCTCCCCGGTCTTCATGGTAGGCCTTGATCACCATTAAACCTGCGTATTCTCCCTGTGCTCCGCTGTTCGGCTGCAATGAAGTAGCTGCAAATCCAGTAATAGTTGCCAGCCAGCTTTCCAGTTCTGTGAGCATTTCGCTGTATCCTTTTACCTGGTCTGCGGGGGCAAACGGATGCAGGTTAGAGACCTCGGGCCATGTTAATGGCAGCATTTCCGAAGTGGCATTCAATTTCATGGTACAAGAACCCAAAGAAATCATGGAATGCGTCAACGATACATCCTTGTTTTCCAGTCGCTTGATATAACGCAGCATTTCGTGTTCTGCCTTATAACTGTTGAACACAGGGTGGGTCATAAAGGCAAGCTTACGCTGCATAGATGAAGGAATATTGGTTTCCGGCTCATCGTTTCCAGCTCCCTTTTTCTGTTCGCTAACAGATGCTAATACTTCTGAAAGAATTTCAACTGTTTCGAACCGGGTGGTTTCATCAAGTGCAATACCAATTGCGCCATCTTCAAAATAGCGGAAGTTCAATCCTGCTTCTTCTGCATTCTTACGAAGCTCATTAACATTACTACCTTCAGGTAATTGAAGTTTCAACGTATCGAAATACACACTGTTAGTTTGAGTGTATCCTAAACCGGTTGCTTGTTCATCAAGGTATCGTGCCAACCCATGAATACGTCCGGCAATCTTTTTCAACCCATCCGGGCCGTGGTAAACTCCGTACATGCCTGCTAAAACAGCCAGAAGCACCTGTGCCGTACAGATATTGGAAGTAGCGCGTTCGCGCTTAATATGTTGTTCTCGGGTTTGAAGCGCCATGCGGTAGGCATTATTACCTTGTGCATCCAGCGAAGCACCAATAATTCGTCCCGGCAACTGACGTTTGTACTCTTCTCTTGTTGCCAGGAACGCAGCATGCGGTCCACCATAACCCATAGGCACACCAAACCTTTGAGAACTACCCACAGCTGCATCAGCATCCATTTCGCCCGCAGACTTCACAAATACCAGGCTCATTAAGTCAACCCCCATGCAAACCAATACATCATGAGCATGGGCATTCTTTATAAAGTCCGAATGGTCATGCACCTCACCGTTGTTATCCGGGTTTTGGATGTACACTCCAAAAAGGTCTTCATCCGATAAATCCACTTCACTCAGCTCGCCCACCACCAAATTAATATCGTGTGAACCAGCTCGTGTTTTTAATACATCCAGTGTTTGAGGAAAAGTTTCCTTAGACACAAAGAAGGTACGAGCCTTTTTCTTGGTACCTTTTTGTACAGCCGATAGCATATACATTGCTTCAGCAGCGGCAGTACCTTCATCCAACAAAGAAGCGTTTGCAAGATCCATACCGGTAAGATCAGAAACCATTGTTTGGAAGTTCATAAGCGCTTCCAAACGACCCTGGGCAATCTCGGCTTGGTAAGGTGTATAAGCAGTGTACCAGCCTGGGTTCTCCAAAATATTGCGTTGAATAACAGGTGGTAAATAGGTATTGTAGTAGCCCATTCCAATGAACGAACGGTTTACCTTGTTTTGAGAAAATACTTTACGAATATGTTCTATATATTTCCGCTCCGTTTTAGCTTCCGGTAATTCCAAATCCTTTTTCAAACGGATATTTTTAGGAATTGTCTGATCGATAAGTTCTTCAATTGAACCGACCCCAAGCCTTGAAAGCATCTCTCTGGTTTGCTTCTTGTCCGGTCCAATATGCCTGTTTTTGAACTCCTCGGTAAAGTGCACATCTATGTTCATTGAATGTCTGTTTTTGAATGGATAATTGTAAGTACAAAGCTATTATTTTACGCAAAACTTTAAGCTTCAAATGAATAAATTACCGCTTATAATTTTGTGCGGGTAAGTTAGGCGATAAAACGTATTTTAGCCGATCCAAAAATTAATATATATGAAGAAGTTCATTGCTGTGTTTCTCCTGTTCTTAGGCGTTTCGCCCGTATTCAGCCAGGAGGACTTGATGAAAAAATATGCCGCTGAAATTGACCAGGCGGAAATGAAGGATGTTTTGAGCATTTTAGCATCGGATGCACTGGAGGGCCGTGAAACAGGAAAAAGAGGTCAAAAAATGGCGGCTGCATTTATTGCTGATTATTTTCAGGAAGTAGGGCTTACCCCTGTGGTGCCCACGGCCGATGGCATGAGTTATTATCAGAAATTTGAACTGGCAAGCAGCAAGCCGGGAGCTGCCTATCTTAAACTTAATGATCAGACATTTAAAAGTGGCCGAGATGTGCTTTATTACGGCACGGCCAATATGACTTCTCCTGAAAAAGCACAGGCCATATTTGCCGGAAAGGGCTCTGATGAAGAATTTGGTACCATAAAAGTAAAAGACAATATTGTAGTGGTTGATGCAAGTGAAGGCTCCGTTAGAGACTGGCGAGCTATTCAATCCAAAGCCTATG
>JAGQYJ010000051.1:2818-17095 GCA_020436145.1 Cyclobacteriaceae bacterium | reverse complement strand
ATATAGCGTGGTAATCAATAAGGTTAGATTGGTGTTAGTTATGTAATTTACTAAAAATATTCAATTATAAAAATTGGCCAATTATCTTAATTATTTGAATTGCAGCAATTTATTCTCTTCATTATGATGAGATGAACCATTAAAATTGAAAATGTTGATGAAATTTTGTGATCGGACCACTTTCAATTCTCGTTATATTTAAGGAATATCATACTTGTAATGCAGCTAAGAAAAAATTTCTTTTTAACAACTTTTCTACTTTTTGTTGGCTTTATCTGTTTTGGAAAACATAATCCAGGAATAATTTTTATTGAAAACAAGGGCCAGTGGCCCGAGGAGGTGAGATTTTCAGCGGAAATACCCGGTGGCAGACTTTTTATAGAAGAGCAAGGGTTGACTTATAGTTTTGAAGACCCCCAACAATCTGCTCTAAAAGCCCATGGTTCCCATCTCTTTCAGAATAATCATGTAAGAAAAAACTTCTATGCTATGAAGGTAAGGTTCCTGAATACAGCTTTGGGAACAAAGTATGAGGGAAATAGCCCCTCACCAACATTGTATAGTTTTTTTTATGGCAATGATGCAACAAAATGGGCTTCAGGTGCAAAAGGATATTCGACTGTAGTTATCCATAACCTTTATGAAGGAATAGACCTGGAAATGTATTCCGAGAATAATAGTTTAAAATATGATTTCAAAGTAATGCCTGGGGCGGATCCGAGCTGTATTGAGATGGAATATATGGGAGCATCTACTATAAAACTTAATGATGAAACGCTTACCATAACAACTCCTTATCAAACATTAAAGGAGAGTATACCAGCCAGTTTTGCTTTTTGTAGCGGTCATAAAAGAACAATAGGTAGTAGTTACAGACTTCAGGGAGACGTTGTATCTTTTGATCTGGAAAAGGTAGAGCCGGAAGAATCAGTAATCATAGATCCATTGTTGATTTTTTCCACCTACTCGGGGTCGGTGGCAGATAACTGGGGGAATACTGCCACATTTGATGACAACGGAAATGCTTATTCAGGAGGTATGACCAATCCTATTCGAGGGGAGATATATTTGGGAGAGTTCCCGGCAACAGAGGGAGCCTTTCAGGAAGAATCCGGTGGCGGCTGGGATGTGGCAATTTTGAAATATGATTCTGCCGGGCATGATTTATTATATGCCACTCATTTGGGCGGTTCTGGAACAGAAGTGCCTCAAAGCTTAATTGTAAATGATAAAGGCGAGTTACTTATTCTAGGGGTGACTGGTTCTGCAAACTTTCCCGTTACTCCAAACGCATATGATCCTACCTTTAATGGAGGCACTAATCATACACTGATAGGAGGGGTGGACTTCCCGAACGGTTCTGATTTGTTTGTTGCGAAGCTAAGCGCTGACGGAACTCAATTATTAGCATCCACTTATATAGGGGGTACGTCAAATGATGGCCGTATACCAAGTGATAATGCACTTTCCAGGAACTATGGTGATGAATCCAGGGGGGATATCAATTTTGACTCAAAAGGCAATGTAGTTGTTTCTTCTCGTACCAGCTCAGATGACTTCCCCATTGTGCATGGATTTAGTGATGTGTACGGTGGAGGCAGCACTGATGCTTTGGTATTTAAGTTGTCGGAAGAACTTGATAATTTGTTGTGGAGCACCTTTCTGGGAGGAGCGGGTACGGATGTGGCATTATCTATTAAAGTGGACACGGATGATAATATTTATGTTGCAGGGGGTACTAATAGTGATGACTTTCCAACCACTACGGATGCATTGGAACCTGTTGCGCCTGGAAGCGTAGATGGATGGGTGGCGCATATTTATAGTGATGGGGACAGCCTTATTTCAAGCACGTATATTGGCACAACCGCATATGATCAGGTCTTTTTTATGGACCTTGATGCCAACTCTGATGTTTATCTTGCAGGGCAAACAACGGGGGGTTATCCTGTTACACCAGGCATTTATACTAGTGGTCAAACAGGGCAATTCATTCACAAACTATCTTCTGATTTAAAAACATCTGAGTTTTCTACTGTTATCAATTCAGCAGGCAGAACGCTTCCGGCAATTTCATTAACAGCGTTTTTGGTGAATGACTGCAACAATATCTACCTGGCAGGTTGGGGGAGCCCATCTTTAGTAAGGGATAACAATGACTTTGCCCTTAATACACAAGAGCTGCCCATTACACAAGATGCTTACCAAAAAATATCCGATGGATCTTCTTTTTATTTAATGGTGCTTTCAGGGGATGCCTCAGAACTATTGTATGCTACTCATTTAGGTGATGGAAACTCATTGGTACATGTTGATGGGGGGACCAGTCGATTCGATAAACACGGCATTGTGTACCACTCGGTTTGTGCAAGTTGTTTTGGTGATTCTTCCTTTCCAACAACAGAAGGAGCCTGGTCCGAAGTAAATGGTAGTACCGGATGCAACAATGCATTGTTCAAATTCGATCTTGCTTCGCTAAGAGCTCGCTTGCAAACCAATAACATAAGCCTGACACAACCGGGACTTCAGGGAGGCTGCTCTCCGCTGGAAGTTGTTTTTGAGAATCTGAGTGTTGGTGGCGAAATATACGAGTGGGATTTTGGGGATGGAACCGATAGAACCTCAACAACACTTGATACTATTGCCCATACCTACCCCAACCCAGGTATTTATCAGGTTAGATTGAGAGCATCAGACCCTAATACTTGTGTTTCTGAAGATTTCGCCTATACTACCATATCTGTCTCGGCTCCTAATTTTAGTGTCTCGGAAGATAAAGATATTTGTCAGGGCGAATCGGTACAGTTAATTGCCCTTGGAGGCAGTAAATTCACATGGTATCCTCCTGTTGGTCTGAGTGATGTACATGTTTTCAATCCCATTGCAACACCAGATGACACTACAACCTATCAGGTAGAAATTGCCAACAGTAACGGATGTAATTACCTCGGTGAAGTTACGGTCAATGTTGTACCTGCTATTGATCTGGATGTAAGGATTGAACGCTCAAATTTATGCCAGGGTTCGCGTGCAATAACCATAGACAACAAATCTAAAAACATTACCAATGTTGTTTGGATGCTTGGAGATGGCACTTTAATTGAACCTGATGTGGCTCAATATGAGTTTTTGACTGATGGTGAATATGTGCTAAATGGAGTACTGGAAAACCAGGAGTGTTCAGAAGATATTTCAATCCCTATTAGTGTTAAAAAGCTAAACATACCTAATGTAATTACCAGAAATGGAGATGGCAAAAATGATAAACTGGTAATCACATCTTCCGGACCAGTTGACCTTACAATTTACACACGCTGGGGGGCTAAGGTATATAGCCAAAAAAACTACCAAAATGATTGGAAAGGAGATGGATTGAGCACCGGAGTATATTACTACGAAGTTGTATTGGAGAACAATGAAATATGTACAGGATGGGTTCATTTGCTGGAATAAGCGAGCAAATGTCCTGAAGGCTACAGATTAAGGCCAATGAACCTGTTTTCTTTACGTATATGATGAAAACAGGGATTTTAATTGTTGTTATAGTTGGATTGGCTTTAACCTTATCTTTTAAGCAAAACGATGACTTATATTCTGTGACAGTTGTTGAGTTATTTACATCACAGGGTTGTTCTTCATGTCCTTCAGCAGACAAATTGCTTAGTGAATTATCTAAAAAGGAAAATGTCCTGGCTCTATCCTTTCATGTAAGCTATTGGAATTATTTAGGCTGGAAAGACCCTTATAGCAATGAGCAATACACGGAAAGGCAAAGGGATTATGCCAGAGTACTACATTTAAGAAGTATTTATACACCTCAAATGATAGTGAATGGAAAAAATGAATTTGTGGGATCTGACAGGGTAAAAGCGCAAGAAACTATAAAGGAAACAATAAGTTCACAAAAAGTGGCACTCAAGGTTGAGCAAAGAGATACCGAGGTACAAATAGATTATTCACTTGAAGGACCAACTGAAAACAGATGGGTACATGTTGCTTTGGTGGAAAGGCATGTACGAAATGAAGTACCTAAGGGAGAAAACAGTGGCAGAATACTGGAGCACGATAACGTGGTTCGTATATTTAAATCTCTGGAGGCGAAGGCCTCAGGAAGCTTAAAGGTAGAACTTCCAGAAGGGTTAAATCCAGGTAATGCTGCCATTATCGTCTATATCCAGAACAAGAAAACTTTTGAAATAACCGGTGGCAGCAAGAATATATTATAAGCTATCATCCAATTTTTTGTAACAGCTTATCTTCCAGAATGGATAGACAATAGTTTCATTAACATCAATCCATTCACCAATCCACTTGAAGGAATCATCAGAAATATCATAGAATGTGAGCCTTGAGTAGCCGTCAAATCCGTTAGGCGATTTCTGTTTCATTTTGAGAACAATTTTGCCGTCCTTCATGTTTCCATACCATACAGGTAAGACATTAGGAGCAAAACTAGAGGAATAGTAACTCACATACCATTGAGCGCTATCGGCATTGTATTGCCGAATGCTTCCAGAATGCTTCCCATCTTCTTTGAGGGTCTCATCCTGAACTGCCATACCATTCATAATATATTTAAAAGTCCATAACATTTTTACGCTGTCCTGCCACGAACCATCCGGATTCCGATTAACTGAAATGCAATCGCTTTGGCCAATCATATGCGCAAAATCTGCAGTTTGTACCGGTGCCTTTGGGTTAACAAGTCCAAAAGGATTTTTGACGGAAGATTCATACGGATACTTTTTTATCGATTGGCCAAATGCACAATTGCCAATAAAAAGGATTAAAACAATTTTTTTCATAGCCGTAATTTTATCTGCAGCTATTTACGAAGGCAAATTTTTTTTGACAAACAGAGTGCAGTGACCATAGGTTTTTTTGCAGTAAGCAGCTTGAAAATTCACTTCTTCAAGCTAATTATATAAGATAAGGTATTAGTGAACCACTCAAACTTTCTTTGACTTCTTTAAGCCGACTATGTGCAACAACCACTTCAATATCATTACATAATAAAAGACGAGGCTGATCAGATAGAAGTAGTTCTTTGACTTTTTCAAGGTTGACTATTGCCTTTCGGTGCACACGCACGAATGAGTTTGGAAGTTCACTTTCAAGTGCTTTAAGAGAAGTACGCAGTGTATACGATTGGTTTTGAAGATCATGAAGTTTAACACAATAATCGTCTGCTTCTATCCATGAAATTGTATCCAATGGCACATACTTCAGACGTGTTCCGGTTTTAACTTCAATAATAGGAGAGCTATCAGCATACGATTTACTTTTTAATTCTTCATAAAGTTGAATTTGTTTTTCTTTCAGACTTGAAAGTTCCTTCATTTTAAGTTCTAGAATCTCAGTATTAAGTATGAAATGCACAATTATTACCAGACCAATAAATGAGATAAAGTAAATAGGGCTTTTCTGAAAAGTGAAGAAAGTAACATATTCAATAATATTCGAAACAGTGAGTGCCTCTTTGTTTATAAAAAGTTGAAAGAAAGCAATGGTTATAATATTAAGTATTAACAGGAATGAAATAAAGCCCAGGTACTTTGAGAGCGCTTTTACTGAAAGACTGTATTTATCAATCGGGTTTTTGAAAACAAAAATGACAAGAGGAATGGAGAAAAAAATCCAAAATAACCATCTCCAGGCTTGCCCCTGCAGTAAATGCCAAAAGGAAACTTCACTTGGTTCTACCAGATTAAATTGAAGAACATAGTAGTATTGCTGAGAAGCTTCAAAAAAAATCATAGTGATTATACCCATAAGAATAAGTACCGATTCTTTTCCCCACTGAGAAAGACGTAAGGTTGTATGCATACTTAATTAGGTTTGCCCTTAGTTTACGTAATGGAAAGACAAGGGTTTAAACGTTATCAGAAATAGAACCTAACTAGCAAAAAAAAGCCCCGCCATCAGCGGGGCTTTTTTTATTCACCTAAGATACTTTCCAGTTTATAATCATAAAGTGGTTTTTCTACAAAATCCTTTACCTCCGGGTGTTGCTCCCTTTTATTGTTATCTAATAAATCTAGAGCAGATGTAAGCATATATACATCGGTCCCAGGCATTTCTAACTGCTTGTACTCGGTAAGAAAATCCCATCCGCTTTTGATGGGCAGGTTAATATCCAAAAAAATCTTATTGGGATTTTTGACTTCAGGATCATTCAAATAGTCCATTGCGGCATCAACTGATGATTTAACGACAACCTCAATTTCAGGATAGAGCTTCCTGAACAACATTTGGTTAACCTCGTTGTTAATCACATCATCGTCAACAAACATTACTTTCATACTGGTCGTTTTAAAAATTCCTGACAAAAATATATTTATCTACTTGCTAAGAAAAGGAGTAATTATTTACTACCCAATAGGTAAAAAAACCTAGTTGTTCGTTTTTAAGTTATTTCTGCATTTTTCGATGCCAAATCCTGATCAAACTTATTTGGTAAAAGCAGTGTAAATGTAGAGCCTTTTCCTATTTCTGTTGTAAAACGAATCTCGCCATTCAAAAGTTCTGTCAGATTTTTAACAATGGACAGGCCTAATCCGCTGGAACTTTCACCTCCTGTTGGTTGTGCACTAAGTTTTCGGAACATTTGAAACATATGAGGAATATCCTCATTCGTAAACCCCGGCCCATGGTCTTTAATCGAAATACTTGTATAATCTTTTACGGCTTCAAAACTTATCTCAACCTTCTTTCCTGGTGGTGAAAATTTAACCGCATTTGAGATAATATTATCCAGAATTCTTTTCAACTGATGTACGCTTGATTCAACTATTAGCTTCGTACGCATTCTTTTCAGTACAATGTCAATACCTTTTTTTTCCGCAATTGGAATAAAGCCATTCGTGAGCTCATCCAGCAGGTTGTTCAGAACAATAGGTTTAATTTGAAGCTGCGACTGGAAGCGGGTAGCTTCAATAAGATCATCAATAAGTTGCTCCCCTTCGTGGGTGGTTTTTTCAAGCATCTTAATTATTTCACGCTGGTCTTTTGTAAGGTTCGATTTATCAAAAATGCTCAGAAGGCCCTCTATTCTCCTGGCAGGCGATTTAAGGTCATGGGCTACTACACTCATCAAATCTTCCCTTTCTTTAAGTAACCTCTTATGGTCTGCAATAATTTTAAGTTGGTTATCAATACGTTTTTTATTTATCCTTGAAGAACTATAGGTGATAGCCCACAATAGCATGAAAAAACTAAACAGCGTTGTTATTCTTTCGGTTAATGAAATTTCATCTTTAACCAATTCCAGACCTCCGAACTTTTGCAGATAAAACAGTACACCAAGGAAAATAACCACAAAGCAAAGCCAAAAGATCACATGACTTCTTTTTCCATAATTAATATTGATAACAAGAATTAGTGCCAGCCAAAAAGTTTCATCGGCATAAATACCTCCTGAAAAAGCAATGAAGAGAAATGCGAACGTATAAGCCCCCAAAACCACTAGATTTATATAGTTTTCAAAATGCTTGAAAAGCTTTAATGTGGGCAACGCAAGAAGAACATAAAAGCCGGCTGCCGTATTCAGATAAAACTCAACCTCATCATACTCAATATACCGGAAAAACAGACCTATTAGAATGAGTAAGGTACCAACAACAACCTGACTGATTACAAATCCCCTAACTTTTGTTCTAAGGTCAAAAGTTAATTGAAACCTGTACGGGATAAGATTATTAATAAAAGTATTGAAAGCTTCCATAGGAGCTGACATAAACCTACAATAGAACGGTTAAAAACCCTCTATCAGGCCTTTAGTTTTTTGTATTTAATGCGTTTGGGACCTATATCTCCTAAACGCTTAATTTTGTTTTCTTCGTATTCCGAATAAGTTCCCTCAAACCAAAAAACCTGTGAGTCCCCCTCGAAAGAAAGAATATGTGTACATATTCTGTCCAGAAACCAGCGATCGTGAGATATGATTACTGCACAACCCCCAAAATTATCCAAACCGTCTTCCAATGCCCGTAATGTATTTACATCAAGGTCGTTGGTAGGTTCATCCAAAAGCAAAAGATTGGCACCTTGTTTTAATGCCAGTGCAAGGTGCACCCGGTTTCGTTCTCCTCCTGATAGCTGCCCAACCTTTTTTTGCTGATCTGTACCACTAAAGTTGAATTTGCTTACATATGCCCTTGAATTCATTTGTTTGCCACCAAGATTGATAAGCTCATTCCCCTCGGAAATAGCCTCCCAAACGGTTTTGTTTGGTTCAAGGTTGTCATGCTCCTGATCAACATAAGCAATATCAACAGTGGAGCCTACTTCAAAGCTGCCTGCGTCCGGTTTTTCTTTTTGGGTAATAAGTTTAAATAAGGTGGTTTTACCGGCTCCATTGGGACCAACTACACCAACGATACCACCTTGTGGCAGAGAGAAACTAAGGTTCTCGTAAAGCAGTTTATCTCCAAAGGCTTTTGAAACTCCTTCGGCAACAATTACTTTTTCCCCAAGTCTGGGACCCGGTGGAATATAAAGTTCCAGCCTGGCTTCTTTTTCTTTTGCTTCCTGGCTTAAAAGTTTATCGTACGAGCTAAGCCTTGCTTTCGATTTTGCATGTCTTCCTTTGGGAGACATGCGAACCCACTCCAACTCTCGTTCCAGGGTCTTTTGACGTTTGCTTTCTGTTTTTTCCTCCTGAGCCAGGCGTTTTTGTTTTTGTTCTAACCACGAAGAATAGTTTCCTTTCCATGGAATGCCTTCCCCGCGGTCAAGTTCTAAAATCCATCCTGCAACATTATCCAGAAAATAGCGATCGTGAGTTACTGCTATTACTGTACCCTTATATTGTTTAAGGTGTTGCTCCAACCAGTGCACTGATTCAGCATCCAAATGGTTCGTGGGTTCATCCAGCAACAAGACATCCGGTTCGGTTAAAAGAAGGCGACAAAGGGCCACCCTTCTTTTTTCACCACCTGACAGGTTTTCAATTCGTGCATCGGCAGGAGGAGTGCGCAGAGCATCCATGGCCCTTTCCAGTTTTGTATCCAGGTCCCATGCACCCACGTGATCCAGTTTTTCCTGAACTTCACCCTGGCGTTGAATTAACTTATCCATTGCATCAGGATTATCAAGAATTTCAGGGTCAGCAAACTTTTCATTTATTTCTTCAAATTCTTTGAGTAAGCCTGTAATCTCGCCAACTCCTTCTTCAATCACCTCTTTTACAGTTTTGGATTTATCCAATAGGGGTTCCTGCTCAAGCATACCTACAGTGTACCCAGGAGAAAAAATTACTTCACCCTGATATTCCTTATCTATACCGGCTATAATACGCATAAGCGTTGATTTACCAGACCCGTTAAGGCCCAGCACTCCTATTTTGGCACCATAAAAAAATGATAAGTAAATATTATTAAGTACTTTTTTTTGAGGAGGGTAAATCTTACTTACCCCGGCCATAGAAAAAATTATTTTTTCGTCACTCATAGCTGGTTGTTTAAGCCTCAAAAATACATATTAGGTTACTTTATTCAGGTGCAATTGATATAATATCAACAACACAAAATGAATGTTTTTACTATGGTTAAGTGTATTTTCTAAGCACTTAGCATTAAAGCGTTTATATTGTTTGATTTGATAAATAAAAATATACTTTTGCAGTCAAAATTAACGATCAGCTATGTATTGGACATTAGAATTAGCCTCGTATCTTGAAGATGCCCCTTGGCCTGCGTCAAAGGATGAATTGATTGACTTTTCAATCAGGTCAGGAGCACCATTGGAGGTAGTAGAGAATCTTCAGGAATTAGAGGATGATGGCCAGCCTTATGAAAATATAGAAGAGATTTGGCCTGATTACCCAACCAAAGAAGACTTCTTCTTTAACGAAGATGAATACTAAATAATATTAAGTATTGTTATTGAGCAACGCCTGAGCGATTATCAAATCCTCAGGCGTTGTTATTTTCAGGTTTTTGTAGTCACCCTGTATTAGGGTCACATTTTCCCCGAAGAATTCATAAACACTTGCATCATCCGTAAACGATTCCTTGCTTTTTGCAAGCCCATAATACTTTTTAATCATGGTCGATTGAAAAGTTTGGGGTGTTTGCACAAGAAAGTAGTTATTTCTGTTTTTTGATACGGTAGAGTCACCAACCATTTCCCTAATACTGTCTTTGAGAGATACGGCAGCAATCGCACTTCCTTTTTCTTTCGCAATACGAAAGCTTTCTTCAATTATGGTTGTGGAAATAAGTGGTCTTACACCATCATGAATTGCCACCAGGCTATCCGCTTCTACCCATTCCAATCCATTCCTCACTGATTCAAACCTGGTTTTGCCACCTGCTACCAGCTTGTGTTCAATTACAAACTGGTGGTATGAGCACAAACTGGTCCATATTTCTATCTGGTTTTGAGGCAGTACGACAATGATTTCAATACTGTTGCCGGCACTTGCAAATTGTGAAATGGTATGCATTAACAAGGGTCGTTGCCCCAGAACCAAAAATTGCTTGGGAGTACTGCCACCCATTCGGGTGCCGGAACCGCCAGCTACAATCAGTGCATACCTTTTCATTTTATTTATCGATTAGGCAAAGCCTGACAACATTAAATTGGGGCTTATACAATAAGCATCGCATCGCCATAAGTAAAGAACCTGTACTTTTCTTTAATGGCTTCCTTGTATGCTTTCATTATTAAATCATATCCTCCAAATGCGGCAGCCATCATCAATAATGTGCTTTCCGGCAGATGAAAATTTGTAATCATAGCATTACAAATTTTGAAATCGTAGGGAGGGAAAATGAATTTATCAGTCCACCCTTCTTTTGCCTTAAGCTTGTCGGTGGCTGAGACCGCAGTTTCCAAAGTCCGCATTACAGTGGTACCAACAGCTACTACTCTTTTTTTGTTATTAAGAGCAATGTTTACCATATCTGCCGTTTTATCAGGTACGATATAGTTTTCAGAATCCATTTTATGTTTGGTCAGGTCTTCCACATCAACAGGACTAAAAGTACCCAGGCCAATGTGCAGGGTTATTGGAGTAACATCCACACCAATGATTTCCAGTTTCTTCATCAGGTGTTCCGTAAAATGCAACCCCGCAGTTGGGGCGGCAACAGCACCCACGTTTTTAGCATAAATGGTTTGAAAACGTTCTTTGTCTTCTGGTTCAGTTGGTCTTTCTATTGTTTTAGGCAGGGGAGTTTCGCCCAGCTGGTCTATAACTTTAGAGAACTCTTCATCGGAGCCATCGAACAAAAATCGTATGGTTCTTCCTCTCGAAGTTGTATTGTCAATAACTTCTGCTACCAATTCGCCTTCCCCAAAATATAATTTATTACCCACACGAATTTTACGAGCAGGATCTACCAGCACATCCCAAAGACGCATCTCCTTATTAAGTTCTCTTAAAAGAAATACTTCTATTTCAGCGCCTGTTTTTTCTTTGTTCCCATAAAGTCTGGCTGGGAATACTTTGGTGTCATTCACCACGAAAACATCTCCTTCATCAAAGTAATCAACACAATCTTTGAACAATTTATGTTCAATTTCACCCGTATCTCGATGAACTACCATTAACCTACTTTCATCGCGGTTATTTGCAGGATATTTAGCTATCAGTCCTTTTGGTAAATCGAATTTGAATTGAGATAATTTCATATGATACCGTTGTTTTTGTGAGCAATAGAAATTATGCAGGAAGACCGTTTACATAAAAAAAATGATCAATCCGGAATACTAATAATTTCAAAGCTAATTTTAGATTTTTATAAACAGTGAATGTTACAACCAATTTAGGCACGCAAAAATATAAATTTGTATCTACAATTTGGTATCAATTTCGTTTTATTGTATTGAGAAGTAAAGTCTTATAGCTTCATGGTAGTAATTGTTAAACTAATAATGGAAAGTTTTCGCTTTGCGTGGAACGCACTGAAAATGAATATTTTCCGTACAACGCTTTCGTTATTAGGAGTTACCGTAGGGATATTTGCCATTATTGGTGTTTTGACCGTTGTAGATTCTCTGGAAAAAAGTATCCGCGATAGCCTTAGCTTTTTAGGAACCGGTGTGATATACGTGGATAAATGGCCTTTTACAGCTGAAGAGGGCGAGGAGTACAATTGGTGGGATTTTTGGAGGCGACCAAACCCCAGCTATGTGGAGTATAAGTTTCTGAATGATAAGCTAAGAACAAAATCTGCTATTGGCATTTGGTCAGGTGATAGGCGTTCAGTTATGAAATATGAGAGTAATAGCTTTACGGAAGGCACTTTCATTGGTGGATCTTATGGCTACAAAGATATCTTTTCAGTACCTATTGAATCGGGTCGCTATTTTACGGAAGGTGAGGCTAATACAGGGAAGAATGTGGCAATTATTGGATACAACGTAGCCAATGCCCTGTTCCCAAATTCCAATGGGCTGGGCAAAGAGATAAAAATAAGAGGCCGCAAGTACGTGGTTATTGGAATTATAGAGAAAGAAGGGGAGAGTTTTATGGGTATAACCAGTAACGATGATAATTGTATTGTGCCTTATGAATCCTTCAGAAAGGTATTTAGCACTGGGTTGGGAAGGTGGAACGAAAAATCATCTCATATAGGCATCAAAGGGCATGATGAAGATATTGGATTGGTTCAGTTGGAGTATGAGCTTCGTGGTTTGCTTAGGACCAGAAGGGGACTAAGGCCAAAGGACGCTGATAATTTTGCCCTGAACCGACCTGAGGCAATAGCCAACTTAATAGGTGGTGTGTTTGATGTACTGAGCGTTGCAGGATGGATTATTGGAGGGTTCTCTATTTTGGTTGGCGGCTTTGGAATTGCCAATATTATGTTTGTTTCTGTGCGGGAACGAACCAATATAATTGGAATACAAAAATCGTTGGGAGCTAAAAACTATTTTGTCCTGTTCCAGTTTTTGTTCGAAGCTGTTTTTTTAAGTGGACTGGGTGGTTTTATTGGCCTCATGCTTGTCTTTCTGCTTTCATTTGCATCGCTGGGAAGTTTGGAATTATCGCTCACTCTGCGCAATGTGGCTTTGGGAATTGGGGTTAGTATGGCTATTGGTATGGTGGCAGGTATTATACCGGCTGCGTTAGCTGCCAGAATGGATCCGGTAGAGGCTATAAGGGCTTAAAAATCATATAAGATTATTTGCGTAGGCAAATTTGATTAGCCCAACCAGGGAGTTGGTCTTAGTCTTTCTGAATATATTTTTTCGATGGGTTTCTACAGTACGTTCACTTATAAAAAGTTTCTCACCAATTTCTTTATTCGAAAATTCCTCAGAAATGAGTTGTAATACTTCTCTCTCTCTTGGGGTTAGTAATTGAGGTGTATCAGGTTTATTTATGGAATGCACCAGCATAGCATTAATATCACTGCTCAAATAAAGCCGACCTGATTTAACGGCTTTAAGCGCGTTAACAAGCTCGTTCATCGAGTCCTTTTTAAGTATGTATGCATCCACTCCTTCTTTTAAAACTTCCTTAACCAGGTGGGCTTCATCATGCATGCTAAGCACAATCACTTTTAGATGAGGATATACTTCTTTGGCTTTGCGAATGAGGTCCAGGCCACTTCCGTCAGGGAGATTGTAATCAGTTATAAGCACTTCAACAGAGTTTGATTGAATGCATGCGATTGCATTCTCCACTGAAGAGGCGGTGGATATAACTTTATAGCCTTCTTGTTCATCGACCAGGCGGGCCACCCCGTCCAGCATCATGGCATGATCATCAACTAATAAAGTGTTCAAAACAGAATTTGATTTTAGCTGAAGATAAGACATTATTTTCATCCCGGAAAATTAGCACGTAGTTCATCCCAATGGTATCCCAGACAATTGGTAAATTGACTACGTAGCAACCCGTATATTTTTAGCACTCAGGGGCACATTAATAATCAGAATGGAGCCTGCCATACCAGCTGTGGTGTCAAAATCAATCGACCCTCCTAATTGTTGAACTCTTGAATTAATGTTCTTCCACCCATTGCCTTTGCTGTTTTTGAGTCTGTTTTTATCAAATCCGGTACCATCATCTTCTATGGTAAGGGTAAGCTCATTGTCGTCCGATGTAAACTGTATTGTGACTAAACCGGCATTCCCATATTTCAAAATATTGTTGACCCATTCCTGAACAATCCGATAGAGCGAAATTTCATAAATCTCCTCCATCCTTGTTTCAAGGCCATGGTTGTTTACTTCAATTGTTATTTGATCTAATGAGTTTATTCTTTTAGCCAGCTCGTTGATAGCTTCTATTAAACCAAACTCTATAAGTGTGTGAGGCAT
>JAGQYJ010000051.1:0-2718 GCA_020436145.1 Cyclobacteriaceae bacterium | reverse complement strand
TGATCTAATGAGTTTATTCTTTTAGCCAGCTCGTTGATAGCTTCTATTAAACCAAACTCTATAAGTGTGTGAGGCATAAGGTTGAAACAGATACCCCTTAATTCATTATACATTTCGTCAAGCATTTTTGTTGACCCATCAAACAGTTTTTCAGTTCGTTGATCAACATCTTTATGCTTTTTTGCAGCATCCATATTCATTTTAAGAATTGAAATGGTCTGGCCAAAACTATCATGTAGATCGGAAGCGAAACGTGCTCGCTCTTTCTCCTGGGTAGTAATTATCGAATTAAGTTGTGCTTCTTTGAATTCAATCTCTCTATGTTGAAGGGCAAGCTGTTGTTTTTTCTTTAACCTGTTTCTATACAGGAAGCCAATTAAAATAAGTAATACCACCAATAAGGCCAGGCCAATGTTTATCAGAAGGTTCTGCCTGATAAGTACTTTTTGGGTTTTAATGGTTTCTGTTTGCCTTGCGATTTCATTTTCCTGTTCCCTGGTTTTGTACCTGGCTTCCATTTCACTTAGTGCATTTACCTTTTCAATATTTAACAGCGAATCTTTCAATTCATGAAACGAGGTTAAATATTCCAGCGCTTTAGAAAGCTCACCTGCTTTTTTATGGTATTCATATTGTTGGTACAACACGTCCTGGATTTTTTCAGCGTCCATTATTTCGTAGGAGATGTGCTCAGCGCTATCAAGGTATATTTTGGCCTGTCTAAAGTTGCCTGCCTTATAGGAAACAGCTCCTAAATTGGTGTAAACCGTGGCCAGGCTGTACTGGTTCTGCCTTATTTTATCAATAATAAGGCACCTTAAAAAATACTTTTTAGCCATATTGAAGTCACCCTTTTTCATAAGTGAGTTACCAATATTATTATAGGTAGGTGCCAGATGCAGAGTATCAGACAACCTGTCTTTTAGCTCAAACACCTTTTGGTGATAGGCAATGGCCATATCATAATCGCCCTGATCATCGTAATTTATGGCTATACTATTTAGGGCTCTTTGTTCCAGATTGGCATTGGGCATTGTAGTTTTTTTGATCAAACGATAGGCCTTCTCGCCATATTCAATGCCCAGTTCATACTGCCTTGAATCGTGATAAATGATGGAGGTCCACACTAAGGACCTTATGATTTCCAGTGTATCACTTTTGACAGAAAACAGATTTAACGCCTTTTGATTGTTCTCAAGAGAAGTATCGTAATTTCCTAAAACAAGATACTCATAGCTTAACATATAAAAGCATTTGGCCAGCTTAAGCGTATCATTTTCTTCTTCAAAAATTGGCATGGCCTGGGAGAAGTATTTGATGGCCGAATCAGGTTTATTTAAACGATCGTAGCAATAGCCTGAATAGTAATTGGCAGTACTTGTGAAGGAAAAGCCAATATCAGTTTTGTTTTGTGAAAGAATTTTTTGAAAAGTAGCAAGCGCACCTTCGTAATCACCATTGTCATAGCTGGCAACTCCCGAATCCAAAACTGTTTGCAAATAGGTGGAATCCACTATGTCCTGAGCATTTAGTTTAGAAATGCTCAGGACAAAAATTAAAATGAGTACTGATCTCAAGATGGTATGTATTGAATGAATCATTTAAAAGTAACTAATAATTGACACTCAAAAAGTCACCTGATGCCCAATAAACGTTTTAAGTAACGGTAGTATGTGGAGGCAGCAAATTCAACCAATGAATGCTACTATTTAGAATAGCAGCTTATTCTTCAACATCCGCCTTTGCTGTTTGAGGCCCACCGTGCACGGCCTGTTTGATTTTTACTTCCAGTTCATCCATTAACTCAGGGTTGTCCTCCAGTAGTTGTTTAACTGCATCGCGCCCTTGCCCTAATTTGTTGCCTTCGTACGAAAACCATGAACCGGATTTATTGATGATATCAAGTTCTACTCCCAAGTCGAGGACCTCTCCTGATTTGGAAATGCCCTGGCCATACATGATATCGAATTCCACTACTTTGAAAGGAGGAGCTACTTTATTCTTTACAACCTTAACCCTTGTTCTGTTACCTGTTACATCACTGGAAGTATCTTTGATTTGACCAATTCGCCTGATATCCAAACGAACCGAAGAATAAAACTTAAGTGCGTTACCCCCTGTTGTGGTTTCAGGGTTACCAAACATTACACCAATTTTTTCGCGTAGTTGGTTAATAAAAATACAGGCACAGCCTGTTTTGTTAATAGTTCCAGTGAGCTTTCTCAATGCCTGAGACATTAATCGTGCCTGAAGTCCCATCTTGCTATCTCCCATTTCGCCTTCCAACTCTGCTTTAGGCACCAGGGCCGCCACAGAATCAATCACAATAATATCAATGGCTCCTGAGCGGATTAAATGTTCGGCTATTTCCAAAGCCTGCTCTCCGCTGTCAGGTTGTGAGATGAGCAGGTTATCGGTCTGGATACCAAGCTTTTCAGCATACAGCTTATCAAACGCATGCTCGGCATCTACAAAAGCAGCCAGTCCACCTGCTTTTTGAGCTTCTGCAATGCAGTGCATGGATAGAGTGGTTTTACCGGATGACTCCGGGCCGTAAATCTCTGTTATTCTTCCCCTTGGAATACCTCCAACTCCCAGAGCAATATCCAAACCCAAAGAGCCCGTAGATACAGCTGGAACATCAATCACTTTCTCATCACTCAATTTCATCACTGTACCCTTACCGTAGGCTTTTTCAAGCTTATCGATGGTCATTTG
>JAGQYJ010000050.1:9537-17340 GCA_020436145.1 Cyclobacteriaceae bacterium | reverse complement strand
CAGTGATACCCTTTTTTCGTCTTATAAAGCAGCAAATATTTATAAATATATTACCTTAACATTTTGTTTGTTAACTTAATGTTATGATAAAATGGATAAGGGAATACCCCATCACAGAAGTACTATTAAGACTTACTCTTGTGATGCTTTTGTTTTCGATAACCCGATTTCTTTTTTATCTATTCAATATTGAAAGTTTTCCGTCAGTTTCAGGATATGAGCTGCTGATAATTTTTTTGGGAGGTGTTCGATTTGATTTAACAGCAGTTTTGTATGTTAATTCTCTCTATCTGATAGTACTACTATTACCCTTTAATGGTAAAAACCATAGGATATTCCGGGAAATAGTTAACTCTATATTTTACATAACAAACGGCTTAGCACTTTTCTTAAACTGCGCAGATTTCTCGTATTTTAAATTTACTTCAAAGAGAACGACTATAACTGTATTTGAGGAGTTTGGAAATGAAGTAAATTATGGAAGTCTTGCCTATAATCTGGCTATAGATTACTACTACATAATTATTATATGGGTGCTTCTCATGGGATTGCTTGTTTATGTTAGTAAGAGAATACAAAAGGAGCTTATACCTATTAACTCTGTAAAACGTTTCTTTCTTCAATTCATCATTTTTCTCTTTTTTATAACTGCAGCCGTGATTGGAATAAGGGGAGGGTTGCCTCCCAAACAAGATTTCCCATTATCCCCATCTGATGCTGGGCAGTATGTGAAAAGACCGGGAAACATTTCATTGGTTCAGAATACGCCATTTACGATGATGATGTCGTTGGATAAGCCAGTGTTCCCCAAGCAACATTATTTTACTGAAACAGATGTTGAAGATGAATATAGTGTACTTAAAAAACCATTAGATTCTTTACAGTTCAGACCTTTGAATATTGTAATTTTTATTGTTGAGAGTTTGGGAAGGGAGCCTGTTGGTGTTTTTAATAAGAACCTGGATAATGGCAACTATAAAGGTTACACACCCTTTCTTGATTCTCTGGCTGAACATGCCTTAATTTTTGTGAATTCGTATGCCAATAGCAGAAGATCGATTGAAGGAAGTCCTGCTGTGCTGGCAAGCATTCCTTCTTTGGAGGAGTCATTTACCGTATCTAATTATTCGAATGATAAAATAAATTCCCTTGCTTCTGAGCTAAAAAACAAGGGATACTATTCCGCCTTTTTCCATGGGGCGCCAAACGGCTCGTTGGGTTTAAATTCGTTTGCTGTGCAAGCAGGTATTGATGGCTACTATGGTATGACTGAATATGGGAATGACGATGATTATGATGGTGTATGGGGCATTTGGGACCACTTGTTTTTGCCTTATGCAATACATAAGATGGATGAATTTAAGCAGCCCTTCATTAGTGCCATATTTTCTGTTTCATCTCATCACCCCAACAAATTGCCGAGGTTTTTAGAAGGAAAAATTCCGGAAGGTAAGATAAAAATGCATAGAAGTATAGGTTATGCTGATTATGCTTTGAGAGAGGCATTTAAAGAGGCTAGTTCTAAGTCCTGGTTTTCGAACACGCTTTTCATTATAACTGGTGACCATACCTGCACTTCTTATTATCCAAGATATCAAACACCAGTTGGCGCTTTTACAGTACCAATATTTTTTTACCTGCCAGGCAGCGAGCTTATTGGTGTTGACAGTACCGTTGCACAACAGATTGATATAATGCCAACAGTGTTAAACTATTTGCATTATAATAAGCCCTACGTTGCTTTTGGTGAAGATTTGTTGGCGCCAAACAACGAAAAATTTGCCATTAATTATTATGGAAATGCTTTTCAGATGATCATGGATGATTGGGTGATTCAGTATGACTTAAAAAAAACAGCAGGACTATATAACTTAAAGGATGACCCTTTGATGACAACCAATTTGGTGAATAAAGTACCGGATGTCCAGACGAAAATGGAAAATAAAATTAAAGCGATCATCCAACAATATAATAATAGAATGGTTGATGATAAACTTACGTTTGAAACCTATTATTAATGCTGTTTTTGATTGTTAATTGATCATGGTTATGCATTTACTATATCCAGGTTTTTGACAGCCAACCGTTCCATCTTTACGGTTTCCAGGCTAAAGAAATCATATTCTTCTACCACTTTTCCGTAAATGGAATATACTCCAATGCCTTCAAACACATATTTTTCAGCTATATCAGGGAAAATTACCGTATCGAAAAAGTCTCCATGTAAATCAAGGAATGTTCCGAAATACATAACCCCTTTTGCACTTTCAACGTACTTTTTAGCAACCAGGTAGCCTACCATGCAAACTTCTCTTCCCAGGTACTTTTTGAGGTCCGTTGCATAGATTACATCTATGGGAATAGAATAGAGCATATTGAAGGGATTGGTCAAATGGAAACCCAACACATCAATTTGATTAAATGCTGTTTCTAATTCACTGACATTTAATTTAGGTAAGGCAACATTAGGTTTTTCTTCAAACATGGGAGTTTTTTTAGAACTATTCTCAACCTCCTGAATGTACAATTGCAACTCCCAAAATAATTCTTTCGAGGTTTTACCGGTAAACCTAAAGGCATCAGCCTTTATCAGGGTTTTAAGTTGATTAAGAGGAATATTAGCTCTAAGTATGAAGTTTTGAAGGCTTTTATACTCCCCAAACCGGTTTCGTTCATTAATGATGGCGTTGATATGTTCCGGATTAAATTCGGTAAGAAAAATAAAGCCTAAAAGGATAGTTGTGCCTTCAAGCGTAGCCTCGCTCTGGCTTCGATTAATACATGGAGGTTCAATGGTTGCTCCGTTCATACGGGCCTCATGAAGATAAATTTCTGTTCTGTAAAAACCTCCGAAATTATTGATTACAGCCACCATAAATTCCAGAGGATAATATGCTTTTAAGTAGAGACTTTGATAACTCTCAACTGCATATGAAGCAGAGTGGCCTTTTGAAAATGCATAACCAGCAAAGCTTTCAATTTGATTCCAAACATCGTTGGTATCTTTTTGAGAAATTCCTTTTTTGGCACAATTCTCAAAATAATTCTTCCTTGTTATCTGGAACTCTTCCCTTGAGCGATACTTGCCAGACATGCCTCTTCGTAAATGGTCCGCTTCTTCAAGCGTTAAATCAGCAAAATAATGGGCTACCTTGATAACATCCTCCTGATACACCATAATACCGTACGTTTCAGGCATAATATCAAGCAAAATAGGGTGTCCACGTTTTTCTCTAAGATGCGGATTTCTAAACCTTACTATATATTCCCGCATCATGCCAGATTTTGCCACTCCGGGCCTTATAATAGAACTGGCAGCCACAAGCCCCAAATAGGTTTCTGCCCTTAGTTTGGTAAGCAGCATGCGCATGGCAGGAGATTCTACATAAAAACAACCCATAGTTTTAGCATTGCGCAACAGATCCTTTACCTGCTCATCTTCCTTCAACATATTCATATTGTGAATATCAATCTCAGGATGATCAGGATGAAGTTCATGGATAATTTCTAAAGCATCTTTAATCTTACCTAGCCCCCGCTGACTAAGAATATCGAATTTATAAATACCAATATCTTCAGATATATGCATATCGAAATGTGTTATGGGGTGCCCGTTAGGAGGTAAGGAAGTTGCCGTACAGTCGTATATTGGTTGTTCAGTAATAAGTATTCCACTGGCATGAACGCTTAAATGGCTGGGGCACCCCTTAATTTTTGGACTGTACTGGTTAATTAATTTGAAAAACTGATCGTAGCTTTTAGTTGTTTTTTTACCCCGGGTTACTGCATCTATTTCATGCTTGGGAAGGCCAAATACTTTCCCCAACTCCCGAACTACTGATTTGGTTTGAAAGGTGTTGTAGGTTCCCTGCAACACCACATTGTCAAAACGTTGAAAGATATAATTGATCACATCGTCCCGATCGCGCCAGGAGAAATCCATATCGAAATCGGGTGGATTTTGACGATAAAGATTGATAAAACGCTCAAAATATAAATCGAGCTCGATAGGATCTACATCGGTAATCCGGAGCAGGTATGCCACGATACTATTGGCTCCACTGCCTCTTCCAACATAAAAATAATTTTTGTGGCGCGCATAGGATATAATGTCCCAATTAATCAAAAAATAAGAAACAAAATCTTTTTGCCGGATTATAGATAGCTCTTTTTCAATTCGATTGTAAATTATATCTGTGGGATCAGGATACCTGTATTCCAGCCCTTCCCTGCATAACTTTTTCAATAGTTCAAAATCCTTTTCTTCAGATCCGGTATAGGTTGACAGGTTTTTAGTTTTTTGGGAGGTTCCAAACGTGAAACTTATATCTGAGGCCTGTAACAAGTTTTCCGTTCGTTCAATAATATCGGGGTACTCTTTTAACCTTTCAGAAAGTAGTTGGGGCTTGTAGTACAAATCATTGGGGTTTCCTTGTTCCGATTCCGGGAGTTTGCTGAGCAGGCAGTTATTATCTATTGCCCGTAATAACCGGTGGATATTGAAATCAGTTTTATTCCTGAATGTTGCCGGTTGAAGAAATACGAGCTTTTGTTCGGAAGTAAAGTTTCTTTTAAAAGAAACTGAATCAATATCCTTTAGGGTAGCACCTACAAACTCATTCTCTCTTAAAACCGCTGGTTGTTTTTTATTGGGGTAAACAACCCAGACATTATCAAATTTTGGGGCTACTAGTGGAATATCCTTTTTGTTGTGAAGATGTCTTGATAGGAAGATATTTATTTCCCTGTAGCCATTATTGTTTTTTGCAATCGCAACGAAGCACTGATCGGCACCATTGCGGAAATCGACCCCAACACTTGGTTTAATACCCTCCTTTTCACATGACTTAATGAACTCCATATGTGCGGAAGTGTTATTTATGTCTGTCAGGCATAGTTGCTTCAGGCCATAGAGAGCAGCAAGCTCTACAAGTGCCTCAGGGCTCAGTGTGCCATATTTGAGGCTGTAATATGAATGACAATTTAAATACACGTAACCGGTTTTAGTAGTGTGCCTTTACTCACTAAAATTACAAATTTGGAATGGGAATGATATAGTCTTATCTTTCGTTAAAAGGGATGTGGCTAAAAACTGTTTTATTTTTTGCTTTCATATCATTTTGGCTATCCTGTCAATTTAAAGAGTCTATGAGCGATCACACAAACGAACTTATTCACGAAACAAGTCCCTATCTATTACAGCATGCCCATAACCCGGTTGACTGGTATCCGTGGGGAGATAAGGCACTTAAGAAGGCCCAGAAGGAAAACAAGTTAATTATTGTAAGTGTGGGCTATGCTGCTTGCCATTGGTGCCATGTAATGGAGCATGAGTCGTTTGAGGATAGTACGGTGGCTAATTTGATGAACAAATATTATGTATCGATAAAGGTAGACAGGGAAGAACGGCCTGATATTGACCAGGTGTATATGGATGCTGCACAAGTGATTTCAGGCCAGGGTGGCTGGCCATTAAATGTGATTTGCCTGCCCGATGGACGACCCATATATGCAGGTACCTATTTCCCTAAAAAAAACTGGATGGAAGTGCTTCAGGGTGTGTGGGATTTTAACAAAAACAACCCTGATAAGGCTTTAGAACAAGCTCAAAAGGTGCAAGATGGTGTTTCTCAAATGAGTTTACTAAAAGTTGGCGACCCCAGCGATTTTGATGCACAAAAACTTGAACAGGCTGCTACCGACTGGATTAATAGTATGGACGAAAAGAAAGGGGGAAGAAGAGGGAATATCAAATTCCCCATGCCCGCTTCATTGATGGCCTTGCTTCATTACTCTACCGAATATGAAAACGAGAAAGGCGAGCAGGCTGTATTTACAACACTTGACCAAATGGCATATGGTGGAATTTATGACCAGGTAGGTGGTGGCTTTGCCCGTTATTCTACCGACCCAAACTGGCACGTACCCCATTTTGAAAAAATGCTCTACGACAACGGCCAGCTGTTGAGTGTGTATGCTGAAGCTTATAAACGAACTCAAAAACCATTATACAAGCAGGTAATTGAAGTGACGATTGCATTCTGCAACCGGGAATTGAGGGAACGTAGTGGGGCTTATTATTCTTCCCTGGATGCAGACAGCGAAGGCGAAGAAGGTAAATTTTATGTTTGGAGAAAGCAGGAAGTTGATAAATTGCTGGGGCCGGATGCAGAATACTTTGAAGAATACTATGATATAACCAGTAGTGGCAATTGGGAGTTTAAGAACGTGCTTCGCATCCGAAGGGAAATGGATACATTTTGTGAGGAACGAAAACTGGATAAGGATTCGTTTGAAGTTCTGATAAATGAGGGCAAGCAAAAATTATTTATGGCCCGTGAACAACGTGTACGGCCCGGGCTGGATGATAAAACCCTGACCGAATGGAATGCTTTGATGATTGCCGGTTTGTGTGATGCCTACGAAGCTCTCGGAGACAGCAGGTATAGGAAAGATGCTTTAACAACGGGCAGTTTTATCTGGGATATATTGTGGGATGGTGAGCGACTACATCGGAATTATAAAGAAGGAAAGGTAAGCATCAATGGATTTATAGATGATTATGCAGCAACCATACAAGCATTCATTAAACTGTACCAGGTAACATTTGATGAAGAATGGCTGACAAGGGCCAATATCTTGACCAAAACCAGTTTTAAAAATTTCTTTGACCATGAAAGTGGCTTGTTCAGGTTTAAGTCAGCGGACGATGAGCAACTTTATGTAAGCAAGATTTCCATTGAAGACAATGTTATTCCATCAGGCAACTCTACTATGGCACTCAATCTTTTTGTGCTTGGCCACTACCTGTACAACGAAGAGTACTTGAAGCATGCACGTGCGATGCTTACCTCAGCCGAATCCTATATGTTGCAACAGGCGGCTTTTTTTTACAATTGGTTTGAATTATACAGAAGGTTGCTCCATGAACCTTACGAAGTAGCCATTGTTGGTGAAAAGGCAGAGCACTTACGTATGCAATTGGCAAAGGAATACCAACCCAATAGTTTATTGTTAGGTGGCCAAACCGAAGGAAGTCTTGAGCTCCTGAAGATGAAGCTGGTTAGTGGTAAAACCATGATTTACGCGTGCAGAAATAAAACATGTCAACTGCCTGTTAGCACGGTGGAAGAAGCTCTGAATCAGATGAGATAACTCAAAATCAACCTGGAAATAATACTTGCAGATTCGACCACAGCTTCCCTTTAAGTACTTTATTGGCAGCCAATGCATCAAGCGAGTCAGCAAAAAGCCATTGTATATTCTGACTATTTGTAATCGCATAAAGCTCTGATGAAATCCCATACACTTCTGGTGATACACCAAAGGCAAGAACCCTGGAACCTGAAGCATGTTCTTTCCAGTCTGTTTTAGCCACAGATTGATTAATAATTGCCACATCCTCAATAGTTAATCCAATTGCTTTTAAAATATTGACTAGCAAGGATTCGTTTGATGCGCTAAGTTTATCCTGGCTGCTGTCTTCAAATAGAACCACAATATCTTTTTTGGCAAAGCCTTTATATGGTGCAGGCTCGGGCTCATTTGCCACATTGATTTTAGGAGGTGAGGTAGTTGTTTTTTCCTTTACGATGAATAGCTCCTCATCATAAAGCAATTTCAAACTGTTTTCATTCAGTTCTTCCATTAGTCTACGTCAAGAAAAGTTCTGAGCTCTTTGGCGTCTTCAGGCTTCATCCGTTTGGCTAACACAAGCCGTAGTTGTCTTCGTCTCAATGCTCCGGCATACAATTCCTTTTCTTCCTCGGTTTCAGGCGTTACTTCAGGCACATCAATGGGCCT
>JAGQYJ010000050.1:2811-9437 GCA_020436145.1 Cyclobacteriaceae bacterium | reverse complement strand
CCCAGGCTAATGGGTTTACCAAACGAAATATTATCTACTGAGGCGGTTACTACAATCCGGTTAGAATGTTTTTGCGCAGCAATAGCCGCACAAATATCCATCCAATGCATCAGGCGTCCACCCATCAGGTTATCAAGTGTATTAGTATCGTTGGGGAGCACCAATTCGGTCATAGTTACCTTTGATGCACTTGCTATTTTCTTCTTTGCCATAATTTTATTTGTTCCAGCCTTGTTTGCCCAGCAAAGGTACAAAGCTAAAGTAATCAAATTCTTCCGTTTGAAATTCTTCTTCTGCCTTACGTGTTATGCGAAGCATTTTTTGCTTTTTGTCATTACCTACCGGTATGATCAGTTTCCCTCCAATAGCTAATTGATCCTTTAAAGCCTCAGGCACAACCGGGGCTCCTGCTGTTACTAAAATGCCATTGAATGGAGCATGTAATGGCCATCCAAGAGAGCCGTCTCCATGTTTCAGAATAGGTTGGTAGCCCATATTTGGCAGCTTCTTTTTAGTGCGATCGTACAATACTTTGTTGTACTCCATACTGAAAAGCTTCACTCCTAATTCCAACAGCACGCAAGCCTGGTAACCGGAGCCAGTACCTATTTCCAGAACCTTGTCCCCTTGTTGTGGGTCCAGAAGCTCCGTTTGGAAAGCCACTGTATACGGTTGCGAAATGGTTTGCCCTTCACCTATGGGGAATGCCTTATCCTGGTAGGCATGTTCTATGAAAGCATTATCGAAGAAAAAGTGGCGGGGTACTTTTCCAATGGCGTCCAGTACTTTATGACTTTCGATACCTTTTTCGGTAATAATTTTTACCAGTTTTCGTCTTAGCCCGCGTGCCTTGTAGCTGTCCTCCATAATTACATGCGAAGATATAACAACCGGGCAAATCGTACCGATTTATACACTAACTTTGACAAAAAACGTGCAAATGTTTACAGGTATTGTTGAATCTATGGGAACAGTTTCGGCCATTGAAACCGATGGTGGTAATGTTCATTTTTACATCCGTTCCAAAATCACCCCTGAGCTGAAAGTGGATCAAAGTGTGGCGCACAACGGGGTTTGCCTTACCGTAGTGGGTATTGATAAAAATGTGTATAAGGTTACGGCTATCCAGGAGACCCTGGACAAATCGAATCTGGGAAAATTAAAGCCGGGGGATAAGGTAAACCTGGAGCGAAGCATGGCTTCGCATGGCCGTTTTGACGGCCACATTGTGCAGGGACATGTGGACCAGGTAGCTATTTGCAAAAATGTGAAAGAAGAAGATGGCAGCTTCGTATATCGTTTTGAGGTACCAGGAGGAACAGACCTGATCGTAGAAAAGGGTTCCGTTTGTGTAAACGGCATTAGCTTAACCTGCTTTAATGTAACAGATTCTGCCTTTGAGGTAGCCATTATACCCTTTACCTACGAACATACTAATATTAGCAATGTAAAGCCGCAAGGCTTTGTAAATATTGAATTTGATATTTTGGGTAAGTACGTACAGAAAATGATGGCCTCACGATTGGGGTAGCCAATCAGGCTTAATTTTTTTAGCGAGCCAATAGATAAAATAGGCAATTGCTGTTCCAAGTAGTGCCCCGCACAGCACATCTCCCGGATAGTGCACTCCCAGGTAAATACGGGTAAAGCTAAACAATGTGGCCCATGCAAAGAATATACCTATCCATGCAAATTGCTTGCGAAGGGTCAGCCACAAAATGGCAGCAATGCCAAATGAATTAGTGGCATGTGAAGATACAAAGCTGTAGAGCCCACCTTTGTATCCATTTACGATATGAATAAGCCCATCCAAATGTGGCTCATGTGTAGGCCTAAGGCGGCCAATAAGGGGCTTTAGCAGAGACGAGGACAGTTGATCTCCAAGAATAATCACAAGCGCTACGAGCAAAAGAACGAAAGCGCCTTTCCAACGAAAACGGTAAATAATTAACCCAATGACTACTATAAAAAACGGAGCATAAACTTTACCATTCGTTAAAACGAACATCAAATTGTCAAGCCAAGGTGCGTGAAAACTATTAAGAAAAAGAAGCAGTCTTTCGTCTAGTGATAGGAGGGAGTCCGGCATAAGGCGTAAAGATAGGAAAGAAGTGCAATGTGTACTACTTCCACTTTTCAGGATATTGATAAATTAGGTCAATCCGGTTTACGGAGCTTCTTTCCACATATCCCTCTTAAGCTTGTTATAAGCCATGCGGTCTTTAATATAAATGCCCACGAGCAGGATGATGAATGCGACAATGGTATAAAGAATCAGCTTGAGTAACTCAATAAAATAGATCAGTAAAAAATCTCTGTACATCAACAGAGCAACTATACCTAAACCAATTAATGTGAGTACAACGAGTTTTTTCATACCTGTTAGACATTAAAACACAACTTAGGTTTAAAGGCTGTGACCTTTACTGGAATCAGAAAGTGAAACTGGTTGTAAAAACCACATTTTTCATCAATCTTTCTTCCGTAATGGTCTGTTCATTTGCTCCCCACCACCACCATTCCAAATCCTTTGTTGTGGTTACCTTTTGCAATTGATACCCTACACCTACCGAAAAGTGACCCACCTGTACACCAAGAGTATTGCGTACAAACCAACCACCCTTTACATCAAGCGCTTCGCTGCTTGCAGTTTTTTCGGCAAACGACCAACCAGCGTCAAGAGTGTAGTAAGGAGTTACCCTATGATCCAGGAAGAGTCCTTTAAATCGTGCATATACAGGAACAAAAACTGTTTCGTTATTGATAAAAAATACCATTGGCTCAATACCAATGCCAGTATTGATATATGGATTAAATCTGTAATTAAGTGTAGCACCTAGTTCCATCCCGGCTCTTGGTGCACCCCCGTCTTCAGAAGCCTGCCCAAAGACAAAAGAAAAGGAGCCCTCCCAAAACAACCCACTTTCCCTGTTATACTTATCAAAATAGCTAAAATCTTTTTGCCTGATTGAAGCTACTTCTGAATAAGCAATGGTAGCTTCCTGTTTGCCGGGAAGCTCCACTTTAATATGATCTCCAGGAATATTCTCAATTATAAGAACATGGAGTTCAGAATCATCTTTCAATTTTACTTTGCTTATGTTTTGCTGCTTTTGTGCCCAAACGCCTAATGAGCAGAGCAGTAGAAAGGTTATAATAAAAAGTCTCATTAATGGCTTGCAGGTATTAAACTTAATAATTTTATTTCGTCCAGATCGGTGTAGTCGAACTGGTATAACCCATCGTTCCCTGTCAAAATCAATGTCCCATTATTTGGAATAACATCAAAGGCATTGAATCCCGTCAGATGCTGGATCATATTTTCATTGATTTTAGATACATCCGTGATATCAAATATTTTTAGGCCGTCATCTCCCTCTGTTACAAAGAGTATATTGCCATCTAATCCGAGACCATAGGGGCCGGTCATATCAAATTCGTACAGAAGTTGGGCGTTGGTAACATCAGTTATGTCAATAACATCCAGTTGATTGGTATTTGTGTTTCCACACCAGTTGTCCTCGTTATCTTCGGAACGCAGTGTTACAAATGCATAGGTGTCGTTGGCCACAACAGGGTCACATGTGTTTATATGACTCACTGATGACATATACACAGGCTGGGCAGGGTTATCGATATTGTACACAAACATGCCTGACATAGAGCCTATGAACAAGTTATTTTTATAAGGAAAAATGGTTTCTATATCCCACCCAAGATCAATGGTAGATTCATCCACAGGGTTTTCAGAAGCGGTTACATTGAAGATATGCATTTGATACATATCCACTGCGTATAGGTAGGAATCTACAATAGCAAAGCGGGCCATTGAACCACCGGTTCCAATTGTGGGGCCTCCTGAACTTTTAATGGAGGCCGCCTCAAAAGCAACCACGTCATTTGCCATCCAAAGAACACCAGGGCTATTGTCTGCACAATCCTGAGATACTTCAATTACCTCCTGCTCTTCCATTGCAGTCACAACCTGCTCACCATCAGTCCAAACGCCAAATGCATTGTTATAGGATGGAAAAACACCCTCCAGCCTGTTCGCAAGAGTAATATTGTTAGGGTTAGAGATATCAAAAACCAACAAGTCGATATAGCTGTCAGCATATAATCTGCCATTTCTTACTGCCATATCATGGTTCCCAGGAATACTGATAAATGAAAGATTTACCGGGTTTGATTCATCAGCATTGTTAAATACATGGATTCCTTTCTCCGGTTCACCCAAAAGCAGGTATTGCCCATAGATATAAATTTTACCCTGAGATTCCCTTGCCTGAGGAGGGAGTATCTCAACCTCGTCCCGCAGGTCGGACATGTTGGCGAATACGGGTGAATAGGTAATATAGGTGACGGTAGTTTTACAGGTATCCCCGCATCCTGAAAGTAATAACATTATAACAAGAGCTGCAACCAGTATTCCTGTGGAAATGGAAAGCAATCTTTTTTTCGATTTGGAATATACTAAGTTGATCATGAGAGGTGTGTTTTTATTTTATATGAGTTAGACACACCGTTTGGCAATTGGGTTGGAACAGGTGTTATTTTATTTTATAAAAGAGAATGACACCCACTGTAAATGAAGAAGGATAGTGCTCTTTGTTTTGGTCAATAGAAGTAAGCCCTCTTCGGTACCCGGTTTCAAAAGCTATGGAGTACAGGTTGTTGATGTTATAACTAACATCAAGTGTTGCAACTCCTCCCAATAAAAATCTCTTGTATTCCTGGGATTCCGGTGTATAAGAAGCACTGCCATATGTTTTGGAATTAATCCTGTTGGAAAGCATTACATCCGTAGAAATGCCAAGTCCTCCTCTAAACACTATCTTTTTCGATATAAATGGGTATTTAAATGAAAGCGGAACGCTTAGATAATTGTTAGTGACAGAATAATCATACGATTCACTTAAAAAAGCAGTGCCTGTGGTAACCGGGGCATACGCACCCAATGGCTGATACCTGCTATCTACTTCCTGTACAATATTGCTAAAACCTTCAGCATGCTGGGCCCGATACCCCAGGCCGGTGAGTAACGACCATCTTTTCCCGAGAGGGAATTCAATTCCTGCACCAATGTAGTAGGCTGTTCCCTGGCTTTCGGACCGGTTTTCACTATTCTTGTTAAACCCACTTACATCATTTGCCTGTTCGCTTTGAGCAAACAACGCTTCAAAACCACCACCTCCGGAATTATTGGACACGCTACCTGTGCCCATGTTCAAAGAAGCCAGTAGGTTAGTCCCGGAAATATCATCCTTTTTAAGAGGCATGAAATACGGAATCAGGTAATAGTTTTCCATCCCAGCCAGTTGGGTGTTGCCCAGGTCTGGCAGGCCGTTGATTCGCTGGGCGCTTACTTGATTTTGGTTATTGGTTACCTGGTTTTCAGTTAATTGTGGTTTGGTGGTTATAGTTTGATCATTATTTCTGATTTGGGTATTATGGTTTTGGGTTTTAGGTACTAGGTTTTGGGTGTTATTTGCTATTTGATTTTTGGACTTTGTGAATTCAGTATTGTTTGAGATTTGAGGTTTGTCGTTTGTTATTTGCTTGGTTGGTTCAGTAGCTTGTCCAATTTCAACGCTATGATCAGGTTGTGCATTGTAGTCCAATGTTCCGAGCGTTAATGGAAAAGCAAAAGCAATAGAAACGGTTGCAGCAATCATAAGGAGGGTTACCCAATAATTACGGCCTCGCTCGTTGTCCAATTTAGAAGCAATATTGTTCCAAAGAGCTTCTGAAGGCTCAATGGTGGCTCCGGCCATGGCTTCCTGCCAGTTATGTTCGTATATGCCTTTCATATTGCTTTCTTTTTAGTTTTAGCATCCTCAGAAAGAATAACTTCCTGTAGTAATTGTTTGGCTCTGAAGTACTGGCTTTTAGAAGTGCCTGTACTTACACCAAGCATTTCTGCGATCTCTTTATGAGAATACCCTTCCAGAGCGTACAGGTTAAAAACAGTTCGACACCCATCAGGGAGCCGTTGGATAAAACCGATTAGCTCCATATAATGAAAATTATTCAATGGCAGATATTCGTCTGCCACCTCCTGAGCTTCCTCAATATTCCACTGGTATTTCTGATGCTCCTTACGAAGGGCATTTAGTGCCGTATTGATAACAATACGCGTCATCCAGGTTTTCAAAGACGATTGTTGGTTAAAGGACGCCAGGTTTTTATAGGCCTTAATAAAAGCATCCTGTAAAATATCTTCCGCTTCCTGTTTTGTTTTCATATAACGCATAGCAATAGCCATTAGCTCACCTGCATAGCGGGTATAGAACTCCCGATAGGCTGTACGATTCCCATCGCAGCACTTTTGAATTAATTCCTGTTCAT
Source organism: Cyclobacteriaceae bacterium (assembly GCA_020436145.1). Lineage (GTDB taxonomy): Bacteria > Bacteroidota > Bacteroidia > Cytophagales > Cyclobacteriaceae > JAKISE01. The sequence continues at coordinate 3,089 of JAGQYJ010000050.1, read as the reverse complement.
AAGAGCTTATCGGCATGCCTGGTTACTCGTTACATTAGACACATGCTGTATTCCATTGGTTGGAAGACTTTTGTTTTTTATTTAAATGCCTTATAATCAACGGAATATTTTTATTTAAGATACGGTGAAAACTGAGGATTGCAAATAGAAATATATTGAAACACAGAAAAGATCAAAATTTTAGTAGGCCTCCTCACCAGGTGGTTATTTCACTTTGCTCAATAAAAAAGCACCACAATGTTGCGGTGCTTTTTCCCACTTTGTGGGCCCACCTGGGC
>JAGQYJ010000050.1:0-2793 GCA_020436145.1 Cyclobacteriaceae bacterium | reverse complement strand
TTATGAGTCAAGTGCTCTAACCAGCTGAGCTATAGGCCCTTCAAAAACATCCTTTAGGACGCCTTGAATTTGGGAGTGCAATGTTACATATTTGCCTCCTATTCACAAAGAAAGCGAGCGGTGAAATTACTACCAAAAAACCTCGAAGCTATCATTTTTGACCTGGGTGGTGTGGTGCTTAACCTGAACCCTCAAAAGACGATTGATGCCTTTGTGCTTGCTTCCGGATTGCCACCGGAAAAAGTGGCAGAGGCGGGGAATAGCAAACTTTTTAAAAATTTAGAAAAAGGGTTAATAGATACTCATAGCTTCAGAAGCGAATTGAACAGGTTATTAGGAACGCAATTACAGGATGAAGAAATAGATATGGCATGGAATGCCATGCTACTGGACTTACCCCTGGATCGTCTTTTGTTATTGAGCGGATTGAGACCGAGGTATAAAACATTTGTGTTGAGCAACACCAACGAGATACATATAAATGCGTTTGATGATATTGTACAAAAAGTAACGGGAGGTGAATCCATTCAAAAGTATTTTGACAATGTGTATTATTCGCACCAGGTAGGGATGCGCAAACCTGATACGGAGATTTTTGAAATGGTATTGAAAAGGAATTCACTCCACCCATCAAAAACTTTGTTTATTGACGACACTTTGGAGCACATAGAATCTGCAAATCGGTTAGGTTTGCACACCTGGCATTTAACCAACCAGGACGAACTTTTTGCGGTATTTGGAAATGACTAGAGAGACCAAACGTATTTTTCTGCAGGTGGGGCTTTTCCTGCTCACTTTTATAACTACTACATTAGCTGGGGCCGAATGGATACACGGTTGGTTATTTCTTTGGGTGCCTGAACCTTTGGGCTGGAATGCTTTTACAGATGGGTTAAGTTATTCGATCCCATTCCTATTAATTCTTACCACACATGAGTTTGGGCATTACTTTATGGCAAGGTACCATAAGGTCAAGGTTTCTTTGCCTTACTATTTTCCGTTCTGGTTGGGCTTTTTAGGGTTAATGTCTATTGGAACATTCGGGGCTTTTATTCGCATCCGAGAACGGTTACGGTCGGTTGCACAAACGTTTGATATCGGTATTGCGGGCCCGCTGGCAGGTTTTGTAGTGGCTTTAGGTGTGCTCTTCTATGGCTTTACACATTTACCGCCCAAAGAACATATTTTTAAAATCCACCCGGAATACCAATTGTTTGGTGATAATTATGAGGATATCGTCTATGAGAAAGACACTTTTTTCCTGAAAGAGGACCTGGCTAAAATTGACCCTACGGCTGCTTCACGTTTTGAAAACGACACCATTTTTATGAACCAGGAGGGAGACCTCAACTTTGAACTGGGTTCGACTTTACTCTTCGATTACATGAAAAAGCATTGGGTACCTGAAGAGGATAAAGATCGGCTTCCCAACAGCCATGAAATAATGCATTACCCGTTTTTGCTGGCAGGTTTTTTTGCACTCATGTTTACAGCTCTTAACCTTCTGCCCATCGGCCAGCTCGATGGGGGCCATGTTGTTTTTGGGCTTTTCGGGCAGAAAAATCATGCGTATATATCAAGAGGGTTTTACCTTATTGCTATTTTATATTCCGGATTAGGCGTTGGTTTTCTGGGATTGGTTAACCCGTTTATAATGAACCGTCCCATGGTTGATTTGTTTATTGACCTAGTGCTTTATGTTGGAATTATATATTTCCTTTTGCTTAGGGTGTTTATGTTTCCTCTGACCAGGCTGATGTTTGCCCTTGGGATTCTGGTACTGCAATATGGGATCATTTACATGTTTCCGGGAACAGAGGGTTATAATGGCTGGTTTATATTTATCTTGATATTGGGAAGGTACCTGAGGGTGCAGCATCCGCCTGCACTGGTGCAAGAACCACTGACCCTTACAAGACAGACCCTGGGCTGGCTGGCACTGATCATATTCATTATTAGCTTCAGCTTAAGGCCTTTAATTATTACCTAGCCGGGTTGGCTATTATTCGTTGGGTAAATCTACCATGGCTGGTTTCTACCACCAGGAAGAGGAGTTGTTGCGATTTCACTTCATAGGATATCGTTCCTTCCTGAATTTCTCCAGAGGGGACTTCTCTTCCTGTCAAATCGACTAATTTGTACGACTGATAGTCACCCTGAATTTTCACATTACCGAAAGAAGGGTTGGGATACACATCCAGAAAATATTTTTGCCTGTCATCAATTCCAGTTACTGGCGGTTCATCTGTAAAGTGGGGCCGCATCATCAGGCTGCCGTGGATGTACGTATTGGGCACCCAGCTACCATCAATATTGATAAATATTTTGTCGTAGGAATCTGTGTTTTTATCAAGCCCAATAACAATCCAGTTATCGGTGGACGACAAGTTGGTTATTCCAATATAAAACGTATCTGTCACAAAAATGGCAGGGGAAATAGTATAGGAAACAAACTCATTGATGCCTGTATGGCTAATGGCTATATTGGATCGTGTTCTTAGCGAGTTTGTATTGCCCTCAAAATCATTCAGAACAAAAAGCTCCAGCGGGTAACCTGACTGGTTGCCATCTACATTAGGGAAATACATGTCTATCCTGTCCAGGTATTTACCTGTAAGCACATTGTACTGGTAGGCTATTTTACCTTGTGGCTGGTTAATACCGGCCCCAAATTCTGCGGTACCGTCATCGTAGGCATAGTAATCGTATAAGTTGAAATAAGCACTTGCCTTGTCATTTTTAAAGCTTAAATAAACTGTATCTATAGGGTTGTCCATGTCATCATAGATAATT
>JAGQYJ010000049.1:8941-18216 GCA_020436145.1 Cyclobacteriaceae bacterium | reverse complement strand
CGGGAATAGGGTCTCTCACAGGATTGAGTGTTGCTTCTATGGCTAATTTTACTTTCTACAAAAAAGATCAAATCAAAAAGGTACAGCCACTTCGATTAGGAGTAGGTTTTATGGCACTGAACGCTATTAACAGCATTACGGGAAGCAATGATGAAAGCGATATAGGTATGGTGGCGCTAGCATCCTTCCAACCACTTAATACGGATTCAAAAGTAAATTTCCCAATATATGCTGGTTTTGGTTATCTGTTCGAACATGACAATTGGTTCCTTTTACTGGGCCCGGGGATAAAGTTTACCTTTTAATTTAATTTGTTGCCAAATTAATTGGAGTGAGGTAAAGCCCGTTCGGCTTTATCTTCTAACTTTGCGCTAATTTACACATAGGTGAATATCAAACTTTTTAGTTAACACATGCCAAGAGACACCAGCATCAAATCAGTTTTAATTATTGGAAGTGGGCCTATCGTTATTGGCCAGGCCTGCGAGTTCGACTACTCAGGTTCACAAGCAGCACGTTCATTAAGAGAAGAAGGGATTGAGGTTACACTCATCAATTCAAATCCCGCCACCATTATGACGGACAAGGTTACAGCCGATAACGTGTACCTGCTACCTCTCACCAAAAAATCGATTATTGAAATATTAAAGAAGCATGATATTGATGCGGTGTTGCCCACCATGGGGGGGCAAACGGCACTCAATCTGGCGATAGATTGTCAGAAGGCCGGTATCTGGGACATCTTTGATGTGAAGATCATTGGGGTGGATATCAACGCCATTGAAACCACCGAGGACCGGGAGAAGTTCAGAAAAAAAATGATAGAACTGGGTGTGAATGTGTGCGAAGGAGAAACAGCCACTTCCTTCTTACAGGGAAAAGAAATAGCTCAGAAAATAGGGTTTCCATTGGTAATACGCCCTTCCTATACGCTTGGTGGCACAGGGGGTGGATTTGTGAATTCACCGGATGAGTTTGAGAAGGCTTTATCAAACGGGTTACACGCTTCCCCAATTCATGAAGTGCTTATTGAGCAAAGTATTCTGGGCTGGAAGGAATATGAAGTAGAGCTATTAAGAGATGGTGCTGGAAACATAATTATAATTTGTTCTATCGAGAACTTTGACCCCATGGGGGTTCATACAGGAGACTCCATAACTGTTGCTCCAGCCATGACATTGCCTGATACCGTGTACCAGGAGCTTCGCGACCTGGCCAAATTAATGATGAATGGAATTGGCCAATTTGCAGGAGGTTGTAATGTTCAGTTTGCGGTAAACCCGGAAAACAACTTTGTGATCGGTATCGAGATCAACCCCAGGGTTTCGCGTTCATCTGCGCTGGCATCTAAGGCTACAGGCTACCCTATTGCCAAAGTAGCAGCAAAGCTGGCTATAGGATATAACCTGGATGAACTGGAGAACCAGATTACCAAAACAACCTCTGCCTTTTTTGAGCCGGCACTGGATTACGTGGTAGTTAAAATACCCCGATGGAATTTCGATAAATTTGAAGGTTCTGACAGGCACCTTGGCTTACAAATGAAATCAGTTGGTGAAGTAATGGGGATTGGAAGAAATTTTCAGGAAGCGCTGCAGAAGGCAGCGCAGTCGCTTGAGATCAACCGAAATGGAATGGGTGCTGATGGGCGCGAACTCAAAGACCAGAAGAGGATTTTGGAAAGCCTCGAGCACCCAAGCTGGAACAGGCTTTTCCACATCTATGATGCATTTAAATTAGGCATTTCACTATCTACCATCCATAAACTGACCAAAATTGACAAGTGGTTCCTGATCCAAATTGAAGAACTTGTTCTTCTGGAAAAAGAAATTGAAAAATTTACACTTGACACCATACCTGTCGATTTATTGAAAACAGCTAAAGAAAAGGGTTATGCCGACAGGCAACTAGGTCATTTGTTGAAGTGCCTGGAATCTCAGGTGTACAATAAACGCAAGGAGTTAGGCGTCAGCAGGGTGTATAAAATGGTGGATACCTGTGCGGCAGAGTTTGAGGCACAGACCCCCTATTACTATTCAACCTTTGATGAGGAGAATGAATCAATAGTGAGCAAGAAGAAAAAAATAATAGTTTTAGGGTCAGGGCCAAACAGGATAGGGCAAGGTATCGAATTTGACTATTCCTGCGTTCATGGTGTTTTGGCCGCAAAGGAAAGCGGCTATGAAACGATAATGATCAACTGTAATCCGGAAACTGTTTCAACAGACTTTGATGTGGCTGACAAGTTATATTTTGAGCCGGTTTTCTGGGAGCATATTTATGAAATAATAGAACGCGAGAAACCCGAAGGAGTTATCGTTCAGTTTGGCGGACAAACGGCTCTTAAGCTTGCTGAAAAGCTGGAGAAATATGGTGTGCCTATTATTGGAACCTCCTTTGAAGCGCTGGATCTGGCGGAAGACAGGGGCAGTTTCTCAAGGTTGTTGAAAGAAAACAACATACCTTATCCTGAGTTTGGTGTGGCAGAAGATGCTGATACTGCCCTTGAACTTTCCAAAGACCTTAGCTTTCCGTTGCTGGTAAGGCCATCTTATGTATTAGGTGGACAGAGTATGAAAATCGTAATTAACGAGAAGGAGCTAGAGGAACACATTGTTGATATCATGGAAAAAATACCTGGAAACAAGGTGTTGCTTGATCATTTTCTCGATGGAGCCATTGAGGCAGAAGCAGATGCCATTTGCGATGGAGAGGATGTGTATATAATTGGTATCATGCAGCACATTGAGCCAGCAGGTATACATTCAGGTGATTCCTATGCCGTGCTCCCTCCTTACAATTTAGGTGATTTCGTTATTCAGCAAATGGAAACCTATACCAAGCGAATAGCGCTGGCGTTGAAAACTGTAGGGTTAATTAACATTCAGTTCGCCATAAAAGACGACAAAGTTTATATTATTGAAGCCAACCCCCGTGCTTCACGTACCGTTCCATTTATATGTAAGGCATACGATGAACCTTACGTGAATTACGCAACTAAGATAATGTTGGGTGAGTTGAAGTTGAAAGACATAGAATTCAATCCAACAAAGCACGGATATGCAATTAAAGAGCCTGTGTTCTCGTTTAATAAGTTCCCGAATGTGAATAAAACATTGGGACCTGAAATGAAGTCAACAGGCGAATCGATTTATTTCATAGAGGATTTAATGGATGACTACTTCCTGAATATTTACTCTGAAAGAAACCTTTATCTAAGCAAATAGATATGTTGAAACTAATTGCCATTCTGGTATTAATATACTTTTTCTTCCGTTCCATAGGCTATATTGTTCGTTTGCTTTTGGGAGGAGGAATGGCTGCACGCAATCGCGATCCATATACAAGCCATCAGGGAAGTAGACAAACCCGAGAAGGCGATTTACACATTGATAATGTGCCCAAAGAAGGTAAGCAGCGCAAAGAATTTAGGGGTGGGGACTATGTGGACTACGAAGAAGTAGATTAGTTGTCGGTATTTTTTTAATCGAAACCCAAGCCTTATTTATGTGATTACTGAGGCCATATTTTGAAACTTATAGTATATTTTTATTATAAGATTCAATTATGCCTACAGCTAAGGGAAAATCTGTAACCACAAATGGTAAAACGGTGAATCCTTCAAGAACGCTTCTGTTGGAAGCGGCCTGGGAGGTGTGCAACCAGGTAGGCGGCATATATACCGTTATTCGTTCTAAGATACCCGCAGCAAAAAGTATATTTCAGGATAATTATTGTCTGATGGGTCCGGCCATTCACCCCGATAGGCACGCAGAAGTTGATCCAATAGAGGACAGTAAGGACTTAATTGGTCGCTCAGTTGAAAGAATGCGACAAGCAGGTCATGAAGTTTTTTATGGCACCTGGCTGGTTACCGGAAGGCCCAAGGTAGTTCTTTTTAGCATTGAAAAAGAACTGGAAAATAAGAAGACAAACAGCAGTCGGCTCTTTGCAGATCATGGTATCCCTGAAAACCCCGAGGATGATTTGCTAAGCCAGGTGATCGCTTTTGGAAAAATGCAATCTGTTTTTATAGAAATACTCTCAGAAGAAAACAAGAAGGAAAAGAAAACAATCATTAGCCATTTTCATGAATGGATGGCGGCTATTCCAATATTGGATATCAGAAAAAAAGGGTTAGCGGTTCGCACAGTTTTTACCACGCATGCAACCATACTCGGCAGGTATCTTGCCATGAACGACCCAATGTTTTATGAAAACCTGAACACCTATAATTGGAAGGACAGAGCTAAACATTTTGGCATAGAACCGTTGGTGGCCATTGAACGCGAATGTGCAAAAGAAACGGATTCTTTTACCACGGTAAGTGAAGTTACAGGCAGAGAGTGTGCTACACTACTGGGTAAGCAACCGGACCATATTGTGCCTAATGGGCTGAATATTAAAAGATTTGTAGCATACCATGAGGTTCAGGTCTTGCATCAGGAGTTTAAGGAGGAGATACACAAGTTTGTGGTAGGACACTTCTTTAGCAGCTACTCATTTGATCTTGATAAGACTCTGTATTTTTTTACCTCAGGAAGATATGAATACCACAACAAAGGGTATGACACTACGCTGAAAGCATTAAGCAGACTAAATGAACTAATGAAAGAAGCAAAACTGGATACAACCATAGTTATGTTTCTTGTAACCAAACGGCCAAGCTGGTCGATTAATCCTGTGGTGTTGCAATCCCATGCATTGATGGAAGAACTGCGCCACAATACGGAGGAGATTCAAAGGCAGGTGGGTGAGCGCCTGTTTTTCAAAGCAGCGAGCTCTGACAAAAGTTATGTTCTTCCCAATTTAAACGAAATGGTGGATGATTACTGGAGATTGAGATACAGAAGAACCATACAAGCATGGAAAACCGATAAATGGCCCATTATTGTTACGCATAACCTTCACGATCAGCATAACGATGAAGTTCTTGTTTATTTAAGGGAACACAAACTGATTAACAGTCCTGAGGACAAAGTAAAAATTGTCTATCATCCAGACTTCATTACTTCTACCAATCCCTTGTTCGGCATTGATTACGGTGAGTTTGTTCGTGGATGTCATCTGGGTATTTTCCCCAGCTATTATGAACCGTGGGGTTATACTCCATTGGAAAGCATTGCCAGTGGCGTACCAACTATCACATCTGACCTAAGCGGATTTGGAGATTATGTCAAACGCAACATGAATATCAGTTTTGATCATGGAATTGCCGTGTTAAACAGGGATGGAAGAAAAGAAAAGGTTATTATTGAAGACCTTGCTCAAATGATGTTCTCTTTTGTGAAAGAGTCAAGAAGATATAGAATTGCACAACGCAATAGAGCGGAAGATCTCGCTGAATCTTTTGACTGGCACAACCTTATTGAGCATTATATGACAGCCTATACTATAGCCATCAATTACAAGCCTCGAAAAAAGAAAATTCAGGCCTCAAAGAAAAAGGTTTAATGCATTTCTGCTTTAAAGGTGGTGTTTGCTCAGAAAGCTATTGAAGTTTTTCTTATAACTCTCGCCAACAGGTATATGCTTATTGTATATTATGACACTATTTCTTTCTGTGCTTTCTATTTTGTTAAGGGCAACAATAAATGAGCGATGAATCCGCATAAAATTAGATGAGGGTAATTTGCCTTCTAAAGAAGAAATGGTTAAAAGTGTTAAAATAGGTTTTGAGGTATTTTTCAGGAATATTTTAATATAATCCTTCATACTTTCAATATACAGTATTTCATCAAAATCCACGCGAACCGACTGATACTCTGATTTTACAAACATATGACCGGAATATACACCTGTTGAATCGGCTTTTTCTACCAGTTCGAAATATTCCTTGGCTTTTAGGGTTGCTTTTAGGAACTCATCGTAGCTAAATGGCTTAAGTAAATAATCCAGGGCGTCAACCTTAAAGCCTTCCAAGGCATATTGCTCATAGGCAGTAGTAAAAATTATTTTTTTAGTATGAGAAATATGCCTGGAAAAGTCAAGCCCGTTTAAATCGGGCATATTGATATCTAGATAAATGAGTTGCGCTTCATTTAATAAAGTATTGCCCACTGCTTTTAATGCAGAAGGAAATGTTCCAACCAGTTCAAGAAAAGGTGTTTGCTTAATATAACGCACCATCTGTTCAAGCGCAAGTGGTTCGTCATCAATTGCAATGCACTTAATCCTCATACAAGGGTACTTCTAGTTTTACTGCAAATTTATCGAAAGTCTTATGGACCTTTAATGAATATGAATTATGATATAACAAATTCAGGCGGTGTTCAAGATTTTTGAGACCAATACCGGAATGCTCTTTTTGAGGCTCACCAGTAATGAGACTATTCTCAATTGAAAATAGAACGTGATCATTTATCACTTCAAGTGAAATTATTATAAAACTTTCCTGTTCATAGCTCACTCCATATTTAAAAGCATTTTCGATTAATGGATTAAACAATAGCGGAGGAACATTAACAGATTCAGATACGTTTGGGTGCTCAAACTTCACCAGTACTTTATCACTCAGTTTTAATTTCATGAGCCCAATATAATTTTCTATAAAGACAACCTCTTTAGAAAGCGAAATAGCAGGGGCATTTGACTCGTAAAGCAGGTAGCGCATTAGTTTGGACAACATGTGTACAGCTTGCTGAGCGAACTCAGGATTTGATTCAATGAGTGAGTAAATATTGTTTAGGGTGTTGAAGAAAAAATGTGGGCTTACCTGGTTTTTGAGCCAGGCAAGTTCCAGAGAAGCTTTATCTGCTTCAAGAGCTTTTCGGTCATGTTCTTCGTGAATCCATTTTTGAGTGGCCCGTATGGAAAGGGCGGCTCCGGATACCAGCAAATAAAAAAAGAACGCATCGAAGAAAGGCCTTTGTGGGTGAAAAAGGGAACGATTGGCCATCATTCTCCTTCCCCTTAATTCTTGAAAAGGTGGCAGTGATGTGTTTTGAAAATAATGGGCATGAACAGTTTCCTTTGCTTTGCCAAGCATAAGGCTCCCGGCAAAGGATGCCACAATAACAAGTAATATGGTAAGCGCAATTTTTTTGCGATAAAAAAAGACCGGAATTATAAGACTGTAGGATACATAGAATACAATTAGCGTGAAGATCAGGTTAAGGTAAATTCCGATAAGCTGATGCGTGCTGAAGGTGACATCCTGAGGTTTGAAAAGAAATGGAAACAAAAAAACAGCTACCCATAAAAGGATATGGATCACACCATTGGTTGCCTGTTTTTTTGAGATTTTCACTATTTTCTGGTCTAAGGCATCAATTTGAAATCGTTAGATGGTGTACCGGCCAGATAGCGAGGGATGCCCGGAAAATCTTCTGTCAAAACATAATAGTAGGTTCCATTGGGGAACTCAGGAGTAACACCTATACGGCCATTGGCTTCATCTAACTGGCCCAGCCCGTCCACAAATTCAAAATCATTCACATATTTACCTGTGTACGCTCCGCACGGAGCAGTAATACCATCACCAGGCCTGTCCCCTGATTTTAACTGATAACTAGGTACAAGCTCTATAACTGCACTGTTAGGATTGTTTGCATCGGTATATCCATATTTATAATAGACAGGAAACCCATCTGCAGCCCAACCAACCAATACCATTTCATTTCCTGTTGCTTCTAAATTTTCAATATAGTCGGTTGGCACACCATGATAATGGTACTTACCCGAAGGCTGTACATGAGCGTTGCTTACATCCAGACCAAGGTCATTGGTAGTAGCCTCAAGGTTCCAGTCCCAGTTCAGGTTAGGGTCATTAAGAGTAGTGTGCGGCCAGGGCTCTGCAGCTACAGGGTCAAGGTGTACACCATTCAATATGATTCCAAATTCATACAAGGGTCCAAAATCACCCTGGAGAGAAGTCAATTGGTTTGCAAGCTCCGGAGTATAATCTACCGAAAGGGTTTCATTAATAGCTTTAATAGTATTTGGATTAGAAGCATTGGGGAATGGGGCAACCATGTGGTCGGGTATATTGTTGGTTGTGAACACCCGCTTATCTCCCATAATGCTTTCCATGAACAGGCTTGTTTCTGAAAGTGTCTCAGTATCGGCAATTCGTTCATTACTGATAGTATTGTCCAAAGAACACTCTTCTTCTGGCGTTCCATTTGGTGAACAAGCCAGGAGGAGAATGAAAATTAAACTCAGATTTTGGAATTTCATACGTCATCTGTTTTAATATTGATTCAAGGATACAAATAAGCCTCCGAAAAAACAGAGGTTCCGGAGGCTGTTTTTACGTTTATTAGTCAACAACCTAATTATTGAAAGGGCAGTTATTTGGGTTTCCCAATCCTGCTCCTTGTCCATGGCCTCTTCCCTGTTTAGGGCCAAAACCAGATCTGTTACCCATCATTCCACCTCTGTGGGAATCGAAAACAACGCGTTGCTCATCTGTTAGTAGCGAGCGTACTTCCTGATGACTGGCAGCTTGTATTTTTTCTATGGAAACTTCCAGTTTAGAAATATCATCAATTTGACCGTTAATGGCTTTGATATCGGCTTTATCAGCGGTAGTAAGGGTTTTTAGATGAGCCCTCTTTTCCATTAACTGATTTCTTAAGGGTTGTACCTGTTTCATGGTTTTCAAATGAATATCCTTCATTTGATCTTTTTGTGCATCCGTAAGATCAGGGAGCATCATGTAGGGTTTTTCAACCTGAGCATTTTGATCTGTACGTTTTTGTGGTCCGTTACCAGCGGGTTGTGCCATCAATGTTGTGGCAAGACCTCCTACTAGTAATAAAATGGCGGAGATTTTACTTAACTGTTTCATTTTGAATTTGTTTTTGTTTCACGATTTGTTGTAAGTAAAGTAACGGGGTTTCTCCATGATAGAACTATGAAACTCGACAGACACCTCAATTGTATCGACCAACAAGAACCCCGGCATGATAGAGCGTGACTTTTAAAAATAAATACGTCAAAATAATGGAAACGTTAACACTAAGCATTATGAAGTTGGTTTACGAAGCAGCTTATATTTCAAACCATATTGATTTAAAATCTTATAGACAGTCAAACCCGGAGGGGTTAAAATCTTTTACTTCACAGGAACTCTATTATCAGTTTGATACTACAAAGTTTATTTATATGGTAAGCTATGGAGTAGTGGTCTTCTCAAATTTTTCAGAGGAAGAAACCACTTTGTTTTTAAGCAAAATTCAAATGCACATGAGCATTCTGGAAAAGGAACCCATGCGGGATTCGCTTAAGGTGGACTTTATTGAAAATGGACCAATGCATATTGGTTTTGATGA
>JAGQYJ010000049.1:0-8841 GCA_020436145.1 Cyclobacteriaceae bacterium | reverse complement strand
CCAGAAATGATGTGGGAAGATGAATACCTTGACAAATTGCATAAGGGGCTTGTAAATCACTTTGAACTTAATCAAAGGTACAGGGCAATAGGAAGTACCCTTAAAATAATAGAAGATAACCTGATGGTTTTCATTTCCTATAACAACCATCGAGAAAGCAGCAAGCTTGAATGGATTATTATTATTTTAATAGTTATCGAAGTCTTAGACACATTTATAAGTAAAATATGGTAATTAAACGGGGCCCTTTAACCTATGAGCATACATTTTGTTCAGTTTTTCTTTAGCCCGCAACAACCTCATCTTAACAGCACTTTCGGATAAACCCATTGAAATTTGAATATCCCTTATAGGGTGCTTTTCTTTGTATTTGAGTAATAGAATAAGCTTTTCTTCATGCGAGAGTTCTTCAAGCAGCGACTCCAGAATCTCAATGGTTTTTTCTTCCGGTAGCTCTTCATCGTAATCTACGATGCTGGACACCTCGTCCGCCAGTTTCTCTGTAAGCACTACATGAACTTTCTTTTTGTTTTTTCGAAGAAAATCCACGCAGGTATTGTGAATAATAATGAAAAGCCAGGTTGAAAACCGGGCTTCGTGCCTGAATCCAGGGAGTTGTAAAAATACCTTTATCAAAACCTCCTGGCATAGGTCCTCAGCTGAGTCTTTATTCTTTACATAGCTCTTGCATTTTTGAAAAATGTATTTCTCATACCGGTTGGTGAACTCAGAAAAATAGCGATGGTTACCCTCCTGTAGCAGGGTTATGAGCTCATCGTTGTTAAGCCTATGTTCAGGAGCGTCCATTTAACTACCAAGGTAAGTGACTTTTTGACAAACCTACGTCAAATAGAAAATCAAAAACACAATGACACAATTTGTGGCAGAAGGCAAACGAATAAACATACTGGCCCAACCAACGGATGAAAGTTGCGGGCCGACCTGCCTGCAGGCATTATATGATTTTTATGATGATCACCAGGAACTGACTAGTGTGATACAAGAGGTTAAACAAGTAAAGGGCGGAGGTACCCTGGCTGTAATGCTGGGTAACCATGCTCTTAAAAGAGGTTATGCAGCAACTATTTATACCTATAATCTTCAAATGTTTGACCCCACGTGGTTTCAGGAGGATATCGACCTTATTTCAAAACTCAAGGAACAATTATCTTATAAGCGCACAAAAAAATTTAGGCAGGCAACAAAAGCCTATACACAGTTTCTCTCCACCGGGGGCAAAATATTATTTGAGGAATTACAACCTGCCTTGCTTAAAAAGATATTACACAAGAACACACCGGTCCTTACCGGGCTCAGTGCTACCTATCTGTATCAAAGTTCCAGGGAAATCCCCCAGACAAACACATATCATGATACGAAGGGAGAGCCTGTTGGACATTTTGTTGTGATAAGAGGTTATGATGAAAAGCAGCGTAAAGTATTAATTGCTGACCCCCTTAATCCTAACCCGATCAAAGATGTTATTCAATATTATTCCGTTGATATACAGCGGGTCGTTAATGCAATCCTTTTGGGGATTGTTACATATGATGCTAATCTGTTAATAATTCAACCCAAATAGAATGCAGCGCCTCATTGTTACCGAAAACCCCAAAGAATGGGTAATTGATGCCGAAAGTGTACAGGTCATCTCGCCATCAGAGTATATAAGTTCTGATGAATATGCAAGCAAAAGGAACGTGAAGGTTATAAATCTTTGCAAAAGCTACCAGTATCAAAGCGAAGGGTATTATATATCACTTCTGGCAGAGGCAAGGGGGCACAAATGCCTGCCTGTAACTTCTACCTTAATGGACTTTAAGCTTCCTAATTTGGCCAGGGAAGATGCCCAGGACTTTGACAACCTGATACAGGACAACCTTGATAAAGCAGGCGTGACAGACAAATGCGAGTTCAATATTTATTTTGGCGTTACCCCAAACCTGGCCTTGTCAAGAATAGGCATTTTGCTGTTCAACCTTTTTCAAATGCCTATTCAAAAGGTAAGCTTTATTAAAAAGGAAAAATGGATTTTGCAGTCTTTGAAACCGCTCAACCTTAAGGATTTAAAAGAGGAAGAAAAGGAAGATCTAAATCATGCGTTGCAATTGTTTTTATCGGGCAAAACCATGGTCAGAAAAAACTACAAGCGCAAAATGTATGATTTGGCTATTTTGGTGAACCCGGATGACAAGGTGCCTCCATCAGATGCGAAGGCACTGCAAAAATTTTTAAAAGCAGCGGACCGCGTGGGGTTTAACGCTGAGTTTATAACCAAAACAGATATTGGTAGAATAACACAATACGATGCCTTGTTTATTCGGGAAACTACCAATGTAAACCACCACTCGTTTCGCTTTGCACGAAAAGCAGAATATGAACGAATTGCGGTAATTGATGACCCTAATTCAATTTTGAAATGCACCAATAAGGTGTATCTCAATGAGCTGCTTGAGACAAACAAAATACCTACCCCCAAGTCGGTGATTGTGCAAAAGCAAGGCTCTCAAAAAAAATTAGAAGACCTGCAGTTTCCATACGTGCTTAAAAAGCCGGACGGAGCTTTTTCCAAAGGTGTAAAAAAGGTAAATAATAAAACTGAATTGCAGGAAAGCCTAAAAGAGTACTTTCAGGAAACCGACTTACTTATTGCCCAGGAATTTATGCCCACACCTTTTGACTGGCGGGTAGGCGTGTTGGGGGGTAACCCGCTCTATGTTTGCAAATACTATATGGCTCAAAACCACTGGCAAATTGTCGACTGGAAGTCGAAAAACACAACACGGTTTGGGCGTAGCGAGACCATAGCAATTGAAAAAGCTCCCAAAGCTATGCTTCAATTAGCTATTAAGGCAACCAGACTTATTGGAGAGGGCTTGTATGGAGTAGATATCAAGGAAGTAAAGGGGAAGTTTTACATCATTGAAATTAATGATAATCCCAGTATAGATTCTGGTATTGAAGATAAAATAGAAAAGAATGGTTTATACGATGCCGTAATGAACCATTTAATGCAAAAGATAAATAAGAACTAAAAAAGCAATGGAAAAGCAATCACGCATGCATTTGTTCCAGGGATACGGAATAGAGCTGGAATATATGATTGTAGATAAAGATACACTGGACGTAAAACCCATAGCTGACGAACTCTTACGTGATGCTGCTGGTATTTATGTGGATGAGTATGTCAACGGATCGGTTACATGGTCAAATGAACTAGTGCTTCATGTAGTAGAGCTAAAGTGCACACAGCCCACAAATGATCTTGTGCAGCTTAACAAGGATTTTCAGGCTAATGTGGAAAAAATCAACCATCTTTTGAAAAAGTACAATGCAAGGCTTATGCCCACAGCAGCCCATCCATGGATGAATCCTCATAAGGAAACATTTTTATGGCCACATGGAAATTCCGAGGTTTATGAAACCTACAACCGTATTTTCAATTGCCAGGGTCATGGCTGGTCTAATCTGCAGAGCACACACATTAATCTACCCTTTTATGATGATGAGGAGTTTGCTAAACTACATGCAGCCGCGCGCCTGCTTCTGCCCCTGATCCCGGCTTTGGCAGCAAGTTCACCAATCATAAATGAGGAATTTACCGGTGTTCTGGACAAACGGCTTATTTATTATCAAAACAATCAAAGGAAAATCAGCAGCATTGTGGGTAAGGTAATACCTGAAAGGGTCTATTCAAAAAGGCAATACAGGAAACAAATCTATGAACGTATAGAAAAAGATATCAGACCATACGATACTGTTGGTGTTCTAAACCCCATCTGGGTAAATTCCAGGGGTATTATTGCACGTTTTGATAGAGGCTCCATAGAGATTAGGCTGATAGATATTCAGGAGTGCCCTAAGGCAGACCTTGCTATTGCCAGCCTTATTATCCATGCCATCAAAGTGTTGGTTAATGAAGTAACGTCTTCCTATCATATCCAGCAAAGCTGGAGCTCTTCTACACTTTATGATATATTGCAAAAAACAATTAAGGAAGGCCCTTCGGCTCTAATTGATAACACCGAATATTTAAACACCCTTGGAATGGATACAGAGAATGCGACCGCGGGAAATATTTGGAGACATCTTTTTGCGCTTACAGTCAAACACTTTCCAGAAGCGATGAAACACTGGGCAGCCCCATTAGAAATTATAGTGAACAAGGGTCCATTAGCTCAAAGAATATTGGATGTGGCCAATAAAGTATATACGCACAACAATCTGAAACTTATTTACCAGGAACTGAGCGACAATTTATCGGAAAACCAACTGTTTGAAAAATGCGACCATTCCATATTGTCATAACCTGTGAGCATGGAGGCAATTATATTCCCGCCAGGTACAGTCATCTTTTTAGTGGCAGTCAAGAGTTAGTACAATCACACCGAGGATGGGATATTGGAGCGCTAAAAATAGCACAGAAACTAGCCAGAGAGTTACAGGTAAAGTTGTTTCAAACAAAAATCAGCAGACTCCTGGTAGATTGTAACCGCTCGGTTTCGAATCCTGAAGTATTTTCCAAACAAACACATTTGCTGGCGCAGGAAGAGAAGGACAGGCTTTTAAATGAATATTACTATCCCTATCGGAACAATGTAGAGAACCAGATTGCTTCTAAAAGCACCACTGAGATGGTGTTGCACTTGTCGGTTCATACGTTTGTGCCTGAGTGGCATGGCACAGAACGAAAGGTTGATGTCGGGCTGTTGTTTGATGATAAGCGCGCACTCGAAACAGAATTTAGCGAACGCTGGAAGGAAGAAATCCAAAAACAACTTCCTGAAAAACTAATTATGTTGAATGTACCTTATCATGGGGCGGATGATGGATTCACCACATATTTGCGGGGAAAAGTCGCGGAATCAAATTATTGGGGCATAGAAATAGAAGTCAATCAAAAATGGGTAGATTCTCCTGAAATTGGCAAAATAATTACAACCCTTCATACAACCCTTAGCATAGTACTTAACCAAATGAAGGAAGACAAACTTGAAAACATAAAGTAGTTGAGTTGGGGAGAAAATATTTACCGATAGTTTTGAGTCAATATTTTATATCTTTATTCTTTGCTTTGGTTGGCTTGCTTAAAGATTAGATGTATGACTAAAGGTAAAATTCTAATAACCGGAACATTGCTGTTGTGTCTTGTATTCAATTCCATGGGACAAGGCTGTAGCGATGCAGGCTTTTGTACTATGGGAGCCATGAAGCCGGATCAGACCTATAACAAAAAAGTGAAGCTGAAACTCCGATCCATTGAGGTAAGTTATTATCGGGGTGAAACCACTCTTACACCTGTTGTTTATGTGGCCAATCTTGATGCAACGGTAGGGATAGGTGAAAACATGGCCTTCCAGTTCAAGTTGCCCTATCAATGGGTGACGGGAAACTTTGATAACACGGCCGGAATGGGCGATATTTCCCTAAGCTTAACCAGAAAGTTTATAGATGGAGAAAAGTTTGATATAAGTGGCACCGTTGGAGGAAAAATTCCAAGTAACAAAGCCGATTTAGAATCGAGTGGCGAAAAACACCCCTTATCAGAAGGAGCATGCCTGCCTATGTATTACCAGGTGAGTCTTGGCAGCTATGATTTGGTGGCTGGAGCTTCTGCAATTTCCTCTAAGTGGCTTTTTGCAACGGGTATTCAAATGGCACTTACAGCCAACAATAATACCTTTTCATGGAATGACTGGTTGCCACCGGTATATCCAAGTGAAAGCTATGTAAAAAAATATGCTCTTGCCACAAAACTGAAAAGAGGTACAGACATTATGTTTAGGGTAGAACGAAACTTCCGGTTTACCAGATACAGTTTCAATGTAGGGCTGCTAAGTATCTGCCGCATAACACACGACCAGATCATCGATAAAACCACAAATGAATATTACAAGGTAGATGGCACCACCGGATGGGCCATTACCGCATTGGCCGGGTTTAACTACAATTTCAATATCAATAATGGGGTAAAGCTTTCATATGGGTATAAGCTTACAGACAGGGAGGTGAACCCCGATGGACTTACAAGACACCAGGTAATGACATTGGGATATTTATTCAGGTTCTAGCATATGAGATACGTAAAACCTTTATACATATTGATATTAGTTCTGGCACTGGGATCAGCAAAAGGGCAGAACACAATGGAGAAAGCAAAAGCATTGATGGAGTCTGGTAATGAAAACCAGGCGCTGGAAATGCTGGATGCCATGCAAAGCCAGGAACCCGAATACCTGAATTTATTAGGTGAGATTTGGCTTAAGAAGGGAAATAGTGAAAAAGCTGTTACCTATTTTGAGCAAGCTAAAGATAAACTAGAAAGAACGGGTTCTGCAGACCGCAGGCTTTTAGGCCAAACCTATAATAATATAGCAGTGGCGTTGTGGTCACAAGGTAAAAACTCTCAGGCGCTGCAGTATCACCAGGTAGCATTACAAAACAGGGAAACCCTGAAAGACCCGAGGGAAATTGCTGCATCACTCAACAACATTGGTTTGGTTTATAGTAATCTGCAACCGGATCTTGCACTGGAGTACTATGAAAGAGCAAAAGCTATTTATGAGCAAATGGGACTAAAGGATAAAATAGCCACCTCTTATGTAAATATTGGTTTAGCTTACCGTAATCTAAAGGACTACCACGAAGCCCTTCAAAATCTAAATGAAGCCCTCGACATACGTAAAAAGGAATTTGGAGAAAACTCGACATTGGTTGCCTTTGTTTACTCCAGTCTTGCCTCTGTATTTTTGGCTACGGAAGATTACCGTTTTGCCAATGATTACGGACAAAAGGCTCTTACTATTTACCAAAGCAATTATGGGGAGAGGCATCCGGAAATAGCTACCACATATAACCTTATTGGCAGCACATTATTAGTTCAGGAGAAATACCGGGAAGCCATACAGGCGTATCAAAAAGCTATTGAAGCTAATCAGGAAAGCTTTAAGGCTGTTGATGTATATGACTTGCCCCCTGCGGATGGCTATTTTAATGCCGATATTTACCTGGTAAGTCTTTTGCAATGCGCAAGGGCTTTTGAAGCTTTACACACTCAGTTGAGTCTTAAAATAAATGATCTTAATCAATCGTACGAACTGCTGGGAATTGCAGACCAATTGATAGATAAGATACGACAATTCAGAACCAGTGAAGCAGATAAAATTGCTTTGGGTAATACTGCTTCAGACGTATACGAATCGGCTATTAGGGTAAGCCTGGGAATGGCAGGTGTTAAATGGAAACCAATGCCGTATAGAGAAAGGGCATTCTATTTTGCGGAAAAAAGTAAATCTGCTGTTTTACTGGAGGCTATTGCAGATGCCAATGCACAAAGCTTTGCCGGCATACCCGATGAGATGCTGGCAAAGGAAAAGGAAATAAAGGCTGAAATTGCTTACCTGGAACAAAAACTGGCCGAAACGGCCAACGAGCAAAAACGGAAACCTCTTTTGGCGGAGTTGTTTACCTGGTCAGAAAAATATGATAAACTTAAAAAGACACTGGAAGAAAGTTATCCGGAGTATTATGCATTGAAATATGATATTAAAACACCCTCGGTAAATGAGATCGGCCAAAAACTGCCTGAAGGAGCAACACTGGTAAGTTATTTCCTTGGTGACAATGCAAAGAGACTGTATGTGTTTTTTGTCACCTCCAAAGGATTAAAAGTTGAAGACCTGGCTGTTACAGATGACTTTGACAAGAACCTTACAGGCTACAGAAATGCCCTGTACTATAAGGCAAATGAAACATCAAAACAAGTGGGTTTGCAGCTTTATCACCAGCTAGGGTTGGACAAAGTTCCGTCAGGAACAGAGCAACTAATCGTGGTTCCTTCCGGAAGAATTTCTACCGTCCCCCTGGAAGCTTTGCTTACAGAAGAGGACGATCCTAAGTCATACCTGGTGAACAAAACACCGGTTTCATACTTATATGCTGCCAGTTTAATGCAAAAGAACGAGGGTGTAAGCAAGGAAGAGCAGATATCATTATTTGCTCCTGTTGATTTTAGCGGGTTAGGCCTGGCATACTTGCCCGGCACCAAACAGGAAGTGGAGGAAATAGGCAGTTTATTCGAAAAAGATAAAGAACGGGCTAATCTGTTTGTTGAAGGAAAGGCATCTAAAACGGCAGTGACTTCTGAGATGGTGGCTCAAAGTAACATCATCCATTTTGCCACGCATGGTATTGTAGATGAGCTGCATCCGGAGCGCTCCCAAATATGCCTTACTACTAAAGATGGCTCCAACGGAAGCCTCTATACCGGTGAGATCTACAACCTGAAATTCAATGCGGATTTGGTGGTGCTTTCGGCCTGCGAAACAGGGCTTGGCAAACTCTCCAAAGGTGAGGGTATTATCGGATTAACCAGGGCCATTATTTACTCGGGTGCCCGCAACATGGTAGTTTCACTTTGGAGCGTGTCCGATGCTTCTACCAGCCAGTTAATGATCGACTTCTATAATAACCTGTTGAGTGGACAGGAATACTCACAGGCATTGGCCAATGCCAAGCGCAAAATGATCACTAATGCCAAATATGGTGAGCCTTATTATTGGGCGCCTTTTGTTCTGATTGGGTATTAATTATTTTAATTGCATCACTTGCTCTAATAAAGGTGGGAGTCCGCTTTGGTTAATGTGATCATTATTCCAAAAGCTCAAAACACAGCTAACGAAGTTTTGGCGGACAGGAGAGGCTACAAAGTAGACCGTTAATGTTTTAGCGCCAGACATTCCCACCACAACTGATGACATACCAGTTACGTCATATATGGCCTTTTTAGCTTTTACATTTTCACCCTCAAATATTACATCAACTATTTCTTCTGAAATAAAC
>JAGQYJ010000004.1:37242-59161 GCA_020436145.1 Cyclobacteriaceae bacterium | reverse complement strand
GTAGCTTCCACTTATATTCAGGTAACTTCGGATTCTTCAAGCTACGTATTAGAAGAAAAGAAAAATGCATATGACTCTATTACCCTGGTCTTGACTTATGACAATTATTATTTAGGCGATACCTTATCTGAATACTCTTTAATAGTGTTTGAGGTAACAGAAGAAATGGGCAGCGAAGATGAAAACGGATTTTTTTATAATACAAGTGATTTTGCAACCTCAAGTGATCCCATAGGAAGTAGTACCGTTGCCCTTACTCAGCCATTGGGAGGTGGAAATATAGAAATCAGATTAAATGATGAAGTAGGTTCAAAATTCTATAATGAAGCCTTAAAAAATGAAAATGCCTTTTCCAATACAACTGAATTTCTTAACTTTTTTAAAGGAATAAAAATTGTTTCAGCTGAAAGTACAAGCTCCATATTAGGATTTAAAACTTCTGCTGAAGTCCGTATTTATTACACTGATAATCAAGTGATTCCATCAGTGGAAAGATATCTAAGTTTTTCCAATCAAAGCAGTGGAGAAGTATTTTTTAATCATTTCAATTCTGACTATTCAGGGACAGTGTTGCAGTCACTCTCAGATGAAAACAATGAAATTCTCTCTTCAGAATCAGATGAGCAAGCTTATATGCAATCGGGAGCCGGGCTAGGGATAAGAATAGAAATTCCATATCTCCGATCAATCTTGGAATCAAACCCCAACCTACTATTGGATAATGTTACATTAAAACTCAGACCAATTAATAATCAGTATCCTTCAGACGAAGAACTCCCTGAAGAATTGTATGTGTATTATGTAGATAAGAATAATCAGTTGATTAACTCAGAATACTACACAATGCAACTTACGCTTGACGAAGAACTTGATATTGATACCTATTATTCAATGGATATTTCAGATTTCTTTAACACCCAACTGAACTTAGAAGAAAACAACAACAATGCTCTGTTTATTAGCTCCTCTGAAGAAGCTTATGGCAGCAGTGCACATTATTTAACCATTGGTGATCAAGAAAACAAAGATTACAGAGCCCAAATTAATTTAAATCTAATTCAATTAAAATGATAAAACACGGTAATAAAATACTATTGGTAGCAACCATGTTATTGTTTGCTCTCAGTTGTACTGATGAGGTAGATGATGATGTAGATGATGGTAACTGGATTCGAAAAAGCTCTTTTGAGGGTGTTGGACGATCGGGAGCTGTCGCTTTTGTTGTAGGAGATAAAGCATATGTTGGTTTAGGGTATGACGGTGATGACTATTTAGTAGATTTCTGGTCCTATGACCCGGATCAAAACTTTTGGCAACGTGTAGCTGATTTCCCTGGCGAAGGACGTACATCAGCTGTAGCATTTTCAATTGGGAATAAGGGATATGTTGGCACTGGCTATGATGGAATATACAAGCTTAAAGACTTTTGGGAGTACAATGCAAGTACCAACAGTTGGCAGCAAATTCAAGATTTTGGAGGCTCTGCCAGGATAAATTCCATTGCATTCAGTGCAAACGATAAAGGGTACGTTGGTACCGGATATGACGGAAACTATCTCAAAGACTTTTGGGAATACGACCCTTCAACAGGAAACTGGGAACAAATTGTAAGTTTAAAAGGAGAAAAACGTGAAAGCGGCCTTGCCATGACAATTGATGGGCAGGTATTTGTTGGCACTGGAACCAACAATGGATTATATGAGACCGATTTTTGGCAATTTGATCCTTCGAATATCGATTGGATAGAAAAGACAGAACTTGATGATGATGATGATTATGAAATAATCCGATCTAATGCAGTATCTTTTTCAGTTGGTGAGTACGGATATACAGTGACTGGGTCTTACAGCTCCAACCTTACCACTACATGGCAATACGACCCTGGTCTAGACACATGGAGTGAAAAAACATCTTTTGAAGGCTCTGCCAGAGAAGAGGCTGTGGCTTTTACAGTAAAAGGGCGTGCATATGTCGCTCTTGGTAAAAACGGAAGCTCAAGATATGATGACATATGGGAGTTTGATCCTATCCAGGAACTTGATGAGGATGATTAGGCATTTATCTTTTTTATTTATTAAGGTAATTATCCTGACATTAACAGTTACTAATGCCAGGGGTCAAACTCCATTCGGCTCTGTTTATTCAATATTTGGTGTCGGAGAAATACAACCTCAATCAAGTATTCAAAGCAGCGGTATGGGTTTTGCTTCCATAGCAATTAATAGCCCGTATTGGGCGAATACTGTAAACCCTGCCGCAAATACAAATCTGGGTGGCATATACACACATATTTTTGACTTCGGTGTATATTATGCTCAAATAAATTATGATAAACAATCTACTTCTGAAACACTTTCAGGAGGTGGAATATCACATTTAAGCTACTGGTATAGATTTAGCAACAAATGGACAGGAATAATAGGGATTTCACCATATAGCAAAGTAGGATATAATATAACAAGTAATAAAATAGCAGTTGAGGAAGGAAATACCTATAGTGTAAATTACAAGGGTACAGGAGGGTTAAATAAAATCTATTTCGGCCAGGGATATGAA
This sequence comes from Cyclobacteriaceae bacterium, assembly GCA_020436145.1. Taxonomy (GTDB): domain Bacteria; phylum Bacteroidota; class Bacteroidia; order Cytophagales; family Cyclobacteriaceae; genus JAKISE01. The sequence goes on along the minus strand of JAGQYJ010000004.1, from coordinate 56,605 downwards.
GTAATTAAAAATTTGACACTAGGGGTAACTGTAAACTACATTATGGGAAACTTAAGACATGAGGAACATGTCACCGGACTAAGTAATGGAACAACATTTGAAGTTGTTAATCAAACAAGTTTGCATAAGTTAGACCTTGATTTCAGCGCTAACTATAAAATAAATATTAAAGATTCGCAACTAAGCATAGGGGCTATTTATAATGATAAAAGAGAGCTATCTGGTACTACTACCCAGAAATTGACAGAACCTGATGTAGAAGCTTTTTATGATGAATCTGAAAAAGCAAGTACATATATTCTACCTGAAAAATACGGAGCAGGAATTTCTTTTTTGAATAAGAAGTTAATGATATCTGGAGAGATAGAATTTAACAGGTGGAGCGAAGCTATCATAGAAAATAGTGAAAGTAATCTAAATGATACATGGAGATTCGCAGGTGGCATTGAGCTTACACCTGATAGAGAAGGGCCATATCTTTCCAGGGTCAATTATAGGATCGGTTATTTTACCGAAAACTCCTACCTCACAATTGAAGACACAAAATTTGGTAATCAGGGAATAACATTAGGGTTAGGTATTCCATTTAAATCAAATGGCGCTATGAATATAGCCTACTTATGGCAATCAAATGGAACTACATCTAATAATCTTATTTTAGAGACCACCCATAAAATAACACTAGCTTTTTCAATCAGGAATGTATGGTTTGTAAAAAGCAAATATCAATAGTTAGAATAAGTAAGTTCTGAATGTAGAAAGTGTTTCCCTTCTCTCAAAATTTACTCGATAATTTTAATCCCCTTATTTAAATACTGCCCCCAATCTGCATTATACACGTGCACGCTATCAGTAGGAGTGTTTCGATCATCCACAACCATGTGGCTATGATTTTTCCATTCAAAAATTCCCCCATACAGATTTTGAACATTGGTAAAGCCTAGCTCCAGAAGCTTCTCACCTATTTTTTCACTTCTGTACCCAACCGAACAGTACACTACCACCGGTTTTTCCTTATCAAATCCAGCCACCATTTCTGAAGAAAATGTATCGTAGTCAACTAGCCTTGCTCCTTTAATATGGCTTACGTTGTATTCCTTTTTGGTACGTGTATCGAACAGGATCACTTTCTTCTTAGAAAGCATTTTAGCCAGTTCATCCTGGCTAACTAAAGGCACTGTATGGTTTAGCAACGTATCTAATCTATCTTCAAGCTTTGTTTGAGCCTTGGCACAAACCGATATTAAGAGTATAAGAGAAACATTTGAAATGATACATAGCTTTTTTACAATCATATTTCTTTGTCTTGTCTGCTTTCAAAAACAACTTAAACATAAAATGCAAATGGTTAGATTAAATGTAAGCATAAAAAAATGTCAGGTTCCTTTTGGATAAAATAGCATAATGAAAAAATCAATCATGTTTTCCCAGCTTTTTAAAATATGAGATATCCAGGTAATAGATCAGCTTTAAAGAAACTGTATTCAAATGGTTGTCTCTAAGCGTTGAACCTATGTTTTCACCATAACTGTGGGCCACATATTCAGAATCTGTAAAGATGGCATCCTTCCAGTTAAAATTTACAAAGCTACCTGGTGCTATTTGCCACGAGTACACAAAATCAACCGTAAACGCATTAAAATTAGAGTTATATGGGGAATGCCCATCCGGAGTATCAAATCCATCAAAATTAGTAGGACCAAGAGTTCCATCTTCCTCCAGGTTATAGAACTCCTTGTATTCTACCCAACTCCAATAATGCCTTAAGCGGAATGTAAGTCCCATTTTGTTGTTGAACGTATAGCTTACTCCTAAAATATTTTCAAGTGTGTTTTGGTCTCTGTTTCCAAAAATAATAGACTGTAGAACGTCATTGTCATCATATACTTTATCTACAAACCCTTTTGTCTCAAACCCCCTTTCAATGTAAAACTCATAATTTATACTCAACTTATTATTGACCCTGTAGCTTGGTCTCATACGGGAGAAGATCATATGCGCACTATCTTCATCTCTAAACCATGCACCTACAAAACCATTAATTCTGAAAGGTTTACGTGTATCAGTACTTCCCCATACATAAAAATCAAAATTCGACCCCATTCTGTACTTTCTCCCTTCTTCCCTGGCTTCGAAATAGTCATAGGATTCCACAGGGCGCACACTAAACCCTGCTTCTACTCCATAGAAATTCTTAAACTGGAACCAGGTTCCTCCATTGAAATTAAACGAAGTATATGTTCTGGGTGCATACAATTGATTATGGTTTATATTGAACCATGAACTCATTCGGTTGAATACAGAAAATGGTTTGTAAATATTGTAACTTAAGTAAGAATACACTCTGAATTCGTTTGCCGCCTGCAAGTATCCCATATCGTTAATGTCCCAGTCGTCACTTTCCTGATAATTGCCTACTGTAAAATTGAATTTCCCGGAAACCTTCGAAAATGATACAGTGCTTCTAAACCCATCCTTTAGTTGCTTTTCACCTTCATCAAATGTAGTTACATGGCTATAGCCTCCTTCCGTGAAAAAACTCCACGTATTGGATTTATCACGAAGTCGAAGCTGGGCTAAGGTAACATTGGCATCGCGGCCTTCTCCTTCCCTGGTAACATTGGTATTAATAATTCCAAAATTGGAATTGTTTTTCATATTTTGATCCAAGACCAAAACATTATAGTTTGATAAAGGGTCTATCAAATATTCTCGTGTTGCTCCCGTTTCCTCATTTTTAATTACCGCATTAGTCTCTCTTGTAACTGCATTAAAAAGACCCAAACCCGTGCCTTTTGACGTTCGACCAGAAACCTTAACTGCATTTAATAGTGGAGCCGTAGAAGGAACAGACTCAACTACCTCAATGGAATCAAGGTCATCTTCATTTACATATCCTCTTGACTGGCCTACCCTTCGGGAATAGAATATCTCCCCTTTGTTGAATAACTCGGTACCCTCTGTAAAGAAGGGCCTGTTTTCATCAAATTGCACTTCAAAGGGAGATAGGTTTAGCACCTGGTCATCTTGCTGTACCTGGCTAAAGTCAGGAATGAGGCTCATGTCTAATGTAAAACTTTCACTTAGACCCCATTTCAGATCCATTCCTGCCGCATAAGATGCATTGTAGGCATCTGCAGATCCATCGTACGAAACCGCACCTGATAAATATGGGCTAAACGAAAGGCGAAGCGGAGGTTCAATATTACTCAGTCCTTTGAGGGTTCCAGACTGATTTATAAAACCGCTTACTTCCTGGTCGACAAAATTCCAGGTCGATTCTTCATTTAACCTCTTTGAAACCCTGTAAAAATTAAGTCCCCAGTCTCCCGCAGTATGTTTGGGGAAACGGATGGCTGAATATGGTATCTCCATCTCAACGGCCCACCCGTCATCATTAAAAGCCACTTCACTATTCCAAACTGCATCCCAATTCCAGTCGTCATCATTTATTGAAGCCACAGCATCACCTTGCACTCCTGCAGCGGTTACAATATAATAAAATGCATTCTGACCCTTATTAACAGGGTCAACGACAATTCCGAACATATCCACGTTTTTTTCCAAATCATCCCTAATTCCTAATTCCTTGGGAATGGTAGCCGGATCGGGGTCATACATTTGAGCACCTATATAAATTCCGTAATCAGTATAAACTACGTATACTTTAGTTTTATAGGCCGAGGGTGCCCCATTATCAGGAGACATTTGAAAAAAATCTCCTTCATAAGGCTTTGCTGTTAAATATACCTGATCATCTAAAACACCATCAATTTTGGGCTTATCTTCTATGCGAACGGCTTCTATTGTTTTCTTTTCCGGGGCATTTCCTCCCCCATTGGCTGCAAATAGGTTTGTCACACCCAACAGAAGTAATAGGGAGATAGGGTTGTAGAATTTCATGAGTTGAGCAGGTTGTTGAATTTTTGACACGTTAAATTTCATATCTAAAGACATGAAATCCTAATGGCAAGACGCATCTGAAAAGCAAATAGTTGCATTTTGTGATGAACGGTACATTCATATGTAAATAAAAAAGGGATAGGTAGATGCATACTACCTATCCCTTTACAAAACAAGACTAATAGTTTAAAGCCCTAAAACCTCAACCCCCTGTTTGAAAACTATATCCCTTGGGATACCGGCCTCGCTTACCCTGTCCAAATCTTTCTGAAGATCAGGCTTAATCACACCCATTTCTTCAAATAGCTTTCCAACACCTTCATAATCGCCATCACCTTGTAAGGTCAATATTTTGGCTGAAAGAGAATTCATAGCTTCCCTGAAGTTTTCATAATTTACGGTATATGTTCCCCTTGTTTCGTCATAACTGAAAGCATCCTTTTCTTTAAAGTAGTTGAAACGAACCATATTGGCTTTACCATGCGCACTGGAAGCTCCAAATCGAACAGAACGGAAAATACCTGCGAGGAATGTTGTATAATAATCCATCAAATCACCGGCCAGTTCTCCTTTTTCATGTAGCTGAGTCACCATATAAAGTCCTAAAATATCAGCTTTGCCTTCTTCAAGAGCAGAAGATCTCTCTTTTAAAGCTTTACGAACCGTTCCATTGCCGTTAATAGTGTTTTTAACACCCAAACCATGAGCAACTTCGTGAAACATGGTATTAGCAAAAAAAGCATCAAAGGTAACATGAGAACGTTGCGACTCATCTATAAGCAATCCGGCAATGGGAACCATAATCTTATCAAATTTGGCCTTCATAGCATTTTTTAGCTGGAGTCTTCTTGTTCCTTTTTCCAGTTGCACACGCTCATCGTTAGGCAAATTAATCGCAATTGTTTTGCTGCCTGCATTACAGTCACCCGCATAGTAAATTACATCATAGGCGTTCAAATCAGAATCTGTGCCTGGGTTTTCAGATTTATATGCCTTATCAACCGGCAGGCCTTCCTGCAATTCGGGTAAAAATGAAATGTATTTTGCCAAACGCTCGCTCCATTCCAAATCTTTTACCAACACATAAGCCTCATGGGCTGCCTTGTAATTGTAAAGTTTATCTTCGTAATTTTCGATAGGGCCAACTACAAAATCAATCTGGTTCGATTTCATTTCCATCCACGACATATCACTGGCAAGGTAATCATCCGAAAGAAGCGCATCTGCCCTGAGGTTCAAATAAGTTTTGAAACCCTCATCATCTGCAAGTTCAGATGCCTGACGCAAAAGAGAAGCAGCTTTTTTAATCTGCTCAGAAAAGGCTTCGTGAAACCATACCGTATATAACTGGCCATTTTCATTCCTTTTTATCAAGGTGTACAAACTTGCCTTATTAGCGTCTTCAAAAGCTTCAAATTCTTGTTTACTCATATCTACCGGATAATATTGAGCACCTGCAGGCTTAGGGCCAACACCTTCTACAAAAGGTGCATCTCCTCGCAAACGATCCCAGGGGCCGTAGTTAATAGTTGCAAATTGCCTTGTTGCTTCGTCCTCAATGCCTTGCATCAATTGAGATTTGCTCCCATAGGCCTCTTTCCAAAATAGCTCATCCATTATTTTAGCCACATCTATTAAAAGTGGAATCATCTTTTTCTGGTTCTCACTTAAAACCGTCATATCAGTGGTCAAAGCAAACTCTGCATACTCATCCAGCTTTTTTTGAACTGTCATTTCTGTGTTTTGATTTTCATTATTGGTCGCTTCTTCTTTGTTAGAATTATTACATGACACTCCTAACAAAACAAAAAAACTAAGTACATAAACAGGTATATTGTGTCTCATCTTTCGTGTGTTTGATTGTAGTTCAAATGTAGGAATAGTGAATCAGAAATATGAGCGAATTGTGCACTTATCCACTAGCGGTTTAAACATAAATCAAATAGAAAGAACTAATTCTGCGTGTTACTTGGGCATGATGAAAATTACTTTTCCGTCTGATGTAAATGCCTGATGCATACAATCAACTGTCATACATGAATGTACAGGAAAAATAGTAAGTACTTCCCCCACCTTAACAGAATTAAGAAATTCCCTAGTGGTAGAAATTATGCCATGCTCTTGCGAAATGGATTTAACATAGGTCTCGTGAACCAGCATATCCATTCCCCCGTTATCTTGTTTTGAAACAAGTCCATAGGTTGTTCTACCATCTATTTCAAGTTGCTCTTTTGAGAAATGTACCCCACCACCATAAATAACCAATTCATTTCTTTCTTTACTTTTCATCACCACCGGACATTTAACCACTACGGCTATATCTTCTATGTTACATGAGCCAATTTCAACCTGTGTTAAGTCGTAATACACAAAATTGCCCGGGTGCAGGCTGGAAATACCTTCAAAGGTTTCTATAATACTACAGGTGGGCGTATCGCCTATGGCAATCTTTGGATTGAATAGTTCAAATTCGGTTGCCAGTTGCTGTAGCCTGGTTTGTACTTCTGAGTACATTATTCTTACGTCAGTGCTCTTGCGCGCAGAATAACTATTGCCTGCATGGCAATAAAATCCCTTGAAGGGATGGTGAGAGTTATTTATTTCAGTAATTAATTCGTGGATGTAGCTGAAATTATTATAGTTAACTCCACTCCTATGATACCCGGCATCTATTTCAACATAAAATAAAACCTTGTTTTTGAAAGTCTTGAATTTTTGGATTACCTCAATATTCACCAGTAAAAGGGTCAATTCAACTCTTGAAGCCAATTCATTGATATCTTCAATCTCAAGAAGGTTTACCGGAAACGCGATAGTAATATCATTCCATCCATTTTCTGCAAAATATTTTGCCATGGAAACTGACGAAACTGTAATTTTTGAGATGCCTTCCTGCCGAAACCATTCTCCAACTTCTTTGGATTGGTGGGTTTTGAAATGTGGAATGAATTCCACATTATTCCTATTGGCCTTTTGGGCCATATTTCTAATGTTTCTCCTTGCTATTGATTCATCAATTATGAGTGTTGGCTTGTTTATCTGCATATATTGTTGTGCTACAAGTTCTACTTTGATTTCAACTTCGAATCCAGTTCATCATCATTCTTCTTTTTCGGAGAGAGTTTATACATTAAGACACCAAAGCCAACCAAAAAATGAAGCAGTACCACTATCAAAAGCACAATTACCCAAACATCCATGACCTAATAGTTATTGTTTTTAAAAACTTCCTTACCTCCCAGTACGGTCATCATTACTTCAGTATCTAATAGTTTGCTTTCATCTACCTTCATAATATCCTGAGAAAAGACAGTGAAATCTGCTAGTTTTCCTACCTTAATGGAGCCTTTAACATTCTCCTCAAACGTTCCATAAGCTCCATCCAAAGTATAGGATCTAAGAGCTTGATCACGTGTCATCCGTTCTTCGGATTCATAACCTCCTTCCGGCACTCCTTTCAACGTTTTACGCGTAACCGATGCATAAAAGCAGGCAATGGGGTCAATTGGCTCAACAGGAACATCGGTTCCATTCACTATTACTGCACCCGAATTAAGTAAGCTTTGCCACATATAGGCGCCTTCTTTTATTCGCTCATCTCCCAGCCTGTCAATTGCCCAGGGCCTGTCTGAGCTCATATGTATTGCCTGCATAGCGGCAATCACCTTTAATTGTGCAAACCTTCCCAAATCATCAGGGTCAATATGCTGGGCATGTTCAATCCTAAACCTTGGATCAGTAGCTTCAGGATGTTTTGCAAATGCCTTTTCATAATTGTCAAGAACTTCTCTATTGGCTCTGTCTCCAATAGCATGAGTACACACCTGAAATCCATTTTTTAGTCCTTCGTTTGAGATACTGAGAATCGTATCCATGGGGGTAACGATGTTCCCATACCAGCCAGGGCGATCGGAATATTCATGGAGCAGCCATGCTCCTCTGGAACCCAGCGCACCATCAGCATAAAGTTTAATAGAGCGGATCGTAAACATAAAATTTACAGTATCTATCTCAGGGCCTTTTGCGTACCACTCCTTTAAGAGATCAGCTTCATCACCACTTAGCATAACATATAAGCGCACCTTCAAATCTCCATTAGCAATTGCCTTTCGGTATAAATCAATATCCCTGGCATCTACACCCGCATCGACAAAACTTGTAATTCCATTTGCATGACAACTGTTTACAGCGCTTAGAAAAGCTTTATAATTCTTTTCCTCGTCCGGCAATGGAATTTTATCTGATATAAGCTTTTCTGCGTTTTCCGTGAACACCCCTGTCGGATTCCCATATTCATCCTTTATAATTTCACCTCCATTAACTTCATGTTGCAATTTTTCTACGGATAGTTGGTTCACACCAGCAATACTCATTGCCCTTGCATTAGCCAATCCTGCATGTCCACTGGCATGGCGTAGGTATACCGGGTTATCAGGTGATACCTCGCTTAGTTTTTCATGAATAGGAAATCCTCTAAATGCAGGTTTTGGGATGCTGTCCCATTTGCTCTGGTGCCAGCCTCTTCCGGTAATCCACTCCCCAGGTCTGGCCCTATGAGCTGCCTCTTTCACCATTTGAATAATCTCTTCATAGCTGGTAGTTGACAACAGATCCAGTTCCAGGTTATTCATACCCATTCCTAAAAAATGGCCATGAGATTCTATAAAACCAGGAGTCATTGTATAACCCTTTAAATCTATCATTTGAGTAGAAGTGCCAGCCATTTCTTTGACCATTGGTAATTTACCAGCAGAAACTATCCTCCCATTCTTCACCGCTACCGCTTCAACTACGGGATTTTGGTTATCTACCGTATAAATAGTTCCATTAAAGAAAATAGCGTCTGCTGGTTGGTGTCTGGTGCACGAAACTATAACGGCACACGTAAGGAATAATAAATTAATTGTGTTTCGCATATAAATTGCTTGGGTATAAATTATAAAGGTCAGCTTAAATTCCAAGAGCCAAAAATATTTGTCCTTAAATTCTTCCTTAGGTACGATGGCATTGTGAATTAACCAGTTGGGCTACTAGCCCATAAGCTTTATCATTGTCAGAAATTCATTTGTTATGCGAAAGTTTTTTATTGTATCTCTATTGCTAATCATATTCTCGTTTGGCGTTTCTGCACAAGATATTGGCGTTTCTGCCTCTTTTTTCCTACCTAAGAATGGATATTTCTCTGCTCCTATTAGTCCTTTATCAATCAGAGGTGTCACTCTTTTAGGTAACAATTACTTCAGCATTGACATTGGTGGCTCATTATACAGAATGAGTGGCATGAACATTATCGGTGTTCCGTTTGAAACCAAAGAAGCAATGGTCGGGCCCTTTTTTAATATTATGGTTCCTCTGGAAGCCGTTCTTCACTTGGGGAATAAAACCTCTTCCATTTTATTCAAAGGAGGAGGTTTTGCCTTTTATAACCTGGGAACCAAGCTTAATTATGGTGCTATTGACAGGGCCATAAGAGATGAATTGCAACTGGAAATAGTCAATTCTGATTTTGATTTTGATAATACCCTTGGCTATGGCTATGAATTTGGCATAGAGTATATCCAGTATCTCAATCGCCAATTTGGAATTACCCTGGGGGCTAATTATTATATTGGAGGTGCTAACCTTAACTTAAAAGGAACCGTTAAAGGTAGTGATGCTTCAGGCAACTTCTATGAAGAAAGTGTTGACTACAAAGATGCCCGCCTCGACTACACGGGCCTTGAAATTTCTATCGGTATTCTTTTTAGTTCGAGATAAGCGAACATTTTTTTTATTAGTTGAACGATTTTTAGATGACTAGAATTTATATTTTTCTGATAATTTCAACACTAGGTTGTGCTGGTTGCATAAATGCAGACAAGCCCAATAAAAGTACGATAGATGATGTAGCAGAAGATTATGTAAAGCTATGTCTTAAAATAGGTCAATACGATGAAAGTTTTGTGGATGCCTATTATGGGCCCCAAAAATGGCAACCGACAAAAAAAACAGCTGATGAATTGCCTTACGAAGAATTTAAATGGAAGGCCAATGATCTCCTCCACAAAATAGAAAGGATTGATCCTCAAACCTGCAAAAATGAGCTTAAATTAAGAAGGAGTTTTCTTATCAAACAATTGGATGCTGTAGCTACACGACTGGATATAATGTCGGGCAAGCAATTACCATTTGACCTTGAAGCCGAAAAACTTTATGACATAACCCCTCCTCAAACTTCATTAAGTTATTTTGATGTGTTTATAGATTCAATTGATGCATTAATACCGGGGGTGGAACCGCTAAACGAAAGATACTTGGAGTATGCTAAGCAATTTATTATTCCACCAGATAGATTAGGACCTGTATTTAATTCAGCTATTGAAGAAGCGCGAAAACGTGTTGCCGGAAAAATTGATTTACCTAAAAATGAACGTTTTGAATTGAGTTATGTTACTAACCAGCCCTGGAGTGGCTATAACTGGTATCAAGGTAAATATCATAGCCTTATACAGATTAATACGGACCTACCTATTTACATTGAAAGAGCGATTGATCTGGCCTGCCATGAAGGTTATCCAGGCCATCACGTCTTTAATGTTATGTTGGAGAAAAATATTGTCAATGATATGGGCTGGGTCGAATTCATGATCTACCCACTTTTCAGTCCTCAATCTTTTATAGCTGAGGGTAGTGCCAACTACGGAATAGAAATGGCATTTCCTGGTGAAGAACGTGTAGAATTCGAGAAAAGTGTTCTTTTTCCAATGGCTGGAATTGATCCCGAGCTTGCCGATACATATTATAAAATCCAGAATTTGCGCAAAAAGCTTCTTTTTTCAGAGATATCTATTGCCCGTGAATTTTTGCAGGGGGGAATAAACCAGGAAGAAGCAGAAAATGATTTAATGAAATATCTTTTATTTTCACGAGACCGTGCCAAACAAAGAATCAGTTTCTATACAACCTACCGAAGCTATGTGATTAATTATAGCCTGGGAGAAAAAATGATTGAGAACTTTGTAGAAGAATTCGGGTCTTCGAATGCGGAACACTGGCAGGCTTTTTATCAGCTACTAACTACCCCCCGAACAGCTTCTGTACTATAAGTTTATACTTGCTTTATACAGGTAACTCTACAAAAACCGAGGTTCCGACTCCGAATTGAGATTCAAGATTAATTTTTCCCTTTAATCTGGCCACACTTTCTTTAGCTATATATAGTCCAAGTCCGGAGCCACTGCTTCCTTCATTAGCTCGATAAAACATTTCAAAAATTCTTGAAAGATGTTCCTTTTTAATGCCTTGACCGTTGTCAACTATACTTATTTTTAGCTTATTCGATTCAACATGGGCACTCACTTTTACAAAAGGTTCTTCTTTGTCAAGGTCAGCATACCTAAAAGCATTGGTAAGCAGGTTATTAAGAATAAATACAAAACGAGTTTTATCTGTTCTAATAATTAAATCAGAATCTATATCAAGTTCAGCTTTTATTTTCTTTTTATCACTAAGGTAAGAAAGCCCATCTACCATCTCCTTAACTAATTGTTCAACTCCTATTTTTTCCTTTACAATTTCTGCTCTCGCATTTTTGGAATAATCAATAATATCCCTGATAAATCTGTCCAGCTTATCGACACTAGATTCTATCTTGTTGTAATACTCCATTGCATTCTCCCCCTTTTCAAGTCTTGCTATATTGAGCAAACCCTGGATAGAGGTCAAAGGAGCTTTTAGGTCATGAGAAACAGTATATGCAAAGCTGTCAAGCTCTCTGTTTAATTTAGTGAGTTCCCTGTTTCTTCCCTGAACAGCCGAGGTCTGTAGTAGATATAAAACAATTGTAAAAGCTATAAAACCAATAACAAGAAAGATTACAAATGTTCGAGTTTCATATAAATATGGTTTAATATTCAAATTGAGTGTGGCACTTTCATCGCTCCATATCCCATCATTGTTTGCTGCCTTTACCTTAAAAAGGTACTTTCCATAAGGTAGATTTGTGTACTTCGCCTGTCTTAAAGTTCCTGCATCAATCCATCCATCATCAAACCCTTCCAACATGTATTTAAAAGATACCTTACCAGGCGAATACATACTCACCGATGTATAGTCAATCGTGTAATTGCGATGGCCGGGCTCAATATCAAATGAAAGCCCCTGAGTACAGCAAACAAATTGATCTAATGGTTCATCGTCTACGATAACATTCTCAATATAGATTGAAGGAGTTCTGTTATTAACAATTACATTGTCAGGGTTTAAAATTGCCACTCCTTTGATAGTAGGTAACCATATATTCCCTTTTGACGTTATGAGGGAACGTGTAGCACCTGTACATTCTCTGGAAACCATACCATCTGAATCGTCCAGAATTGAGGATTTAATTTCGGATATTTCACCTCTCACAAATTGCAAGACCTCTTCCTTGCTTATCTTAATTACGCCAAGAATTGAAGTTACCCATAAGTTTCCTGATTTGTCTTCCAAAACATCAAAAATTGTCTCTGATTTAAAACCTACAGATGGATCCAACAAATGAAATTTCTTGTTTTCAAAACAATAAAGACCTACGTTAGTGGCTAACCACATGCGGTTGTCGTTTTCGATATACACATTGAAAATAGAAAGGCCGGTAATGGTGGAATCCGGGTGATAGATATGCACATTACCTTCTTTATCAAAAATATCAAGTCCCCCATTTGCTGTTCCAACAACCATTCTGCCATCCGGAGTTTCGTCTATGCTAAAAACAAAATCTGATCCTAAGCCCTGTGCAGGACCAATGGCCTCAATCCGGCCATCCGGATAAAATTTATTGATGCCTCCATTTCTTGAACCCAGCCATATAACTCCGTTTTTATCTTTGGTTATGCGCCTGGTTTTAATTGATAAAAGTCCATCTTTTTCTGTATACAACCGTTCACTTGTCGAAGTTTTGCGAATAAGTCCCTGATAGGTTGCTATCCAAAGTGTTCCATTATCCTCAACGTAAATGTCCTTAACCGACACGTTCTCCATATTAGTCCTTAACGATACCTTACCAAGGCTTCCATTATTTACAATATCAACATCTCCGTTATCCGAACCAATATAAATTTTGCCATCAGGACCTTCAGAAACAACATTTATACCCTGATAAGACAGACCATCGGTTGTTGTTATGTTTTTAAAACTGCTTAGTTTAAGTTGAGCAAGTCCACCCCGTTTCGTTGTAAGCCATACACTTCCTTCATCATCGAATATTATTGAAGATACTTGTCTGGATGGCAATCCTTCTTTTTCTCCTATAAATTCAAATGTATCAGGATGAGAAATTCTGGCCAGACCAACCCCTGTTGCAAACCAAAGATTGCTCTTTTTATCTGCTACAATATCGTTGATATTAATACCTTTAAACCTTTGGTCATTTTTCCATACTTTGCCATCAAAATACGAAAGACCTTGCTCTGTCCCGGCATAAACGTATCCATCATGAAAAATAAGTGCGTTGACAATGTTTGATGCCAATCCATTATCTGTTGTGAATAATGTATAACCAGAATCTTCAATGCGTGCTACACCTGCCCCTTCACTTGAAATCCATGTATTTCCGTGAGCATCACGTGTAAAACACATTATACTTTGATCATTAAATTCTGGTATATCATATTTCACAACCCTATCTCCATCCAGGTAGTACACCCCGGCATTCCGGCTGGCAATCCATGTTCTGTTATTTCCACTATAAACCAATTGGATAGCGCTTGGCGTTTCATTGCCACTGAATGCCTTTTCGAATTTCCCTTCGCTATATTTTATAACTCCACTTGACTGGGTTGATAGATACATACTTCCGTCCTTCTGTGGATTCACAGAGTAGAATGCACTAGTGGTGATTACTGGAATATTGTTTGTATCAAAAGTTTTGAATTTATTACCATCAAAACGAACAACACCATTAAAGGTAGATATCCACAAAAAACCCCTTGAATCTTTAGCAATATGACGTAAGTTATTGGAAGGAAGACCTTCATCAGCTGACCATACCTCGATAACATAATCCTTGAGAGGCTGAATAGGCTGAGAGAAGCCTTCAGTGCTAACGGCTATAAAAAATAAGAGAATATGTTGAATTACCCTTTTAATAACAAAATGCCTGTTTAATGACCGCAACATAAAAGTAATAAAAAACCCCTGAAGTAAAACTCCAGGGGTTTAGAATATAGTCTAAATGTGGTACTATTTTAATTTCTTAACAATTGCTTTAAACGCATCAGGATGGTTCATTGCCAAATCGGCCAAAACCTTACGGTTAAGCTCAATGTTAGCAACTTTTAATTTACCCATGAACGCAGAATACGACATTCCTTCATCGCGTGCTCCTGCATTGATACGTTGAATCCAAAGTTTTCTGAAATCTCTCTTTTTTGCTTTTCGGTCACGGTATGCATAACCCCAACCTTTTTCAACGGCATTTTTTGCTACCGTCCAAACATTACTCCTACGCCCCCAATATCCTTTGGCAGCTTTCAGCATCCTTTTCCTTCTTGCTCGAGATGCTACTGAATTTACACTTCTTGGCATAATTAATTTTCATTTTTTGATTATTGGCGATCGATAGTTGACGATACTTAAAGCCAATACTCTGGTTAAACAATAAATAAACCTAAATGTTAAGCATATCCTTAACATTACTTACATCACTTTTGTCCACAAGGCCAGTGTGAGTAAGATTTCTCTTTTGCTTGGTTTCTTTCTTAGTCAGAATGTGGCTTTTGAAAGCATGCTTTCTTTTGATTTTGCCCGTTCCGGTAAGTTTAAACCTTTTCTTAGCTCCAGATTTAGTTTTTACTTTTGGCATTTTTACTTTATTTATAAGACTATATTCTATTTTTTAGGCTTAGGCGCAAGAATTACATACATTCTCTTTTTTTCAAGCTTGGGCAATTGTTCTACCTTGCCTAATTCTTCAAGCGCCTGAGCAAATTTAAGGAGTAAAATTTCTCCCCGTTCTTTAAACACAATGGTACGTCCAACAAAATGAACATACGCTCTTACTTTTGCTCCCTCTTTCAGGAAATTCATCGCATGTTTCAATTTAAAATTGAAATCATGGTCATCGGTGTTTGGCCCAAAACGAATTTCTTTAACCACCGTTTTCTGAGCCTTTGCCTTTATTTCCTTCTGTTTCTTCTTCTGCTCGTATTTAAACTTAGAGTAATCAATTATTTTACAAACAGGAGGTTCAGCCTTTGGCGAAATCTCTACTAAATCCAACCCCGCTTCTTCTGCCATTTTAAGTGCAGTACTTATAGGATAAATCCCCACTTTAATGTTTTCACCAACTACCCGTACATGTTGGGCAGTTATTAGCTCATTCACTTTATAAGGTTCTTCAACCCGGGATTGTTGTGGTCTTCTCCCCTTAAATCGTTGTTTTGTAATTGCTTTCTCCTTTTAGTTTAAAATAAGTTGCAAATATCGCAATTTCTGGAATAAAAATGCATTTAATGTAAAAAAAACGCTTTCTTCTAAATGTGAGCTTTTTCCCTGAACAATGAAACAAATTCTTCCAACGGCATGCTTCCCAAATCTCCTTCACCATGCCTGCGTACAGATAATTTGTTATCCTGCATTTCCTTTTCCCCAACAATAACCATGAATGGGATTTTCATCACCTCTGCATCTCTTATTTTCCTCCCTATTTTTTCATCACGGTTATCGAAAACTCCTCGTATATCACTTTGTTTCAACTTGTTAAATACGTCTTCCGCGTAGTCTGCATACTTTTCTGAGATCGGAAGTACCGCTACCTGATCTGGTGTTAGCCAAAGCGGAAAATTGCCACCACAGTGTTCTGTTAAAACAGCAATAAACCGTTCAAGGGAACCAAATGGCGCCCTGTGAATCATTACTGGTCGATGTCTTTTATTGTCCGCACCAATGTATTCTAATTGAAAACGTTCCGGTAAAGTATAATCTACCTGAATGGTACCCAATTGCCATTTCCTACCTAAGGCATCCTTTACCATAAAGTCCAGTTTTGGGCCATAAAACGCAGCTTCGCCTAATTCTGTAATGGTACTTAAACCTTTTTCATCTGCTGCTTCTTGTATCTGTTTTTCCGCAAGGTTCCATAACTCGTCTGCTCCTATGTACTTTTCTTTATTTTCCGGATCACGCAACGATATTTGAGCTGTATAGTCTGTAAAACCAAGGGCTTCGAATACGTAAAGTACCAGGTCAATCACTTTTTCAAACTCAGCTTTTACCTGGTCAGGGCGGCAGAAAATATGCGCATCGTCTTGGGTAAAGCCTCTTACTCGAGTTAACCCATGCAGTTCTCCATGCTGCTCGTAGCGGTACACTGTTCCAAATTCGGCATAACGAATAGGCAGATCTTTATATGAACGAGGTTTGGTTTTATATATCTCACAGTGATGAGGACAATTCATAGGTTTAAGCATAAATTGCTCTCCTTCCTGAGGCGTGCTGATCGGTTGAAAGGAATCAGCACCATATTTTTCATAATGGCCTGAAGTAATATATAATTCCTTGCCCCCAATATGAGGTGTAACAACCGGATCGTAACCAGCTTTAATTTGGGCCTTGCGCATAAAACTTTCAAGACGCTCTCGTAACATAGTGCCCTTAGGCAACCAAAGTGGAAGCCCCATACCAACCTTCTCTGAAAAAGCGAATAGTTCGAGTTCTTTACCCAATTTTCTATGGTCTCGCTTTTTGGCTTCTTCCAACAAATGGAGATACTCTGTCAGTTCTTTTTGCTTAGGAAATGTTATTCCATAAATACGGGTAAGCTGTTTGCGTTTCTCATCTCCCCTCCAGTACGCTCCTGCAACATTCAGAAGCTTAACTGCTTTTATAAACCCGGTATTTGGAATATGAGGGCCTTTACACAGGTCAACAAAGTTGCCCTGCTCGTAAAAAGTTATGCTGCCATCTTCCAGCTCGCCAATTAATTCAAGTTTATATTCATCGCCTTTTTTTTCGAAATAATCCACAGCATCTTTCTTGGAAATCTCTTTGCGAACGTATGGATTCTTTTCACGGGCAAGCTCAAGCATTTTTTGTTCTACTTTCTCTAATTCACTTCCATCGAACTCATGCGTCCCAAAATCAATATCGTAGTAGTATCCATTTTCAATGGGAGGCCCTATTCCCAGTTTAATACCAGGATACAAGGCTTCCAAAGCTTCTGCCATCAAATGCGCAGATGAATGCCAAAAAGTAGACTTCCCCTCCGTATCATTCCAGGTCAAAAGCTGAAGAGTTGCATCGGATGTTATCGGCCGGGCCGATTCCCACACTTCTCCGTTTACCTTGGCGGCAAGCACATTGCGTGCCAGCCCTTCACTAATGCCCAAAGCAATTTCATACCCAGTAACTCCTTTGTCATATTGTTTTACAGAACCATCAGGTAATGTAATATTGACCTTACTCATAATTGTTATTAAAAATTAATTGTTGGCATTGCGGTGGCAAGACTATCGGCCAAACGCTTTTGCTCCTGTTTTTTACGCTGCAAATATGCAATTTTTCTTTGAACGATAGTCCTTTCCGCAGCCACAACAGAGTCAGTTGTATCACTTTCCCAAAGCCTGTTGTATACTAAGAATGAATCATCATATTTATATCGTTTATCCAACGCACGTGCCCGTTGAAGAGTCAGGTACTTATCCGAATAAAAGGACCGTGCAATTAACGAATCCGTATAAAACAGTACACTATCGTATTGCTCATTGTTTACATGGTATTTCACAACGGATTCTAGCGGCACAAAGTCTGGTTTTAGCTGATAGGCACTAAAAAAGTACCTAGAGGCCTTTTGCTCGTTATCTGCTTTCAAAAATAAATCTGCAAGTTGCAAGTAATAAGTAACATTTGTTGAATCTAAACGGATCAACTGTTCTCCACTTTGAACTGCTTTGTCAAACCTTCTCATTTCTTTATTAACTTGAAAAGCTGTTTGCCATCCTTCAATACTTGTTGAATCATTTTGCAGCCCAAGCTCAACCAGATAGTTTGATTCACTATAACTGTGCTCATAAAGGCTTAGTCGTGCTTTTAAGAGCTGTGCTTTAGGATTATCAGAATTAGCTAGGTAGTACCTATTGATGAATGCAGCACCTCCAATTGAATCTTTTGTTTTTATGGCCATCTCAGCCAATAGCTCACTTAAATTGGGATCGTAAGCTTTTAACTCATGGGCGATTTTTGCTTCGGCATATGCCTGTTCCGGCATTCTTAATTCAGCATAATAATGTGCTAAACCAAGGTGATATGAAGGTTCAAGAGGATTAAGCTTAATAGCTTTCGCTATAGATAGCCTGGCTTCTTCCCAATTACCATTTTGAGCATACAAATTGGCTACAGAAGCCTGTAAGGCATCATCATCTACATCTGAGGACTCTTTAAGAATTTCTACCTTATCCTTAATGGTCAATTGGTCATCATGTTTTATGTATATAAACCTTTTATTATAAGGTTGTACATTGCAAGCTGTAAATAATGCAGCAATGCATATAACCAGACATTCAATATTTATTATTGTTTTCTGCACATGGCAAAGATAAATGAGACATAAAGCAGAAGGGAGTAAATAAAATATTTTTTGTACAGAACCGACCTGATAACTATGGCAGAAGCTAATAAGACAAAACTTGGAAACATAAATTATGTTTTTAAGAATATAATCTGGCCCCGAAAATGGATTCTCTTTGGTGGGCTTTCAATAATAATTGTAAACCGTTTAGCTGGACTCATACTACCTGGTTCTAGCAAGTATTTGATAGATAACATTATCACCCCCAGCAGGTATGACCTGTTACCAATGCTTCTACTTGTTGTTGGTGGTGCCGTATTAATCCAGGCATCTTCCTCATTTGCGCTTACACGCATTTTAAGTGTAGAAGCGCAACACCTTATTGCCGAGCTTCGCTCCAAAGTACAACAACATATAATCAAACTGCCTGTAAGTTATTTTGACAATCATAAATCTGGTGAGTTAGTTTCAAGAATAATGTCGGATGTTGAAGGTGTCCGAAACCTTGTAGGAACAGGGTTTGTTCAGCTACTGGGTGGGTTACTCACTTCTGTTTTGTCGCTCATTCTTCTCATAAATATAAATGCCAAAATGACTTTATATGTACTTGTTCCTATGGCCGTATTTGGGTTCATTGCAGCTAAAGCTTTTGGGTATATACGCCCTATTTTCAGAAAACGTGGTGAGCTAAATGCCCAAGTCACTGGCCGACTTACCGAGTCGTTAGGTGGTATTCGTGTTATTAAGGGCTTTGATGCTGAAGATCATGAAATTGGGGTTTTTAGAAAAGGTGTTCTTGATCTTTTTAATAATGTAAAAACTTCGCTGACCTCCACGAGTTTAGTTACAAGTAGTTCTGCCCTTCTGCTTGGAGTGGCTACAATAATTATTATGGGTGTAGGTGGTAATCAAATTGCACAGGGAGCTATGACGGTC
>JAGQYJ010000004.1:30267-37117 GCA_020436145.1 Cyclobacteriaceae bacterium | reverse complement strand
AACTCCTACAGAAGAAGATGGATCAATAAGTACAACCGCTCTTACTTCTGTCAATGGAGATCTTGAGTTTAGAAACGTAAGCTTTCATTACATGGAAAATACCCCGGTGCTTCACAATGTTTCGTTTGTAGCCAAAGCCGGAACCACCACTGCACTTGTAGGCACTTCTGGCTCAGGGAAAAGCACCATTGCAGGGCTGGCCTCCAGTTTTATTCATCCGGTTTCGGGGCAAGTAGTGATCGATGGAATCGATTTGAAAGATGTTACACTGCAATCGTACAGGAAGCATCTGGGCGTTGTTCTTCAAGATGATTTTCTTTTCGAAGGAACTATTAGGGAAAATATCTTATTCTCGCGACCTAATGCAACCGAAGAAGAATTGAATCATGCAGTTAAGCATGCTTACATAACGGAATTTTCGGAACGTTTTGAAGATGGGCTTGATACACTTATTGGAGAACGGGGAGTCAAACTTTCAGGAGGCCAAAGGCAACGAATTACAATTGCAAGGGCAATTCTTGCCAATCCTAGAATACTTATTCTGGATGAGGCAACATCCAGTTTAGATACAGAATCTGAATCGTTCATTCAGGAAAGCCTTGATGAGCTTCTAAAAGGGAGAACAACACTTGTGATCGCTCACCGTTTAAGTACAATCAGAAAAGCGGATCAGATACTGGTGATTGAAAAAGGCCAAATAGTTGAACAAGGCACCCATGACCAGCTAATTGCCAAAGAAGGAAGGTATTTTGATTTATACACCTACCAGGCTAGAATATAAAGATTATTTCTGCCCAAGTTTAAGAACTACTCCTCCGGTAAAGTCGCCTTGCAGTATTTCTGAGCCAAAGCCAACACCAGTACCACAGCCACTACCACCTGTACCAATGCTACACCCAAAACCCGCACCTGAGAAGTAGAGCGGCATTAACAATCGTGCCTGCAGGCGAATGCCCATTTTATCCGTGAAAAAATATTTCACACCCAAACCGGCATTCATGGCAAAGCGCCAGTATTCTTTAGTTGCCTTTTCAGGCGCAAATCTTGACGCACCTAATGTAAATAATCCATAAGGTATGAAACTGCTACCTTCCATCAGTGGCTTGAGCAAACCTAATTGGTAATACTCCACAATTATTGGTTGTGTTTCAACATTATCTACAATTCCCCCATCTTGTCTTAGGGTAGACGAAAAATGCATGTAAGAAACTTCAGCTTCAATTCCCTTTAAGGGCAACGCAAAATCAAGTGCTACTCCAAAATTTCCGGAATCGTCTATCCTCAAACGATAGCCGCTGTAATTGTAAGCCGTTTTAGAAGCAGGAACATAACCTCCATACACATTAACCTGGATTTGTGCTAAAGCACCCTTATATGTAAAGATTGAAAGGGCAAGAAAAAAAAGGATCTTTTTCATAGTTGTGAATTCATAGAAAGTACTCGTATATAAATTAACTCAAATCTATTCTTTCCATTTGATATTACAACCCATACTAGGTATCTGATTTTCATCAATAGGAATACCGGCAATAATACTATCCAAAGCTTTACGTAGTGATTCACCGGTGAGGGGAACATTATTTCCAGGGCGGGAACCATCCAACTGCCCCCTATATACTAACTTTAGTTGGCCATCAAATAAATAAAAATCAGGTGTACATGCAGCCTTGTAGGATTGGGCTACTTCCTGCGTCTCATCAAAAAGATACGGGAATGGATATTTCCATTTCCTTGCTTCTTCCAGCATATACCCTGGAGCATCCTCGGGATACCCTTCTATATCATTAGAACTGATCGCTACGCAACCAATATCATGATCCTTATAATCGTTGGCTAAACGTACAAGTTCAGATTGTACATGTTTAACATAAGGGCAATGATTACATATAAACATAACAATTGTACCCTGTTTTCCAGAACTTATATCCTTTAAGCTAATTACGTTACCTGAAATTACATCTGGTAGCTCGAATGCAGGAGCTTCAGTTTGCAAATCGAGCATGTTGGAAGGTGTTAAAGCCATTATTAAAAAGTGTTTCAGCTAGCAAATTAAGAAATAATGATTAAAGTATAAAATAGCTATTCAATGTAGATTTAAGGAATATTTACTAAGGGTATACTGATCATTTACATAACCATAAATTACTAATAATCATATTTAAAGGAATAAATTAAAAGTTGTCTCTATTCTTTTAAGCATCAACAAAGTTTAAAAAACCTTCATTTCTTCCTTCAGATTGTATAATTAATGGTTTTTAAATTACTGATTTATAAGCAAATAAAATATTAAATTATAATTAATAATTTAATACAATGTATCGCTTCTGAGATTTGAAGTAATTCTATATCTTTTCAAAAATTAAGCACTCTAGTTCCTACACTTGGCAGAAGTAAAGCAACGGAAAAAACGCAAATTTCTCTTTAATCCCCTAAAGAGGCCATTACCCTATTTAGGGCTAATGCTAGGTGTTTTATTGCTTATTTTTCAACGCACCATACGTAATTATGTTTCGGATTCAATTGGAGAAATTCTTGTTAACTCCGTGCAGGAAGCTACAGGAGGTGAGTATAAAATAACGTACGATCTTGTCCGTTTTGATATCATTTCCAAGGAGTTGCGAATTAGTAATTTTTCAATTGAATTAGACACAACCGTAATTTCCGTGGAAGGGTATCTCTCCAAAAGACCAAATCTTATTGATGTAAAAACTCCAATTGTTGTACTAAAGCTACGTTCTATTTTCCCCCTTATATTCAGAGACCAGTTATTGGTAAGTTATGTCGGTGCTAAAAATCCTGAGTTCAGTCTGGTAAGAAGCAAGAAAAGCGCTGAATTAAAAGAAATAGCCAAGCAAAGCCAGGTAAATGTAATACAAGTAGTTAACAGTTATTTTGCTGCACTCGAAATTGATAGTTTCAGGATAGAAAGTGGTTCGTTTGATATTGAGTCGGAAGACTTTCAGCATCCCGAGATACCCAATATCCATGTAGGGGAATTTACTGCGATGCTCAAAAATTTCAGGCTTGATTCACTGAGCCCATCTATCCTTTTGCAAGGAGTTAGTGCAACTACAGTGGAATTAGAAATTTTAAAGCAGGAAATATATCTGCCAGAGCCAAATCAAACCATTTATTTTGACAAATTAAGAATGTCTTCAGTGGAATCTGCAATTCAATTGGACTCTCTAATAATTTCTCAAAAGGCCAGAGACAGTACAATGAGTCATGCAGATTTCGCCATTCAGAAGCTTAAACTTTCGGGTGTTGATTTTGACAAAGCCTTTAACGATAATGATCTTGCCATACGTTCAATTTCAATTGATAAACCACAAATTAAATATCATGAGGCTAGGGTAAAAACAGAGGCAGACTCTTCAGGGTTTTACAAGTATTTCCATAAGCTTACGGTAGATACTATCAAGCTAAATAACGGGATTGTAGATATAGAAACCATTAGGAGAAGTAAAATCAATGATCTATCATTTTTACTGACTAATTATAGCATAAATCGTGAAGACTGGAGAAAGCGCAAGTTGATATCAGACGTTGCAATACAGTCATTTAGAGCAAAAAACATTGAACAAGAATTACCAGATAGTATCCATATGGCCGAAGCAGAAATGATAGTTTACGATCAATCTGTACATAAAATGGCAGTTAAGAACATAAGATTACAACCAATTTCAGGAAGAAGTACTTACAAATTCCTCAAATCCAGAAATACTAATTTTACAACCTATACAAACATCAGTTCTATTGAAGCAAGCGGATTTTATCCTGAACAATTATTACTTTCAAAACCCTTGATTATTGATACGATATCCATTAAAAACACGCGGAGTTCGGTATTACAGTACCCGCTCATGCAACTTAAGAAGCTGACAAAGAATTCCATTGCTGGCGATTTTAAAATAAATCATCTTCAGAGTATGAATGGAACCTATAAAATACAGCAATACCGAAATAAGCAAAAAACAATTACAGAACTGAATGGTGTAAACATAGGATTAAATGGGATTGATGCAGGGACTTTCCAGTCAGGTATCCCAAAAAACATAAACGTTTATTCATCTGATGGAAAAATTGAATTGAAAGGAATTGGCCATCACATAACCTATTCTAACCTAACGGCCAGAAGTAGTAATTCAATCTTTGCACAAAGCCTTAAGATATCCCCGGATAGCAGTTCACTGCCCTATCACCACCTAAATGGTATCATGCAAAATGTATTTGTTCAAAATTTAGATGCAAAAAAAATTCAAAGTGGTGTTTTAGTGATAGATACTATTACTGTTGCCAGTGGCAAAATAGAAGCTGACTTGACACGCCAGGCATTCGAAAGCAAGAAAAAGCTCAATTCAATTGCTATTAGAAAGGTAAATATTGGAAATACCGATCTTCTTCTAAACCTTAAACAATCGGTTATAGATGTTAAAAAGGCAGGTATAATTACTCAAAATTTACTTATTGATTCTTTGGGAATAGGCGCCAAACCAATTTACACTTTTAGCAACTCCCTTGCGAGTTTCGATAAGGTCAGACTATCCAATAGGGCCGACACCTCTGTCCTGGATATTGGACCAGGGCAATATTCTGAACAAGATTCAACACTTATACTTAAACAACTTAGCTTTAAAAACAGTGACAATTCTTTAAACTTAGGTCTTCAAGAATTGGAATTGAAATCACTTGATAAAGGCCTTTTGTTCTATCAAAAGAGGTTATATGCCTCAAAGGCAATACTAAAAGGACCTGAAATTAATGTGAACATACAAAAAAGAAAGTCCAAAACTGGCAAGTTAGATATTAACAAAAGGGTGTTATCAGGAAAAATTGAAGGTATTAATTTTGATACACTGGATGTATATAAAGGTAGTTCTCATATAAACCTACCCAATAATAAAAATGTGACGATTAGTAGTATTGAAGGCGTAGTTAACGCATTCCATATGGATACGTTAACTCTAATTAAAGACGCTGCAGACAACCTGGCTGGTTTTTTTGAGCTTGGGCAAGCCCGGATGTCAGGTGAAAAGGATACCCTTTCCATCCGTAAGATATTTTTGGATACGCAGACAAAAAACATGTGGACAGACTCCATTAATTATTCGAACATTTCAAATAAAACGTTGGTAAAGATTGCTTCTCCCGGTGTTTCGGTACGTAAAATTGATTTTATATCTCTGCTCGAAAGCCAACTTTCGATGGAACAAGTTTTTACCAAAAATAATGAAGTGAGTATATATCTTTCAGATACAGTATCTCAATCAAATTCGACTAAGAAACTACCAGATTTCGTTGTGCCTGTCAGTTTTTCAAGTTCCAATCTCACGATCCAAAACACTAGGTTGATATACTCGACACCATCGGCTCAAAAGCACTTTTTGAATGACTTGAGGTTTGATATTGAAATTGATAGTCTTGCTTCCTTAAAAGGAGATAATTTTAATCTGACAAAGATGTCTGATGATGCCAGGTTAAGGGTCTATAATTTCAAAATTAATTTACCAGATAGCCTTAATAAATTTGGGTTCGATACCCTTTTGGTCTCAAATGCCGCTTCTGATGTTAGGATAACTAATCTAACATTCACACCTCGCTATTCCAAGTACGAATATGGTGTAAAAGCTGGCTTTCAAGCAGACTGGAAAGACTTGCTTATACGGACAATTACGTTCAAAAATTTAAAAATGTTCGACCTTATTGAAAAAAATGACTTTTCATGTCAGAAAATAATTATAGATGACGGGCATCTTGACCTTTTCAAAGACAAGCAATTGCCTTATCCTTCAGATCGCAAGATACCAATGCTACAGGAGAGTATTAAAAATGCTCCCCTGCGTATAGAATTGGATACCATAGAAATTAAGAATATTGATATAAGACAAACCACATTGCAGTCTTCAGGGCTAACAGAAGGAAGTATAACCTTTGCGAATACCAACAGTACTATTACAAACATTACTAATGATTCTTTGGACTTGCAGAGTAATCCCATACTAAAAGTAGAGGCCAACTCTAAAATTATGGGTAAAGGAAACCTATCTGCTAATTTGGCTTTTGATATGATAGCCCCTGATAATTTGTTTTTCTTCGATGCAAGGTTGGGATCCATGGACGCCAGGGAATTTAACAATATTCTGGAAGCAACTGCTTTTGTGAAAGTTAGAAGTGGAACTATTAAGTCGATCAACCTGCAAGCCACAGCCAACAGCAGTTATGCTTATGGAAATATGTCTTTTTTGTACAACAACCTAAAAGTTGAAGCTTACAATAAAAAGAACCTTAAGACCAAAGGCATGGGAGTTACTTTAAAATCATTTTTTGCTAATACATTCGTAGTTAAGAAAAATAACTCCAAATACAAATTGTTCGGCCGAAGAGGTTCAATGTACTATGAGAGGGATCCTTCTAGAATATCTCTGGATTATGCAGCTAAAACTGCATTAAGTGGTGTCGTAAGTAGCATTGGTGCTAGAAACAACAGTAAGGAAATTAAGCGCGTACAAAAAGAACAGCAAGAAAAGCGTGATGATGAGCTTAAGCTGAAAAAAGAACAGGAAAAAGCTGCTAAGAAAACTTCCAGGCAAACTCAATGAAAATAGGTATTCTGTCCGATACGCACGGATGGCTGGATGAGCGTATATTCCACCACTTTAATGATTGTGATGAAATATGGCATGCCGGTGATGTGGGTGACATATCAATTATTGATCAACTTATAAAATTCAAACCTACTATAGGAGTTTATGGAAACATAGACGGTACCGATATGAGAGCAGCCTTACCAAATACCCAACTATTTGAGCGGGAAGGTTTAAAGATATATATTACTCATATTGCCGGCACA
>JAGQYJ010000004.1:28227-30174 GCA_020436145.1 Cyclobacteriaceae bacterium | reverse complement strand
ACCGATATGAGAGCAGCCTTACCAAATACCCAACTATTTGAGCGGGAAGGTTTAAAGATATATATTACTCATATTGCTGGCACACCAAAACGTTATGAAAAGGGTATTATAAGTAAATTGAAGGAAGAAAAACCAAATATTCTTGTATGTGGCCATTCTCACATTCTTAAAGTAATGACAGATAAAAACTTTAACAATATGCTTTACATAAATCCAGGAGCAGCAGGCAGACACGGATTTCATAAAATCCGAACCATTATTAAGCTGGAACTTAAAAATAAAAGCATTGCTGCCATGCAGGCCATTGAGCTAGGAGCTCGAAGTAAAGTCTTATGATTGGTTAATGTACCCAGTTTCGTAAATTCAGTTCGTATAAAAAGCCCTTGCAATTTACGCGCTAATACGTAGTAAATAAGCGCCTTGTGCATCTTCTCTTTGCGGTATCAAATAGTTAAATAAATATTAGCTAGCCAGTATTACCATGAGAAAATTATTTATAGTATTCGCATTTGTACTTTTCATTTCTTCTTGCTCCAGTATGCAACATAGCAGTGGAAGAAGAAAAATGGAAAAACTAAATATGTACATGAATGACCACAAAGACAGGGATAGGGTCAGGTTTTGAGTGATTATATTAATTCAATAAAAAAGGCAGGTAATGAACCTGCCCTCTAATTACTTAATCAATACTTTTTTCTTTGGTGGCAACTTACGCTCAGTTCTTTTAAGCATAAGCCTTAAAATACCTTCTTCATACTTAGCTGCCACATCATCATGAACTACATCTTGCGGTAATGTGAAGCTGTGAGAGAAAGAGCGCATGTTAAATTCCCTGCGCGTATAGTGCTTTCTTCTTTCCTCATCTTCTTCCCTTGCTTTACCTGTAATCGTAAGTACTCCGTTTTCTACCTCCACGTTGAAGTCTTCTTTCTTCAATCCGGGAGCTGCCACTTCAATTTCGTAATTGTTGTCATGCTCAATTACATTAACTGCTGGCGTCCATTCTGGTCGTGTCATCCTAGCTTTTAACCAATCATCATCGAAGAAATCAGATAGATTGTCCCAAGCCGGAAATCGTGTTTTGATTAGTGTCATAGCATTAGAGTTTGAATTCATAAACTATTGCTACAACAAAAGTAAATGTAGGTAAGTCATTGAAACTAAAAACGTGTTTGAGTTTGGTCAAACTCTGTTTTGATGTTGAGCATACCCTTGTATTAATGAAAACTAATCAGCCAATTCGTACGACTGATTAGCTATTTCAAGCTCTTCATTAGTTGGAATAACCCAAATAGCTATTGGTGAATTATCCGTTGAAATCTTCCTCTCTCCTCCTCTGGTATCGTTTTTAACTTTATCAATTTCGATCCCAAGTGAACCGAGGCCTTCAACCGACATTGCCCGCACAATAGGGCTATTCTCTCCTACTCCAGCCGTAAAGACCAGGGCATCTACTTTACCAATAGCAGCTAAATAGGCACCAATGTATTTCTTTATTCTGTAGGTATAAACTGCCAAAGCCAGTTGGGCATTCTTATCTCCTTTTTCGGCTCTCTCTGTAATACCCCGCATGTCATTATCACCAGATAATCCCTTGAGGCCACTCTCTTTGTTCAAAAGACTCTTAATCTCAGCAAGAGAATACCCAAGAGCCTCATTCAAATAAAATAACACGCCAGGATCAATATCTCCACTTCGGGTTCCCATGACCAGGCCAGGCAAAGGAGTCAATCCTAATGTCGTATCAATGCTCCTACCATATTTAACAGCGGCCATGCTGGCCCCGTTACCAAGGTGGATAGTAATAAGATTAACCTCATCTAATGGTTTATTGAGGATTTTTGCAGCCCTTTTGGTAATGTATCGATGTGAGGTACCATGAAATCCGTACACCCTGATACCATGTTCTTCGTATAAGCTATTTGGTATTGCATACCTGTAGGCATG
>JAGQYJ010000004.1:24233-28131 GCA_020436145.1 Cyclobacteriaceae bacterium | reverse complement strand
CATTTCAGGAAGAGTTTGATGAAAAGCAGTATCAAAAACACCTATTTGAACAGCATTCGGAAAAATCTGTTCAGCAACCTCTATCCCAATTAGATTAGGTGGGTTATGCAATGGAGCCAATGGCGACAACTCTTTAATTTTATTCTTAACAGCATCAGTTATTCGGGTTGTGCTCGAAAAGTCTTCACCTCCATGCACCACTCTATGACCTACCATTCCAACCTCACTTGAATCTGCCAAAACCCCATGTGTTGTATCTACCAACAGCGCTGCAATTAGTTGCATGCCCGTGGAATGATCAGCAATAGGTTGCTCCTTCTTATAAACATTTTCCTGCCCATCATTCAGCTGTTTATGGGTCACCTTACCTGAAGATTCTCCAATACGTTCAACAAGGCCTGCACATAAAACATTACCTTCAGGCATTTCGAACAATTGATATTTAATAGATGAACTGCCGGTATTTATTACAAGTACTTTCATTAATAATATTAATTCAAAATCTACCCTTCCTGAGCTTGAATAGCAGTGATGATTACTGTATTTACAATATCTTCAACCAGACAACCGCGGCTAAGGTCATTTACAGGTTTGTTCAAACCTTGCAATACTGGACCAATTGCTATGGCCCCTGTTTCTCGTTGTACCGCCTTATAGGTATTATTTCCAGTATTCAAATCCGGGAATACCAATACACTGGCTTGCCCTGCCACTTCAGAGTTTGGAAGCTTTTTCTTTCCAACCGAAGCATCTACTGCTGCATCATACTGAATGGGTCCTTCCACCTTAAATTGAGGGGCTTTTTCTTTAAAAATTTTAGTAGCATTGCGCACCTTGTCTACCTCAGCTCCTTTGCCGGATTCTCCTGAAGAGTAGGACAAAAGCGCTACCTTAGGCTCAATACCAAATCGCTTGGTTGTTTCTGCTGAAGCTATTGCTATCTCCGCCAACTCCTCTGAAGTGGGATTAGGGTTTACCGCACAGTCTCCGTAGGCTACTACCCTGTCTTCCAGGCACATAAAAAAAACTGAAGATACAACATTGTATCCGGGTTTGGTTTTTATAAACTGCAATGCCGGCCTAATGGTATGTTGTGTTGTATGTGCAGCGCCTGATACCATCCCATCAGCCTCACCTTTGTGTACCATCATGGTTCCAAAGTAGGAAACATCCGTCATAAGGTCTGTGGCCATTTCAAGTGAAACTCCTTTTGATTTTCTCAGTTCATAGAGTTCTTGCGAATAGGCTTCACTTTTTTCAGTGTTTGTAGGATCAATAATTGGTGTTTTGTTGAAATCAATTAACAAACCAAGTGATTTTGCCTTGTTTTTGATATCTTCTTCATGGCCAAGAACCACCATATCTACCACATCTTTCTTTTGAAGAATTTCGATTGCTTTTAAAACACGGTCATCGGTACCTTCAGGGAGTACAATTCGTTTCTTGTTTTGTGAGGCAAGCTTCTGCAAGTGGTATATAAACATCTTGGGTGTCATGCCCGCTGCCTGAGTACTCACAACACTTTCATTAAAAGCCTCCAAATCAACGTGTTTATCAAAAAGTTCAAGGGCAAGATTGATTTTGCGCTCACTTTCTGTAGAAATAGACGAAGCTATGTTTCCCGCATTCACGGATGTTTGAAACGTATATTCTTTAACCGAAAGAACAGGAAAGACATCCGGTAATCCTTCGAGTAACTTAAACACTTCTTTGGGTGGGTCATACCCCCCAGTAAGTACCATTCCGGAAATGCTCGGAAAATTTCTTGAACTATTTGCCTGCAAGGCACCCATTAAAATATCCAAACGGTCACCTGGCGTAATAGCAACACTGCCATCTTTCATTACTTTGAGATAATTGTTCAACTGCATGGCTACAGACTGAAACGCCATAGCAAGGTTGTCAAGTTTATCTTCACCAAATAGCACATGGGCACCTAACTGATCTGCTACTTCTCTTAAGGTGGGACTGCTCAAAACAGGATCCATTGGAATAACAGAGTGGAATCCGGAATTGCGTGGGAGTTGCTTCTTCATTTCTTTAAGAAGCTCCTGTGTTCTTTCTGGTAAAACACGATTAATGACAACTCCAAGTATTTTGGTATCCTGATGGCTGAAAGTTTCTACCGCCATTGTAATAGGATTCAATATCTCCTCCATTGAACGCCCTTTACCCAACCCAATAATTAGTGTTGGAAGCCCAAGGTTCTTGGCCACCAGAGCGTTAATATCAAACTCGAAATACGAGCCCTCCCCTATATAGTCCGATCCTTCAACAATAACAAAGTCGTTCTCTTCCTCAAGAGCCTTATATTTCAACAATATCGTCTCAACAAATTCATCTATTTTTCCATGACCAATAAGCTTTTGTGCCTCGGTCCTGTAATAGGCAAAAGATTGTTCAAATGTTTGAGAGAGATTATAGCGGGTCTTGATTAACTCTATGTTTTTATCCGTTCCTCCTTCAGGCTGATCCCGGATAATCGGTTTAAAAAATGCCACCTTGGGTGTTCTTCTCAATATAGTTTCGAATACCCCTAAAGTCACCAAAGATTTGCCCGAATAGGGTTCTGCAGAAGATAAAAAAATGGACTTGATCATTGCTTATTTAATTTGCTGCAAAAGTACAGTTTAAGTAAACGAAAACTCAGGTTTCTTGATAAATTATGGGTATTTTTCGTCATTTATTTAGAAAGTATACTACGGAATACTTCATACATCTTTACTAAACTATATTTGCACAAAATTTGCTTTTGTATTTTTAAAAACTACTCTATGCGTACCGTATTAAGTTCTTTCTTAGGAATAGTAATCATAGGCTTTTTGACCCAGTGTATCGTGCCTAAAAAACAGTTTGATGAACTCCTGGCTGAAAAGGTAAAAATGGAAGCGGATATGCTTGAAATGCAAAAAGATATAGAAGGACTAAGCCAGAAAAAGGATAGCCTGGAAACAGCCCTTAAAAGGACTACATCAGACAAGGAGGCTATTGAAACTGAATTGACAAAGACAAGTACAAAACTTAATGATCTTCAGGCAGATTATGATAAACTCCAGACTTATTATAATAATGCGCTTAACAATAGTGGCAAAATGACCCGTGACCTAAAAGAGCAACAAGAACGTCTACTTGCTTTGCAGACTACGCTTAAAGAAGCAAGTTATAATAATGAATTACTTGAAGATAGCCTTGCAATACGTGAAGCCCGCGTGAAAGAGCTGGAAGATATCGTTGCTGAGTCTCAGAAGGCAATTAAGGAACTCAAAGATGATATTAGCAAAGCACTTCTCAATTTTGGTAGCAATGAGTTAAGTGTAGAACAAAGAAATGGAAAAATCTATGTTTCCTTATCAGAGCAACTGCTGTTTAAATCGAGCAGTATACAAGTTGATGCCAAAGGAAAACAAGCATTGGAACAACTGGCTAGTGTGCTTAAATCAACCCCGGATATTCATGTGCTAATCGAAGGTCATACCGATAACGTACCTATTGCGGGCAAATCTAAATACATGCAGGACAACTGGGACTTGAGCGTTTTGAGGGCCACTTCCATTGTGAAGATATTGGTAGATGCCGGAGTCAATCCTAATGCGCTTACGCCAGCAGGAAGAGGTGAGTTCTCTCCAGTAACTCCCAATAATTCGGATGCTAATAAGGCAAAAAACAGAAGAACTGAAATTATTATCACTCCTGACCTCTCAAAATTATTTACCATCATGGAGCAGAGCACGAACTAATTTTTTACAAAATGGGTGGTTTATCAATTGGTATTGGCGGAGTAAGCAGGGCAGGTAAAACAAGTTTATCCAACTACATAAAAAGCTTGTATCCCAGTAAAAGCTCATACATAATAACTATGGATGATTATGTAAAAGATGAGGCTGATATACCAAAAATA